>NZ_CAXBMP010000033.1:0-44497 GCF_963976965.1 uncultured Alteromonas sp.
TGAGCCATTTTCTACTCTCCTAGTGTTAATTGTGTTTCACATCTTACGCACTTTTTGCACGTTGTAAACAGTTAATTGAATTATTCTCTAGTTACTCGACCGATGACAAACTTACCCTTGCCGTTTACTCGAAACTTAATTCCCGTCGGCGGCTTCATTGGATTTAGCCAGTATTTAACGACAAACTTTGCTGCTGATTCTGGCGATTGTTTTGATAGAATGTGCAAACCATAACCCTGACCGCCGCTTTCTTTGTTGACGCTTAGCCATTGTTTGAACGCCTGTTTTGCGCCGTGTGAGCTGCTGCCAGGGTTAAGATAGACAATCGGATTGCCGTCTTTTCTCTCGGCTTCTAGCAGGTATTCTACCTTGATCGAGCCGTTTTTCAGTGGAGCGATATTCCAACCTGTTACGGGTTCGTAGTCTTGATCTGCGTAGGGTGTGTTTAATAATTTTTCATTAGGGTCACGCAACTCACCGTTACATTTTCTGCATTGCTGAGCTGTCGGGTCATTCTGAGCTTGGCAGTGTGGGCATTCTTTAAACGACCAAAAGAATTCACAGCGATTATCAGCACTACTAGAATCTTCACCACGGCATCGCCTAGCATGAGGGCTGTTTTCGGTTGAGCAGTTAGGGCAAGTAATTAACTCCTTTTCTTCTTTCTTGGCCCGTTCATACTCAGCTTCGTCTAGCATTGGTGAATTATAGAGATGGCCTATTCTCTCCATTACTCCACCGTGATCTAAAACCAAGCAATCTGTCTTGTCTTCATGCAGTCGTAAGCCGCGCCCAATGGATTGTGTAAGCAGCACCAGCGAGCCAATAGGTCTTAGAAATACAATCGTATCAAGTATGGGTAGATTAACGCCTGTGGTTAATACAGACACGTTAATACAGTATTTAATCTCACCTGACTTAACCTTTGCTAATAAATCCATCCTCTCAGCTGAACCTGTTGCGCCTGTAATGACGCAATAACTACCCATTGGCAAAGATTTAGCGACTTCTTCCGTGTGTTTAACGCTTGAGCAGAAGATTAACACGCCGTTTCTATCCTGTGTCTTGTGCAGAACCTCGGCCATAATTCGCTGAGTTCGCGTAGGGTCGCCCATGATAATTTCGTCCAACTGCTTTTCGTCAAATTCCCAGCTACCGTACTTTGGCTGCAATTCCTTAAAATCAAACTCAGTGTCTTGAGAGTCTGGCCACCCAAAGCTCGGCGGGACTAACCAGCCTTGATCAATTAGCCAATCTGTTGAGATATTGCCAATCATATTCGTCCAGAATTTACCAATGATTGTGTCTGTGCCACGGTACGGGCTGCCCGTATAGCCTAGGATGCGAGTATTAGGATTAAGGCGCATAAAGTGGCCTATAATCTGCATGAATTGCGTATCTGGCTCATCAAATGGGCACATGTGGCACTCGTCGATCATTAGAATATCAACAGGATGATTAACAAACTCGGTTTTCAGTGCTCGGTATAGCGTCCCTTCAGTTGCAAAAATAATCGGATACATATTTGATTTCCGATTAAGACTAGCTGAGAAAATACTTTGACGATTCACGCCGTAAGCAAAGGCCGCCTCGCTATTCTGAGAGCATAATTCTCCTGAGCGCTGAATGCTAATTGCGCGAACAGGTCGGTCTTTTAGTGGTGGTGCATCTTGGCAGTGCTTTGCTATTGCCGCAATGAGTACGGATTTACCTGCGCCTACTGAGGCATTGATAACAGCAGGGCCGAGATAATTAGCCGCTTTTAAATACTCCATGCAGTCGTTGTGGACTTCTGCTTGATAGGGTCTTAGTTGCATCGAGGTCATAACCGAACCCCGAAAGCGCCACACATTCCAGTAATAATAGCCATTTTTTGACGCTCTGCTTTTGTTGGTTTTTTTCGTGCGTATTTTTCTGGATTGTTTATTTTATCCAGCGCCAATGATTTCTTTTTCTCTAGGTTTTCATTGTGCAGAATGGCCTCTGCTTTTTTTCTTTGTCGATTGTTCATTTAAGATTCTCCAGCGAGTTGTCACAAGTTATGTCAATTAAGCCGCCTTCGTGAGTATAAACATTGTGATTCGTGGCCGTGTAATAAGTCATTAAAAATTCACGCCCAACAAGATCAAATCCTTTGCCATCTTCGTATTCATCATCAGTCATCAATAGTGAACAAGCAACGAAAGGATCAAAGATAAAACTCTCTCCCATCTTCGTCTTAGCTATAAAATCGTGTGATTCTTTTCTGTATTCAATTAATTGAATGTGTAATGTTAGTGGTTGCATTTCTCTGACCTCTCATTCCATAAGCGTTCACATGTCGGCATATCACCCTCAGGGCCATCACATTGACAGTTACTGCAGTGAACAACACATTCATTATAAAATGGGAATGTCGTTAAATTCTCACTACCGCAAAATGGACAAGGCAATAATTTTTTACTTTCCTTTACTGTTATTTCCATTTCTCTCTCCTAATTATTGAACTCACACCTTACCAAGCGCATGAGTTTTTGCAATGATTTTTGCAATTAAAAGCGTCGATTCCTTTAATGCTTCGGGCTGTTTTGAGTATTGCAGTTTGTTTAATTGCAGATTCTCGGCACAACTCACTAGAAACAAGTTGTCAATATTACAGTTTCTATAGTTGCCATCGACAAACCTCACAACGTGTTTTTCAGCTATCGGCCCGTGATTATGCTCCCAGATTAAACGCTGCTCAGTTAGCCAGCGACGAGGTTCAGCGACTTTGAATTCTGAATGATCGTCTTTGTTTATTCTGTGACTGCCAACGGGTAATACATTGTGAACGCTAATACCCTTCTTGAATGACGTTGAGCTGGCCTTCATTACGCCTTTCGTGCCTTTATTCCACGTTTTATGACCGCTATTAAACTGCCCAGTACGACCTGATTTAATGCCTTTCGTTTGCACGAATGTAGCCATCTGAGTGACTTTTACATTAGTGTTAAATTTATTGTTAAATCGCTTCGTCATTTCAGCGCGAGCGTATTTTTTATACGCTCTCTGAATCCACTTGATTTGATCTTGAGTGAATAGCTTACTTTTAATCATTGCCAAGCATCGCTGGTTTTTGGTTTCGCTCAATTAATCCAGCCTCGCCGTGGTAGTGCTTGCTTGCTTCAAATGCTAGTCGAGCATTGCCGACCGCTTCCTTGGCTAATGATGCCATTGCTTTGGCGCGTTCGGTTTCCTGCTTGATGTCGCAGTCGTCTTTATTTAAGCGGTTTAGCTGGTCGAACAGGATGTCGTTAAGGCTTGTTAGTGTTGTCATTATTGCTCTCTCTCTTTTTTAAGTGCTCAAGAATCACATCAATTGCAATTCCAATTAAACGCGGCTCTAGCATATCTATCTCAGCACCGCGCCGCCATTCGTTGTATGTTTTTAGTACTTGCATTGCTTCTGGTAGTGTCATTTTGGCGCCTCTGGTAGTGGCATCCAGTGTGTTATTTTCTGCACGTCACCACCATCTCTTGTAAATGCTGATTCTTCATTATCAAACATGAGTATCCTGCATTGGTGATCCCAATCTTTATGAATAGCTAAGTATAAAGAGTATTTAATATCCGTATTTATACTTGGCAGTCTCTCGTTAACACTAATCCACTCGCTCATTATTTACTCTCCATCTTCAACTTAGTCTTTGATCTGATCCATATCGTACCGTCTGGCTCTACCAGCGCGCCACGGGCGATGTTTTCATGCAGCAGCTTAGGCGCAACACCCGTTGCTCTTGATGCTGCGGCTATTGTTTTGTAGCGGCTTAATACTTCTGTTATTGGTTTCATTGTTCACCTCTTAATAATTTCTTGAGTACGCTTCTTTTAACTGTCGTTCTAGACGTTCTATTTTTAACTGCGCTGCCTTATCACTACATTTTTCTGCCAGTTTATTAACTAGTCGGTCGTGGTCGTTATTGGTTAGTTTAGTATTCCAGCCATTGCAGATAATTTCATCTCCTTCTAGTGTAAAATTACTTGTCAGTATGCTTGATACAAGACGATGTGCTCGCTGAATTGCATTAAACTCAGTGTCGTCATTAACACATGGCACTAGCTCTGAATGAATGTCATCAATAGCGTATTTAACTGACTTTTCAACTTCCTTTTTAAATTCGTTCACTATCTCATCGAATTTCGTTTTAGCGTTCATAATCTTCTCTCCTTTAAAGCCCCTTTCGGGGCGTGTTGGTTAAAGTCCGTAAGCATCCAAGAAAGCATCAAAAGCATCATCACCCAATCGTTCGTTTAACTCTTCAAAAGCCATTTGGTAAGCCTTCATTGCTTCTTCTGTTTTCATACTGTAAAGCTCGATTAGTGCGTCTTTGATTTGCTTAGTTGTGAAGTTTTTCATTTTCTTCTCTCTTTCGTTGTTGTCTTTCGATGTAGTTATATTAACACCAATCAGTATTAATGCAACACCTAAAAGTAATTAATTTTAAATAAACATAAAAAAACCGCTAAGCATTTCTGATAGCGGCCATGTTACGGCTAATATAGCGCCTCTATTCGCTTTTTCATAGATTTAAACCATTCTGAAAAGCGACTATCACCGACGGGCGCAACGCACTCACTCCCAGCGAACGGACAGCCAGTGCAGTTTTTGGCCGCGTATTTTTTACAGTGTTTTTCTACTGTGTTCATTTTGTCTCCTTTTGTTTATAATGTGTTGTGCTTCGGTATTACCCGACATAAGCCGCCCAAGCCTCTATATTATGCTCAAATTGAGGCGGCACTCTAATCCTATCCAAACAATTCAGCCTGCCAAGGCGCTAACAATTCCCAGCAGCCCATCATATTAAAATATTCTTCTAATTCAGCTTCGCTAACATCTTGATAAACTGGCAAGGCAAGCCAGCCAATATTACACACCATGTCAGGGTATTCAGCATTAACCTCACTAATAAACTTCTTGTGCCCAGCTGTGACACTATTGTTTATCTGTTCTTTAAAGCACTCAAAGTCTGGCGATGCGTCTGCTAAGTGTAAATCCTGCTGACCGTCGTTACTGCGAGTCATTACCGCAATATGAATTACCCACTTATAACGAATCTTCTCTAGTGCGTTATTGATTGAAGCCCCTGCGCGCTCGAATCGCTTATGCTTAGTATTGATTAGGTGCAAGTGGTCATTATTAGCACAAAAACCGACAGCAAGGTATTTCATGGCCGCTCTAGCTGATCGAGCCTTACTAATGTGCGCTACGTATTGTTTGCGTTTCTTCATCACTTGGCCCCCATTATATTCGCCAATGAATAAATATTAGCAAGAATTAGAAGCCCCCAGCCTGATACATTTCCGCTGGCTCCATTAACAAAAAACGAAGCGCAGGCCAGTATTAAAAATATTAATGCGAATAATTTAATCATTACTTAACACCTTTATACTTATTCAATCGCAGCTTAGAGTTACAGTTAATTATGTTCTTAGCGGCTCGAATTGCGTTAGTTCGCCCTACGATTTTGCCGCGACCAGGTACTGCAAAGATCGGCTGTTGATTGCGTTCGTCTTTGTCGTCAGTCATTCCGACAAACAATAGAGTAATTTCGCCTACTTTTACGTTTTTCTCGGTGATGTTGTTCATTATTCTGCTCATTTTGGTAGCTCTGGATTTTCGCGAGTGTTGCCGATAACTTCGATTGATGATTTTAGACAAGTGGGATAAATTGGAGTGCCTGCATCATGACCATATTTAGCTAAACAATAATTACCCATAAAACTAATCACGGTAAAATAATCAATAGCGCCTTTTTGATTGCAATTATTGAATAAAGCGGTGGTCTTTATAATATCCCCCTCATAAATCTCAGCTCCGTTCTTATCGAGCAGGCCAGTTGATGCGACTGCGATAATATTTTCCTCATGCCAAAGCGCGAAGTCTGGATCATTTGTACTAAACACAACTCCGGCACTATCCATAACATAATTATCTGATGATTCAAATCTATTTGATATGGTATTCCAAAACTTAAATTTATTCATGACTCTCTCCAAATTAATAAAACCGATTCATGTCTAACGACAGCATATCGGTGAAGCTGATCCACAGCCCGTTGAGATATAACCACCTCCTGTAAGGGAAACTCACAATAGCAAGGCTGGGTTATGGTGGCAAGGGTTAATTAAATTAATCCAGCATCTTTTAGTCTTTTGTGTTCTTCCTTAAGTTTTTTATAAAACTCAAGTCTTCGCTCTTCTACATGCTTCTCATAAGCTGGTAGGGCATTTAATATAATGTAAAAAATATCTTCAGTTATTACCATCTCGGCACACCCCTCTTTCCCGTCAATAATCCTCTTTCCAGTCCAGTCTTTTAATTTAAAGCTAACACAAAACAAACTAACAATTTTGATGGCTAAACTATCTATTAAAGCCCTTTTCTTTCCCAGCGCAATAGACACGTCATTCGTGTAAACTTTGCCATCAATTAAAAAATCTTCATATTTAATATTCATTATATTAATCCTATCTTTAAGTTTAACCGCCAGTATTGACGGCCTTGATTCATTAGTCTGGAAGGTGGTATCTTCCACCATAGACGTAAGCACCACAATTTGATGCTATGGAACTTAACACAGCAGCGGCCTGTGATTGATCGACACCAATCGGCATATTGTTTTTAAACTCCTTCAATACAGCGCTCATTGTTGCTTTATTATCCAATTTCTTAACAATATCAATAAAAGCCTGCTTACCAGTATCAACATATTTTTCTGTCGGGCTTTCGGTTAGCTCAGGGACAAGAGAGTCCAATTCTCGACCCTTCTTATCTTTCTTTCCTAGCGGAACCGTCTTCATATAAAACGTCATATCAGGTGGCTCTTGACCGTCCTTACATTTACTACATGAAAGAGTCACATTGCGCCCTCGCAAATCTTCACCGACGCGCTCAACACTGAATTCATTGTCTAGCGCAGCCTTGAGCACTGACGAGCCACGAGCACCTTTTAGAACGTCCTTTCCGCTGTGGTGAATAATTAAAATATCACAACCAGTAGTCGCCCTGAATTCATCGCAAGATTTAACAAACTTTGTCATATCCTGAGTACTGTTTTCGTCACCATCACCGAATGAGCGGTTTAGTGTATCGATAACTAGCAACTTAGGCTTAATGCCTTTTGTTTTCTCAAAGTCTTTGACCGCTTCAGAAAGATGAAATGATGCTGAAGAGCTTGTCATGTCAATTGCGCGAGGCAATATCCCCATATTTTTGGCGACCACTTTATTCTTTACTTGCCAAGCTAGTTTTCTCAGCTTGATTGATCGCTGACCTTCACCTGTCATGTAAATAACTGGAGCTGCCTCAACTTCGTTGCCGTGGTAACTTATGCCAGATGCAATTGTGCAGGCTATATCCATAGCTATAAACGACTTAAATTGACCAGATGGCCCAAATACCATAGAGAAAGAATCTTTAGGCAGGTATCCATCAATCCAAAAATCAGGCTCATCCATATCTAAAGCGCTTTCGCAATCAAACACTATCTCTGAGAAAAGCCCGTCATTATTGCTGTTGCTTTCTATCTTGCTTACAGACTCATTAAATTCAGCTATTGCCTCAGTCTGATTTACTGATCCTGACATTGATTCAGTAAGTTCAATAAAAAGAGCGTCTATCTTTCTCTTTTTTGACAACTCTAATATTCTTTTTGCGTATAACTCTGCGTAACCAGGCTGCTCAACAGTCATCATTAGATCACTAAGGTAATCAATCCCGCCAATCTCATTCGATAGCCCAGCCTCTTCAATAGAGGAAAACAGTAGAGCTGTATCAAATGGCTCGCCATCACTACTCTTTTTAAGCATCTCATTATATATCAGGACATGCTTTGCCAGATAAAAGTCACTTGATGAAAGTTTGTGCTTGATGTTATTCAATGCATTTCCGTCTGTGAGTATTGCGCCAAGAACAGACTTTTCACACTCAATAGAAAAAGACGGTTTAATAGCGTTACTCATTTATCGTTTCTCCTTTTGAGGACGTACATTGCCATCTGGGTAATAGGTTGAGGTGAATGCCTTTGCACGAGCGTAAAATTCAACAGCAGTGCTTGCGGCAATCGTTTCGGCAGCTTTCTCATACAGTCCTTCGTATGCGCAATTACTTGCAAATAATTCTAGATTGTCATCAGACACATCAGATAGCTTTAATCCCGACAATGTTAGCATGTCACCCAATACCAAGAACCTATCTTCAATTCTCTTTATTTTAGCACTAAGCGCCTGCCGCGTTTTTCTTGACGACCTAGCCACCTCTCCTAGCGATTCATCCTTAATAGGATTAGCCAAATATCTGGCTATAAATAAGTTCTCTGAAATCTGCGTCATTTTGAATCCTTGGTGTTTTTCTTTATCGTGAGGCTTATATTCACATACCTTGCACCAACCGTCAACACTTATGTTGAAATAAGAAATATAATAATTGCAAAAGCACACCAAATATTGACAAGCGCAATGCAAAACAGTGAAAAGTATTGCGAATAGCAACAAAAAGCGGATAAAACACGCAAATACAGGAAAAGATCAAAAAACATACAGCTGTAAGTCATTGATTTACAAGGAAAAAAATATTTATTTGACAAGGGTGAGCTTATATGATATTTTTTATATGTTCTTTGAACAGCAAGTTCCTTGCGCAAGAACAGAAAAAAATATTAAGCACCCAGACAGAAAAAACCTCGAATAATACCTTCTTTTAAAAGATTCACCACCTACCTTTAAACATTCCAAAGCTGTATAATGAACCATGTTTTTAATTAATGAGAGTTTGTAATGAGCGAGGAAAAAGAAACAGGAAGACCAACTATATACACTCAAGACCTTTCAGATATTATTTGTGAGAGACTGTCTTTAGGTGAATCAATGCGTTCTGTATCACGCGATCCTGACATGCCAGCAAGCGCGACAATGTTTAGATGGTTGAGAGAAAAGCCTGAGTTTAGGGAGCAGTACGAGATTGCTAAAGAAGAATCAGCAGACGCTTTAGTTGAAGAAATGCTTGAAATTGCTGATGACGGAACCAACGACTGGATGGAATCACACGGCCAAGATGGCGAGAATATGGGCTATAAGATCAACGGTGAACACGTCCAGCGCTCTCGCCTTCGTGTTGATGTCCGCAAATGGGCTGCGTCTAAACTGAAGCCTAAAAAGTATTCTGACAGACACGCTGTTGATCACAGCTCTACAGATGGTTCTATGACGCCGAAAGACGCCGTTGTAATCGGCAAAGATGTTCAAGACATTCTGGATAACCTTTAATGCTTGAATGGGAAGATTTAACGGCTGGGCAGAAGCAAGCCATTAAACTAATATCTGAGAAATCATTTATTAAGTTTGTGCAGATCTGGTTCCAGTTGACACAGGGCCAGAAGTTTATCTGTAATTGGCATCACCTTCTAATGGCCGACATTGCAGAGCAGCTGGTAAAAAGGGAGCGGGGCAATACGATAATCAACATCCCCCCTGGTGGCACAAAAACCGAAATCTGGTCAATCTTCTTTCCAGCTTGGACGCACATTCAGAATATTGCTAAATCTGATCGACAGCGCTATTTAAACCTTTCCTATGCTGACACCTTGGTTAAACGCAACTCACGCCGTGTGCGCGATATGATAAAGTCTAAGGAGTGGCAGGAGCTTTGGCCGTCTGAGTTTTTATCAGATCAGGCCGAAGAGTGGCAGCTTGGTAATGATGGGAAGGTAAACTTTGAATTAATTAGTAAGTCTACTGGAGGACAAGTTACTGGCGGTCGTGGCGGCTATCCTTCTGATTACTTCTCAGGAATGGTTTGGATGGATGATCCTGATAAGCCTAGTGATATGTTTTCAGAAGTTAAAAGGGCAAAGAATCATACGCTAACAGTTGACACAATCCGCTCTCGCCGTGGCGATAAATCAAAAGATCATCCAACACCAGTGGGAGTCATTCAGCAGCGAACGCACCTAATGGACACGTCTGGATTCATTAAAAGCGGTGGCATGGGCTTGCCGTTTGAGTTCGTGGAAATTCCCGCCCTGATTAACCAAGACTATATAGACTCGCTGCCCGAACCACACCGCACCAACTGTATTAACGATGTTTGCCATACTGAGCAGATTAATGGCTACTGGTCGTTCTGGCCCGCTAACGAGGATATAGGGCAGTTGATGGATTTATGGGAAATGAACGAATACACGTTTATGTCTCAGTATATGCAGAACCCTATCGCGCTAGGTGGTCAAATATTCAATCCTGAGTGGTGGCAGTTCTATGATGACAAGCCGCATCTTTATGAATACCGTTTCATCACCGCCGATACTGCACAGAAAAAAGGCAAGCATAACGATTTCACGGTGTTTTGTGAGTGGGGAGTATATGATGGCTGTGTTTATCTAATCGACATGCACCGCGCTAAATATACCGCGCCCGAGTTGCGCGAATCGTTTAGAGCTTTCTGCCTAACTGCCTGGGGTCGCAACGAAGACACTAGTTATGGCATATTACGATCTATTAACGTAGAAGATAAATCTAGTGGCACTGGATTAATTCAAGAACTGCAAAACGAGCTTCCTTTACCTGTCACCGCATTGCAGCGAAATATAGATAAGGTTCAGCGGGCGTATGATGTAACGCCACAAGTAAAGCTTGGCAAAGTATCTCTGCCAAGCGGTAAAAAGTGGCTGCCTGAGTTCATTGCAGAGCATAGCGGCTTTACTGTTGATGATACGCACAAGCATGATGATATGGTGGACAATACTATCGATGCCGTAACGATTGCGCTGCTAGATACCGGCCCAATGGTAGGAATGCTATTGCCCAATCGTCTAATGTAGTTGCATTGGCACGATAATTGAATTAGTATTTAGTTGTCGCCTAATTACTCTCTCCTAGTCGATGCTAAGCCCTCCTCGTGAGGGTTTTTTTATAACTCACTAGCTCAAATGGTAGAGCAGCGGTCTCCAACACCGAAGACGTGGGTTCGATTCCTACGTGGGTTGCCAAACATAGAAGACTAGCCCTCCTAGTGAGGGCTTTTTTATGTCTGCAATAAAATAATCACTAAAAAGTATTGACGCGGTAAATCATCCGCGTATAGTGAACTCATCGAAACACAAAACAGAGAGAAAGATTATGGATTACTCAGAACTTAGCCAAGACGTAAAAGATTTCTTTATTAGCGACTACAGCAACAAAGCAAGTGATCTAAGAATTAAAGCAGCTAATCCAAGATCAAGAAAAGCGGCAGAATATTTAGAGGCGGCTGTTGAGTTAGAAGAAATTGTAGCTAACCTAAAAAACTAATTCGCACCCTGGCGAACGGCGGCCCAAGCATGATGCGAACGGCCGCCAACTTAATTGGAGAGATTTATGAGTATTAAAAACGGCGATATGCCAGCTATGCCAATGTTTAGTAGTGAGGCTAAGCCATGTCAGGTACGAGATAGCAGTACACAATCAACTCTTGACGCTTCTGGACTAACAAAGCGCGAACAGTTCGCAGCAATGGCTATGACTGGCCTAGTAACTCAAGGCAGATTTTGCACAGAAGAAACTAATAAGATGGCTTAGTGGGCTGTTGAGTGTGCAGACGCATTACTGGCCCAACTGGAGGAGAAAGGAGAATGAACTATAAAACACTATCAGCAATCTACGCATTCGGTCTGATCCTAATGTGTGGATTCTACTTTTCAATAGCTAGCATGGGTTACGACATCGGCAAAGAATCGCGATCACTGGAAATACTCACGCAATGCAATAATGGTGAGGTAGTCACAATCAATGGCACTGAGCTACATTGCGGAATTATCAGTAAAGAATTAAACCTAGAGGCCGCTCAATATCGATCGGTTAAGAATTGCGTTAAATTGATTGAGGAGTGGGAAGATGAGTGATGTAGATTGGAGTAGAGCGCCTGAGTGGGCTGATCGGTTAATGAAGTCGCAGGATGGAGACATGTTTTGGTGTAATGATAAAATGTATCTTCTGGCTGACGGAGAGGGCAGTTCATACGTTCGGTTATTGAGTGATAATGAAAGCGATATTGCATACAGTATTGGCTCTTTTAAACTAATAGAAACCCGCCCTGACGCATGGAAAGAAGGCGAAGAAAGAATGAATGTTATTCCGCAAAATGGCAACGACGGCGAGCATTACAAGTCTGACGTAATCGAGCACGACAACAACAACAAGTACAGCCGAAAAATTAAAACTATTGTTGTTGATGGCATTGACCATGACATTTATGTCGATGTTTACGATGTGCTTACGGCATTTAATGTTATCAATCCTGCAACGGCTCACGCGGTAAAGAAAGAGTTGATGCCAGGCAAGCGAGGCGCTAAGGGAGTTATCCAAGACCTAACAGAAGCACGCGATTCGCTTAATCGAGCTATTGAAATAGAAAAGAATAAGTAACAGCGCAAGGAGAGAGAAATGAAAGAAATTAAATTATACCGCGAATCTAACGGCCAGTATTCAACCATTGAAGCTAAGCGGGATGACGTTAGCGGCGCTTATGTGCAAAAGACTGACTATGATGAGTTAAGAGTTGAGCACTACGATGAGCGCGCTAAGGTGCAAGAACTACTTAAAGAAAATGCAGAGTTGAGGTATCAGATTGAAAAATACGAAAGTGTATTGTGCGGAACATGTCGAGGTGCTGGCACTGTATTAATAAGTATTGATGATGGTACAGATTGCCCAGAATGCGTAGAGCACGATAACAATATTAAGGCTGATGCTGTTGATCGCTTTATTGAATCAGTATTAAAGGGTGGTGCAAATTACGTAAAAGGACAATCTTACAAACCTTTTGTTTACCTTGATGATGCCAGAAACTACGCAAACAAACTAAGGGGCGAACAATAATGATTACGCAAGAATTCCTATCACAGTGCAGTGAAGAGCAGATTAATAAAGGGGTTGCTTGGGTTGAGTCTAAGGAAGGAGTTAAGGCATTTTCTCAGCGTCGAGATCAGCTATTAAAATTCACATCATTGTCAGTAAGCTATGGCCTAGCAAGTAATTTTAATCCATGCGCCAACCCTAACGACATTATGCCGATTGCTTTTGCTAATGGTATTGCCATCATGCCAGATAGCGATGGCAGTTGGAAATCTGGCCGTTTACCATCAAATCCTGAAATGACGTTTGGCTGGTCTAATTTTGTAAGAGGATATAAAAACCCACTGCGCGCTATATGCGAAGTCTATATTTTGATGAGTTTTAATAAATGATAGTAATACACGTTACAGCATTAATAGCGATGATGATCATTATCTCGGTGATATTAATAGCTTTATATATGATTATGCCGAGCTTTTGCGATCATAAGACGACAATTAAACTAAGCAGTATACAAAAGCAAATCTGTGCTGATTGTTGCCAAACTATACCTTGGCCTTTGGATAGCGATAGGCAACCGCTTGTTAGTTCTAGCAGGGATAAACGGAGAAAGTAAATGACAAGCATAGCCTCAGAACTACTCAGAAAATTAAACAAGTCAGCGCCAGGTAAAGCTGTCAAATTCCATGACATTAATGGAACCCCATCGACATGTGTAGAATTGGGCGAGAAATACGGATACTCGCAGTCTCATATCAGTAATGTATTTAGTCGTGCTAATTATGACTATGCTGAAGCGTTTAATATTCTGAATAGCACCGAGGTAAAAAGTCGCGGCACAGTGTTTCGTGATATGAATGGCGAACTAATGACGGCTGAGGAATTATCCAGTAAGTACGGATTCCCCGTTACTAGAATTAGACGACTTTTCAAGTACGCGAACTATGATCATATTGAAGCGTTTCAATTGCTTGTTTATCAAATGAATTTAGATAGGTATGGTGATTACAGTCAGAAGTATGTGTTTAAGGACGGAACACCCGTTCGCGGCAATGGCAGCCAAGGCGTTGCAAAAAAATACGGCTATCATTATCGTGATGTTATAGCCGCGTTTGAGTCTGTAAACTGGTGCTATAAAAAGGCTTATGCTATTTTAGATGATTGTAAACATAGATAAACGGAGAAAGTAATGACTAAAATAATTCACATGAATATATGCAGAGGCTATCGGTTTGAGCATATCTATTTTGAGTGGTACAACTATAGCGGCCCGTGTTTTTTGCGCCGCAAAGATGATGTGCCAAAATCTCAGCAATTCAGGCCAATGCGAGATTACAAAGCACTGGCGAGATGGGAAAGCATGAGTGCTGAGGAACAAGAAAAATTCAGGGTTTATTAGGTCGCATTAGCGGCCTTTTAATAATAAAACGGCCCGCGCAATTTGAGGGCGACTTGGAAACTCCACGTCCATTAACCTTGGCGGGCTCTAACTACAGTCGGGTAATTCTTACTGCACAGTCATTATACACAAATTTGAACTATCCGGAAATCCCAGACAGTTGGATTAATTTGATTTATTTACACATAAACCATTTACATTATTTAAATAAGGTACTATTATCTATTCATCGAAACAAACAACGCAGAGAGAGTAACGCTATGAATGAATATGATTTAGCAAAGAGTTTAAATGAAAAGTAAATTCAGAATGTTCTTAACTCATGGAATAATGACTCGGAAATAATGTCATTTTTTAAAATGCTAGTAAAGATGGGAGACTCTAGAGAGATGGCAATGGCTACGTCAATGATAAGGAATGCCAATTCAAGTAAAATTGATGGCGGCGAATCATACAGGGCTGAATATACAAACTAATAAAAGCCCTTCGGGGCCGAGGGGCAAAAATGAAAACAGAATCAAACGTAATCAGGTCGGTAAGAACAGCGGTTAAATCCAGTACGGCCGTCATGAATGACCGCAAACGAGATGCGGGCCTTCGTAACATATCAATGTGGATTGTAGACGTTCGCAATACTGAGCTTGAAGAATCATTCAACAAAGAACTAAAAGAGCTTAGGAGTCGTATTGACGGGCTTTCTGAGCACTACCAGGGCAAGTTAAGCGAGATTAATGGGGATTATAAATGAATTATATGCAAATGATAACCTTCGGCCTATTTGATGAAGTCTCAATAATTGACGCCGAACTCTCTTATGATGATTATTGCAGTGCTATGAATTCTCCTCGGCCATATGGAGTTTCAGAGCAAGATATCATGGATGAGATCGTAGCCAATTATCAAATAGCTGATTTTACTATCTCAAACATTAGGGCTGCGTTTGAGGCGTTAAATTGATATGAGAGATTTAATCGTTAGTTTTTCAGGTGGCAGAACATCGGCGTACATGGCAAGGTGGCTACAATTAAATAAATCAACTGAATACAATCTAAGATTTGTATTTATGAATACCGGTGCCGAGGATGAAAGAACGCTAGAGTTTGTTAATCGATGTGACAAGGAATTTAATCTAAATCTTGCTTGGCTTGAGGCTGACATTATTCACGGAGAACGAACAGGCACAAAGTACAAAGTCGTAAACTTTGAAACCGCTGCTCGCAATTCAGAGCCATTTTATGAAATGGTTAAAAAATACGGCATTCCTAATCAGTCGTACCCACACTGCAATCGAGAGCTAAAACTAGCCCCATTCAACGGATGGATGAAAGATAACGGCTTGAGCGATGCCTATCGCGCTATTGGTATTCGTATAGATGAGATTGATCGCATGGCGGCAAATATGGATGAGATGAAAATTATCTACCCATTAATTAAATGGAATCCTAGCCGTAAAGGTGACGTGCTTGGTTGGTGGTCGCGCCAGTCGTTTGATTTAGAAGTGCCGGAACATTACGGGAACTGCGTAACATGCTGGAAAAAATCAGACAGAAAGCTGCTTACGATCGCCCACGAAGCACCTGAGCTATTCACCCATTTTGACAATATGGAAATAATAGCTAGAGATAGCGGTAGTAATGCCGATAACAATAAGGGAAACTTCTTTAGAAAGAACAGAAGCACGAAAGAAATGATAGGCGAATCCATTTTAGACTTTAATAAATTTCATGATAGATATTATGAGCAGCATAGCGACCAATCAAACGGGTGCTCAGATAGTTGCGATTTATTTAGCTAACCCACCCAGCCCTTTCACTAGGACTATGGCATAAAACCTGCATAAACCTTATAATGGCTCTAATACTCACAACAGAGCCTTTTTTATGCCTGATAATTCACCACGGCAGCTTATCCTAAATAGAGCTGACCCCTTCTCAGCCGACTATATGATCGGTTCAACTACTGCCCAGCCTAAAGCGTGGAATGCTTATGGGTTTCCCGTAAAGCTAACCTTTGAGCACTTCAAGCTTGCGTACGATAGGATTGGTGTAGCCCATGGAATCTGTGTAATGCCAGTCGAGGAAACGTGGTCACAAAAGCCGCGTATTACAAACGATTCAGATAATGACGATGAAACCGAGTTCGAGCTTGCTGTAAAGAAACTAGACAGGACATTGAGGTCTGGACTATTCCGCGCAATGAGGGGTGCTGATGAACGTCAACGTGTCGGGCGCTACTCTGGGTTGTTGGTAGTTATTGCAGACGGCAAGCCTCTGGAGTCTGAAATTGGCACTGGTGAAGTAGTCGAGCTAAAACCATTCTTTGAAGATCAATTAAAGCCGATTAAGTGGAACTTAGACGCCAATAGCGTTGATTTCGGCCAGCCTGTTTTATATGAATTGAATGAAAAGCCTGTTGAAGGTCAGCCATCGCGCCAGCCAACGATTCACCACAGCCGTTTGATCATGTGGGCTGAGGGTTCGGACGATGGCACAATTTACGGCAAGTCTTGCCTAGAGCCTATCTATAACACTATTATCACATTGGATAAATTAGAGGGTGCTGGTGGTACTGGGTTCTGGCGTAATGCTCGCGGCGCTCAGGCGATTACTTTTGAGGGCAATAGTATTCAAGTAGTTCAGCAAATGCTAGGCGCTAAAACTCCTGCAGAAATACCTGAGAAGCTAAGCGAAGCTGTAAAAGGAATCGGTGCTGACTTTGAAGCTGTACTTGCTCTAATGAATGCCAAGCGTGAGACAATCGCCATTGCATTAGACAACCCCGAGCCATTCGCTCGAGTATGTTGGGATAACCTAGCCGCCGGCACACGCTATCCTGAAACGATTATTCGGGGTCATCAAACTGGTGAACGCGCATCGACTAGCGACCAGGAGCAAGCAGCAAAGACCACTACGGGCCGCCGTGATAATTTCGCCACTCCAATGATTCGCAAGGTGATTGATAAGCTAATCGCTGTTGGTGCATTGCCTAAGTCAGAATTCGATGTCGTTTGGCCCTCAATGTTTGAGCCTAGCCTGAGCGGTAAGATTGATATGTTTAAAGTATTGGCTGACTCTGTACGCGCTATCGGTGGTGAGGCTGATGCTGTTAAGCTGGCTAAGCTGGTCGGACTTGAGACTGAGGCGTTTGAGGAAATGGATATTGAGGGAGAAGACGTTGACGATGATATTACTCCGTGATATTGTCGGGCTTCAATTAAAGGAGAGAGATTATGAGCGAGCTTAAAAAAGGCGACTACGTTTTAGCGACAAAATGGAATGACGGAAGCCCTTTTGATCAATGGTGTATCGGTATTTATGATGGGTTGTCATCTGATGGAAGGCGGCACTATGTAAAGAAGACTAACGGTGAGCAGTTTAGAGTTGTCGGATTTCGACGATGTGAAAAAATCAGCAAGAAGCGAGGCGAGTTTATTCTTAGCTTCTTGAATAGCCTTGAGATTTCACGAAAGTCTCTATGGTGGTGGAAGCGGTGCAGTATGACAAAACTGAATACACAAAGAAGGCTTAATAGTTAATGACCAACCCAACCCTACCAAAGTCTAAAATAAACCCAACCCAGACCACTAAGATTGAGCGCCGCACTAATGCGGTGATTCAGTCGCGGTTTGAACAGTATTGGAAAGCACTTAGCAAGCTGATCAATAAGCAAAAGTTTCGAGTGCTTGAGGTTAATCATCTTAGCGTCAATGCTCAATTCTATGCTTATCAACTGGATGAGCTAAGTCTAGAGGAATTAGATGATGAGCTTAAGCGCTTACTTGACCGTTATCTATTGTCGCCCAATCCACGCACTAAACAGCACTTTATTGAGCAAGCCGCTGCAATGGGTTATGAGTCTGGCGAGGTTGAAGCACTACTAAACTTTGAAGGCATGACTGACGGCGCATATCCTCGACAGGTTGAATTTGTGCTTAGATCGCAACCCTACTTAGACCGCATTGCTTACGTCAAATCCAGAGCGCTTGAGGACTTCAAAGGATTCACTGATTCAATGACTACCGACCTTAGACGCTTACTGGTTGACGGCATGGCTAACGGTGATAATCCGAACGTGATTGCGCGAAAGATTCGGGCGCAAGTATTGGGCGATTCAGATAGAAAAGGCGCAGTGGTTAGGGCTAAACGAATAGCACGAACTGAAATCACTGGGGCGCATCGTAGGGCATTATGGGACGAAGACCAGCGAGCAAATGACGAGGGCATTAAAACTAAGTTGCTTCATGTGTCGGCTTTGATTGTCGGGCGCACCAGAGCAACGCACGCGGCTAAGCATGGCTATTTGTGGCCTACTCGTAAGGCGTTGCAAGACTGGTATCAGATTGATGGGAATTCGATAAATTGTTTGTGTAGTCAGACTTCTGCAATAGTAGACGATCAAGGCAATATCCTAAGCAAAAAACTTGCCAAAAAGATGATAGAAAATAAAGATAAATACCTTGCTTTGGTTGCTAAAGGTAGTAAGGTGGCTAAGTAAATTAATTAAGGAGAGAGAAATGAAAAAATACGTTAAAGAATACAAAGGTTATAAGGTTCCAGAAGGTGCAACGCATTTTGTTGAAAAGTCATCATCTTATATGAATCATTTTTGCAAAGTAGTCGATGGATTAGAATACGTTTTCAGTGTTGATGCTGAGAATCCTGAATGGTATGAAATATCTGATGTGTGGCCATTGTCGGTCAGAAATCTATTCGAACTACCAGAAGCACAGCAAGAGTGGAATGGCGAAGGGTTGCCGCCTGTTGGGGTTGAGTGCGAGATTGCGAAGGTATGCGATGCGCTGTGTTGGAATAAAGGCGCTGTGGATTTTTACGGGAAAGAAAAATGCATCATTACTTTTCGTGACGGCAGAGAGGCGGCATTTATTCTAAATAGAGTGTTATTCCGCCCCCTGAAAACCCAGCAAGAGAAAGACCTTGAGGAGTTTATTGAAACAGTATCCTGGTATACAGAAGGTACGCTACTGGAAAAAGATGACCCAGAAGTATTAATGTTTATCAAGAATATGTTTGATGCAGGGTGTGCCGCACCAAAGGTGGCAGACAATGAATAACAAACTATTCCTAATCTTAGCCTGCATAATTATGGTCGGTGGCGCACTGGTCAACGAAGACCACAAGCGCCGCACCAAAAAAAATAATCGTGTTAATTACACACGAATCATTGACAGTAGATTTGATTAGTCTATTGTTAAGTTAAACCAATGAGGAGAGAGAAAATGAAAACGGTATATAAGTACAATTTAGCAAATAAGAACTTTTCAAATGTTTGCGCTATTTCAGCACCAAAAGGAGCAAAGTTTTTTCATGCTGGAAATCAGAATGAAAATATATGTATATGGGCTGAGGTTGATACAGATAATGAAATGGCAGATTACCAGTTCGAAATATTTTGCACAGGTCAAGAAATAAAAGTTGATATGGGGATTAATAGAAAGTACTTGTATTCAGTGATGCTAAGCAATAGTGAGCTTGTATTTCATATTTATCAGCGCTTAAATTAAAGGAGAGAGATCATGAACAAAGTACTAATTCAAACAATTGAGACGATCTTAAATCAAAATCACAATATGGCGGCGTGCGCTAATCTTGTTGATTCCACCGACAATGGCACATTCAAGCAGGCTGAAATCCAAATGAATGGAACTTGGGTGGGTGATGTTGATCTAGAGGCAATGCAGGCTTTACCGTTCGTTGAAATTGTCGACATTCTGGCAAGAAAGGCTCAGATGTTTTATTTTAATTACAGCAAGGCGATTGCATAATGATTGCTACTATTCACTACGTTGATGCTGATAATGGTCATACGGTACGCACTGGGCGCTATGATGCGTTCAATAAACTGCTTAACCGTGACACATTAGAAAGCATCTACAACAAGCAGGAAGATGCCCGCACGTCAATAATGATTGAGGAGGGCGACATTGCTAACTCTCCAGTTCTGATTTGTATTGAAGGTGGTAAAAAATGACTAGAATTCTAAAGCTACTACAGCAATTCCCGCTGGTAACGCTATTAACAGTCCTGCTATTCACTAGCATGATGTCGCTGTTAATTGTGACGACTGAGAATTCTGAATTGAAGCAAAAGCTATCCGATGCCAAAACAGCAATTCCAGCGGCCAAAGAATGCAGCGATACCGTTGCATTAATCGCAAAAGACTGTAAAGTAGAAGTCGAATCGGCACTGGCGAAAGTTAAGCCGATTATTAAATACATTGACAAGCCAGCAAAGAGCGCTGGTGAGTTTAATTTGTGGGTTGAAGGAGAGTTAAAATGATTAGTGCAAACGTTGATATACTGGTTCTTAGAAAGGCTATAAGTAACTATTACGCTTACGAGAAAAGCATCAAAGAGCGAGAGATTGAACTAAAGAAAAGCTTTAGAAATAAGATTACCATTGATTTCTACTACTTCTTAAGATCGATTGGCTTAGCAAAAAGGCTTGGTACTTTTTGCATGTTCTTATATGACACAAATAAGGAAGTTAGCGATCTACTTTGTGATAAAGAAAAGCTATGTGGCGGGGAGTTAGGATACTTTGATGACAAGCATGACATTAAGAAGGCAAAATGGGTAACTTCAATGTCTTTGGTCATGAACCTAAAAGAGGTTCTATGTGAGCGTGATCTGGTTCTTTTTGCCTACTCATGGAATGAAGAGCTTGAGAAGAGCACGAATAAGACATTATGGTCCGCCTAAAACTAGAAATGGTCTTTGTATTAATAGCGCTCGCATTACTGGTCGGCATTGCTGGCTGCTCTGAGCGCATTAGATATAAGACTATTAATGTTCCAGTGATTACGCTGCCAAACGTCCCTGGCGCCCTGCTAGACGACTATGAAGGTGATATGCCGATGGCTGGCGTAACAGGCGCGGTCTGCTTTGATGATGAGCAGATACGCAACCTGCAAAGCTGGATGATATTTCACAAGACGCAGAATGATGCATTAAAGGAGTTGTTGCGATGAATGTAGGTAAGATTGATTACGTTAAACTTAGCAGGATAAGGATTTACCGATGACAGAAGAAGAACTAGAGAGCCTTTTTGAGGATGACGATATAGCAGGTTCGCTTATTGGCGATGTTGGATGCGAGGTCTTTGAAGGTCTTAAAATAATAAATAAATACATCCCAAGCAAAGGTATTACAGGAGCTGGCCATGATGTTATATATTCAGTATCTGTTGAGGATATAATAAGTTCAGGATTAACAAGCGATGATGCACTAATGCTCGCTAAGTTAAATTGGATGTCGGACGAAGGTTGTCTGGCTTGCTTTGTATAAGGATGAGGAAATGACAGACGAAGAACTATTCATCATGGAAACCACCGCCGCGCGTGAATTAATAGACGAATGCGAGCGTGTAGTCGGTGATGAGATAACGGATGATGCGCTTGTGATAGTTGAGCAAGCCGCACACATGGCAATACATGCGCCGTTTGAGTGGTCAGTGAACGGTGATTTATATTTTTACGGTAAGAAATTTGAGGTGTTGTTTGTATGATAGTTAAAGACGAAACAGTAAAACTAGACGGCCTACAGCCAATTATGCGTCATGCGATGCGCTGGGCTGATTGGGTATGGAAAGACTTGGGGCAAGAGTGCGTTATTACCGCTGGTGCCGAATCGGTTTACCCTGAGTTCTTACCAAATGGCGAAGGACACCCAAAGGCTTTTCAATTAATACACTCTGCTGGCTCGCTGCATCCCATGGGATTGGCGCTAGACTTTCGTACTCGTTATTTTGATGACGGGGGGGATGAGGCTGCTGATAAGCTTGAGTTCCACTTAAATCATACTAGCTCGTATTTAGATTCTGGCAAGTTTGAAGTAATCCAACACAAGACACATATTCATGTGGAGTTTGAGCCTAATGAATAGTACAATCTAATCCAACACGGCTACGCCCTCTTCATTTTGTACGGAGTAGTTCTTAACACGGCCGCTATCAGTTTAACAACTGCTTAGCGGTTTTTTTATGCCTACAATTTGCCTATCAATCACACTAGCTCTATAATAGCAATTATCATGCCACATTAGAGCAATAGAATGAAAACACAAAACTTATCTTTCGTCACACAGGTCAATTCTGACCGCATACAAGACGATGGTGAAACTATCACTATCCGCAGCACTACGCCCGTAGTTGATGACGTTGTTATGAATGGCGGCCTATATCCTGCTGACGAAATCGCCAAGTCTTACGCCAGCCTAGAAGGAACTCCAGCACCACTTGATCATCCTGTTGATGCTGACGGTAATTTTATCAGCGCATCCAACGGCGACGGCTTACAGAAGTTCTATGTCGGCGCTATAAATAAGAATGTTTCTTATAAAAACGGTGTTGTTGAATCCGATGTTGTTGTTAATAAGGCTCAAGCATTAGCGCATCCACGCGGCCAAGAATTTATCGACCGCTTACAAAGTAAAGATCCTATTCATATTTCAACTGGCTTGATGCTGCAAAAAGAGCAGGCCGTAGGGAATAGCAAGGGAAAGGATTACACATGGATTGCACGCAATATGACGTTTGATCATTGCGCAATTCTTCTCCAAAACTGCGGCGCAGCGACCCCCGACCAAGGCGTTGGCATGTGGACTAATGCTGAGAAAACTCAGTTTGTGGTTAATCACAACGAGCCAGAAAAAGAGGAAATCCCAACTTGGGGTAAAAAGATTCTTGACTTATTGGCAAACAGCATCCCAGTAGGTTACAATAACCCACAAGCACAAAACGTGCCAAATTTTAAATCTCATGAGGTTTTAGAAATGAATGAAGAAGAAGTAAAGGCGCTGATTGCTGCCAATGCGGATGAAATGGAGGGCAAGATGAAAGACAAGTTAAGCCCTCTTGAAAAAGAACTTGCCGACGCCAAAGCAGAAATTGCCGAGCTAAAAAAAGGCGTGACTGCTAACGCTGAAGCTGAAAAGTCTAAGCTAGTCGCTGACGTTACCGAAAAGTTAGGCATGGAAGCTAACATGTTGCAAGGCATGGAAGTTGAAGGTCTTAAATCCCTATTAGCTAAAGGCAAAACAATTGCCCAGGTTAACTCAGGCGGCGAACCTGCTTCTGATGCTTATTTCTCAGTTGACGACCTAGAAGGTGATAAATAATGTCTAAAGTATATCGCGGTCAGATTGATGACCAACCAAAAACAGTAACAGGCGTAACAGCTGGAGCATACCAGCCTGCAACGTTGGTGACTTATGACGGCACTACTTTTACGGCTGCGACGAATGTTGCTGCTACCCCTGCAACTGGCGCTCGTTTGTTCATTCTGGATAACCTTGGCTTTCTTGGTGGTGATATTGATACCGCTATTGCTTCAGGTGATACTGCTCAAGGCTATCGCATTCAGCCAGAACAGGAATATCAGGTTGAATTAGCCGCTGGAACTTACACGTTCGGACAAAAACTAACCGCTGGCGCTGCTGGTCGTTTAGCTGCTGCTGCAAGTGGTGATTTAGTTGTTGCTTACTTCGATCAAGCAGGCGCTACATTATCAGCTGGTGATTTGGCTGATGTGGTTATCGCTGCACCTTACACCGTTTAAAGGAATTAGAAATGACTTTTACAGTAAATAAAATGGGTTCTAAGGCCCAAAAAGAGCACGTAGTAAAACTGCGCAACGCTCACGCAAAGCAGCATGAAATTATGCTGGCTAATCATGGCGGCGAAGTCATGGAGGGCAATGCTACTCCGATTCCTCGTGATGCCTGGGGTGTTTGGGATAAAGACGCGCTAGAAGTTGGCCGTGAAGTGCTAACAGTATTTAGCACTCTTGCACAAAATACCATGCCGCTGCCGATTGGCAAGATCATGCACCACTTCCAGACTGTTTCAGATTCTGGCTCGGTAAACATTTCGCTTGATGGTAAATCATCTGCGAAACTTGACCAACCTGTAATGGATTACCACGGCACACCGGTTCCAATCATCGACAGCTCGTTCGGTTTTGGCTGGCGTGAAGTGATGGCTGCTCAGACTGAAGGCGTACAGCTTGACTCTGCTGCATCTATGAACGCGGTTGATAAAGTGGCTAACGCTTTAGAAGACTTGGCACTAGATGGTGATACTCGCATTGTAGTGAATGGTTCTCCATTGTACGGTTTGCGTACCCACCCTAAGCGCAACACTCGTACGACTGGTCAAGCTCTTTCTGGCGCTACTGCTTCACAATGGCAGGCAGAAGTTAAAGCGACTGTTCAGCTATTGCGCGGTGACAACTTCAAGGCTCCTGCAACTATCTTTGTGAATGATGATGATTGGTTCTACGCGTCTAACACCTTAGCATCACCTACCAACTCAGACGGCAAAACCATTGCTGATGTAGTTTTGGGCATGGCTGGCGTTCGTGAAGTAGAAGGCGCGTCTAAGGTATTGGCCTCTCAGTTAATCGCTGTGATCAAGGACAAGCGTACCGTTCAGGTATTGTCTGGTATGCCGATCACTACTCGTTCTCAGTTCCGTGCTAACCCTGAAGACGACTACAATTTCCGCACATTGGCAGCTGCGAGCTTAGAAATTAAGTTCACTGCTAACGATGAGTGTGGTATTGCAGTTAGCTCTATCTAACCAAGCGGGGCGGCTTACATAGCGCCCCAATTATAATCTGGAGAAGAAAATGAAACTTTCATTATTAGTTAAAAGTAAAAAAATCGAAGGCAAGAAAGCTGGCGATGTAATTAAGGTTGACGGAGTTGGTGATAACGGCGATCAAATTCCGGCAAAGTATGTAAATCTTGTTGAGATTCTGAAGGTTGCTAATAAGCCAGAACCTAAAACAAAGCCAGAACCTAAATCTGAAGAATCAGATGATTCTGAAAAGAAAGAGCCTGAGTTAAGCGAAAAGAAACTAGAAGGCTCAACCCCTTCGAAAAAGGCATAGCATTAATCGTGCCAACTTATTAAAAGGTGCTTTATAGCGCCTTTTTTTATGGCTATAATGTAGGAAATTAACGAGGTTTTAAAATGTCTATAGAAAGATTTGTATTCGAAGGTGACAATAAGTTCATCACAATTACTGGTGGCGTTGATACTGCCGAACTGTTGAATATGTCTGGGGAAGTTAAAGAGCATCACATTGCTATTCGATTTAAAGATGGCTCAGGTGATGACGTGCAGCCAACTGCTGGTACTGTTCGTTTTCAAGCGTCACAATTCCGCGACCCATATTATGACGAAGTTCAAGACGGCTTTTTTAATGCTGCTGATGTGAATGATTCTTCAAGAGTTCGCCCCACCGTTGGCGGCCCTCTTCGAGCGTTTAAAGTGACACTAGACAGCGTTGTTGGCGCTACTACTGCAATCGTTAAAATCACGAGCTTTTAATTATGGCTAAATTACCCACTATTGAGCAGATGAAATTCAGGAGATACCCGCCCTTAAAAAGCGGGCCTCCTATTTTATGGCCTACTAAGCGCTACTTCCGCCGAAACGAAGGCACGACTGATTACGCGACTATTCCAGAGGTTACACTTACTGGGGATTTTGTTATTGAGTTTGATATCCTAACAAGTTCGACAGTGGACTTTCAGACAGTATTCAGTAACTCTTCCCAGCCAAATGAGCTAGGTTGTGACATTCAATCTAACGGCTCTATAAGGGTATTTAACTTTAATGCAACAGGTGACTTACAGCCCACACTCGTGTCTTCTGCGGGATGGAATGATGGGAAGTTGCATAAAGTATTAATATCTCTTGTCGGCGGAATCCCCTCCATATCTATTGATGGCGCTGTAACAACAGGGTCACAATGGACTACATATAACGGGGCAAAGGTTAACACCCTACAAAAAAGAGCGTCTCTAGGTAGAGAGTTTTCAGGCATCCTAGCAAACCTAAAAATCTACGACAACGGCACACTGGTTCGAGACTATCCGCTTGATGATAATTCGGACACAATCCGCGACAAAGCTAATGGTCAAAACGGCACAATAATAAACGGCAACGCTTCAGACTGGGGATTGTTTGATAAGCAGGCTAATGGGGACTGGAAAGGCAATGGATTGTCGGTTCCGCCTTGGGATTCAGTTGATCAAATATTGGTGACAGCATGATAAAAACACATTCAATCGTATCAGAAGCGTGCGAACTAAGACCGCATCACATTGGAATGCCAGTGACGTATAAAGGCGTTACAGGCTATCTAATACGCTACATAACAGCGTGTGAGCATAACCTGCTGAGTCTATCGCTAGATGAAGTCAGAGAGTGCTTGGCAGCTAATGCGCCTGCTGATACTGATATTTAGCCTTACTGGGTGCGTCTCTTTGTCGCTTGATGAGGAGGCGCACCGATTGGCTTTATGGAATTTTAGTTATCAGGCAGACATAGCTGACGAGTGGAAGGTGTACGACCGAATTGACCAACCGTTTTCTGGCGATTGTGAAGATTTCAGCCTAAGTCTGCAGAAGCAAATAGGCGGCGATGTCTGGTATGTTTTATTGCATGATGGAACCGCCCACGCTGCGCTAGTAAAGAATAAAATGGTCTACGACAGCCTATTTAAGCGCCCAGTAGCACAAGATGAATACAAAGGAACTTTCCTTTATATAATGAATTAAGGATTAATATGGCAACTTTCCCGCTAGCACACAGGCCATTCAAGGGCGACTCGACAGCGTACAATGATGGGCGGCGCTTTCGTGTATTTTACGATTTCTCTGTGTCTACGCTTCCAGTTGTGTTGAAATTTGCAATAACTAAAAACCTTGACTTAACCATGGCTAGCCAAACAGTATACGAGGGCTGGTTGCGCTATCGTGTATTCATTGGCGGCACTGAGGGCGGCACTTTTACGCCTATTGCTCAGTCTAGAGTTAATAATAAAATCGGCATACCGACTGGCATTGATAGTGGCATGACTGTATCGGCTGGCGGTACGCTTGATTTAACTGGTGCTACACTGACCGATATTATTTATCTAAAAACGATTGGCTCAAGTAATCAGTCTTCTACAGTGTCAGGTGAAGTTTCCAGCGTTCGGGGATTCCCGCCAACTGTGGCTTATGTTGTTATTGATCAGATACCGGGTGGCAATAATCCGCCGAAAGGCATTTTAAAATACGAATGGGAAGTTGAATGATTGGGGATAGAAAAGTAAAGGCGCTTAAGCAGTCGTTGAGCTGCTTGATGGGCATTGGTTTGATGTATGCCTCAGGCACCGCTTGCGGCTTAGACTTGGACGCTACAGTATTTAGCGCCCTATCTGTGGCCGTTGGAGTTGTGACGGGTTCTTTTAACTGGGCGAATTCTTCGGAGCACCGCAAATAACGCCATCCTTTGCAAAATAGAGGTCATACAGTGCGGCAGTATTGCCAATGGCCTCTATATCCTCAATGCACTGCGGATTGTCGCAAATACCTTCTAAAAATATCGGCCCTAGAAAATCCTCTGTTTGCGGTGTGAATTGGTCTTTGTATGTCATTTCTTCATCTCCCTTAGTCGTGCAAATCGTTCTGATGATTCAGCATTAATTGATATTTCAACGCGAACCTTCTTATCTGATTTTTTATTGTTTGGTGTTGCGCAGTGACTCATCACATACTTGTCGTGGGTTTCACCGTGTACAGCTGTATAGATGCCGCCACCTTTCGCAAGATACTCAGCCATTTTATCAGGCAAAGATTCCGCTACTTCGCGTTTTTGCTTAAGTTCGGCTTCTGAATAAATCGCATAGGGCATTTCTTCTGAGAAGTGGTTCATTTACTGTCCTTATCTTTTGGCGGCTCAGGTAGTGGCATCCAGTGGGTTATTTGACAACCCTTTCCATTTAGTGAAACTTCTGGTTTTTTATACTTTGAACAATAACCAGAAAGAAAGCTAATAATCACCCCATCTCTTTTCGTATTAAATATATACCTTCCTTCTTCTGGAAGCTCACCCTCAACACTAATCCAATTACTCATTATTTCATCTCCTAATCAATTTCAAACCACAATACGCGATTCTTTTACATTGTCAATACCCACCAAAGCATTTAGAATAGATTTAATTTACAGCAATAATCGTGCCACATGGAGTATTCGTGACAGACCCTATCAGAAAGCTTGAGGAAGACATGACAGAAATGAAATCGGCAATAAGTGTTTTCACTGGTCTCGGTGAGAAGATCGACTCATTAATTCAGCACATGATTCTTGCTCAAGAACGACATACAAACCAAGAAAAAATCGATGCGCGACAAGATAAGCGCCTTGATCAGCATGACAAACAAATTCACTCAATCGAGCTAAACCAGAATACCAACTCGCTGAAAATCGACAGTATCTGGTCTATTGCTTTAAAAGTTGCTGGCGGTGTTGCTCTGGCTGGAACACTAATTTATCTAGGACTTAAATAATGGCTGTTACAATCACCCTCTCAGACGTTCGCGCTGAATATCCCAATACGCAAGCAAGCGATGTGATGCTTACCGCATTTATTGCAACTGTTGACACCGCCGATTCTTGCCTTGATGCTAATGGCGTTTCTGATGCCGTACAAACCGCTCTCAAGCTGCTAGGTGTTGGCGTCATTATAGAGTCGACCTATGGCACTGTATCAAGCGAAACATCCGCCAACGGCTCTAGTGTGAGCTATAAAGACGGCTCACAAGGGTTGCTGTCACAATTAAAAGCTATCGATACTTACGGCTGCCTAACTTCTGTTATTAAATCAAATGAGCCTGATATTTACTTCGGCGCAGGTGGTCAATAATGAGTCGCGTATCGAGTCGATTTCAAACAAATACGCTGACGGTCTGGCCTGTTACTGCTGAGTCTGACGGCTATTCTGAGACTACCTATGGCGCACCCTTCACTGTCGGTTGTGAGTATGACCAGAAGCCTAAAGTAATGAAGGACGATAGTGGTAATGAGTTTGTACCTGAATTCACCTATTATGTGACGGCCACGCTTGGGCAAATTGAGCGAGATTGGTTTTGTGTGCTGGGTTCTTTTACTGACTTAACACCAACTGCCAGCGCTAAACGAATTCGAGCCGTTCGTGCACAGCAAAACATTGGCCGACTAGGTGGTGATGATATTACGGTGCTTGTGTAATGCCAGTTAAAGGGATTGATCAGGTTAATAGGCGTATTAAGTCTACACTTGAAAATATTGACAGCGTAGTGACTCGAAAGGTGATAACCGAAGTTTTAATGACTGGTCAAAATCACGCTGTAATACTAACTCCTGTTGATACATCAAACCTGATTAATAGCCGCTTTCTGCAAATAAAAAATGTAGGGTATGGATTTACTGGTCAAGCTGGCTATACCGCAAACTATGCAAAGTTCGTACACGATGGTGGCCCTAAAAACTGGCAGAAAATAGGCGCAGAAGATCAATTCTTATACAAAGGCTTCGAAGAAAACATGCCAGAACTAAGACAAATAATTATTGACGGGTACAAAATATGACACAAATCGCAGTATCTAGACAGGTTCGGATGATTATTGATGACTCTAGTATTGATACGACTGGCTGGAAATATCAATTGGATTTATGGAAAGACGATGGCTCTAGCCGCGTGTTATTTATTCGAGGCACAGGCGGAGGTAGCAACTCCATCTACGTTGAAGGACAGCCAGTTGAGATAATGGCAATCGGTAATAGCACTGATAACGTGGCTAAACCAATGGGGCTAATTCAAGAGCTAAAGTCTCTGCTAATCGCCTACCCGAAAAATACAGCAATTAACGTGCCAATATATCATTTCGATTTGATGGGCGGTATAATGACGACACAAACTAAAGACGGGCGACCTATGTGCATACTCAATGCCATCGCCGAAACTGATAGAAATGAGGTAGTTTAAAATGAGTGATACTTTCGCTGGTAAAGACACGGTATTAGAGTTTGGCTATGGCGCTGCCGCTAGTACTTTTTTAGTCGCTGGGCGCTGTACGTCTAAAGCACTGAATACAACTATGGATAGCATCGACGTTACTGCTGATGACTCCCCAAACAATATGCGCGAATTCCTAGAGACGTTTATTGGTCAAACAATCAACTTTGCTGTATATACAGGTAAAGATGTTGCGCGCGCTGCTAATATTGATGCGCTTGAGTTGTTCTTGAATGACCCAAGCACACAAACAAAAGCAGACCGTACACTGACTGTTCGACTTACTCGCCCAGTATCCGCCGCTGTGCCAACTAATCGCGAGTATGTTATGGACGTTTTGCCGTCTAGCTGGAATATTGACATGCCGTCTGATGGCGCTGTAACCATCACTATTGATGGCAACACCACCTCTGCTGTAGTAATCACAGATACGGTTATCGTTTAATAATGGCCAGACTCGCTAGTGGAGAGATAGCGATTATTGACGAGGGCAAGCGTTTTACGTTTCGCCCCTCGTTTCGTTCGCTGGATTTATTACACAATGACCATAATGTTTTCGAGTTGTGGAATGATTTACAACACGAAAACAAAGAGCGTCAATTATTCTGTGCACAGACAATCTTTGAATACTTTCTGATTGATCGGCACGTTGACGAATTAACGCCACTTATGGGCGCATACACTCAACTAGAAGATGATGAGGGCGAGATAGAACTAATCTGGCAAGATGGCACGATGCCACAGGCTGATCAAACTATCATTGCATTTTCATTATTGAAGAACGCCATTCAAGGCAAAGCATCGGTAAAAGCTGCTAAAAAGTCAGAAGAAAACCACGGCGCAGAGATTGAGCTGTTTAATGTTATGGATTACGTCTGGTCTGCTCAAAAGAATTTGAATTTGTCACTGGATGAGGCGTGGTCATTGACTATGCACGAATTCATGAGCGGTATGAAAAATCATCATCCTGATTCGTTTGTTGATTACGATGAAGAAGATGCAAAAGTTGAAGCGCTACTAAAAAGAACGGGTAAAGCATGAGTGAAAATGTCGGTAGTATTTATTACGAGGTAGACGCGAAGACTGACGGGCTGTTAAAGGCTCAGCAAGACGCTGGTAATATTACAAAGAAAATAGCGAATTCCTTGGGGCTTGTTGAAACCTCAACTAAGGGCATGAGCGCAGAGTTCAAGCGCGTTAAAGCTGCTACTGACCCCGCGTTCGCTTCTCTTGTGAAAATGGAAAAAGAAATTTCCGTTATCACCACTGAATTCAACGAGGGCCGAATCAGTGGTGAGCAGTATAGAAAAACTATTGATGCGCTGACTGGAAAACTTGGCGTTACTGCAAAATCTACAACCCCGCTACAAAAAGGATTAGATACCACTACTGTTAAGACTAATAAAATGTCTAACAGTATTCGCCAAGCATCCATGCAGCTCTCGCAAGTAGCGCAGCAAGGATCGGTCACGGGTAATTACCTGCAAGCGTTAGCTATTCAGCTTCCCGATCTAGCGTTAGGTTTTGGCACTATTGGTATTATTGCGGGTGCGTTGGCTGGCTCGCTTGCAATTCCACTTTATAATGCAATTGTCGGAGTTGATGAGAGAACTAAAGAATACAACAAAACAATTCAAGACACTATCGCAGGTCTAAAATCAGTACGACTTGAGGCCGTTCAGGGTGCTATTGAAGAGCTAGATAGACAAATAGAAAAGGCTACCAATAGAAATGAAGAGTTAAAAAAATCCCTATCAGAACCTATAGTAGCATCAAAAAACAATGGAATTTTTGGCGACGATACAGCGATACAGCAGGCTAATCAATTTAGACTTGCTAAAGAGCAAAAAAAATTAAACAAAGAGCTTATAGTTAATGAAGAGGCTCTGATAGATTTAAAAAGACAACGCTCGAAAATTGAAGGTGAAAAGACTCCTGAACAAGAGACTGAGTCAAAAGTAAAAGAGGCGTTAAAGCTAGAAATAGAAGACCGCCAAAAAGCCGCAGCCAGAATAATCGAGCAAACAAGAAAACAATTTCAAGACGAGCAAACACTAGCTGATGAGCAGTTAGAAATGCGCCTTACTGCCATTGATGACGCTCAGATTTCTATTGCTGAAAAGAATCAGGCAATAGAAGAAGCCAAGGCTTTGCACGTTCAAAAACTTGCAGATATTGACGCAAAACAGACAGCTAACGAAAAATCTGAGGCGATGAAGCGCATACAGGTTCAGCGCATGCAACTGGCTGCCTATACTCAACTGGGCGGAGCTTTAGCTGATGCGGTGGCTGCGGCTGGTGCTGAAAACACAGCTATTGGCAAAGCGTTATTTCTAGCAAACCAAGCGCTTGCAGTGGCTAATATTATCGTTAGCACTAACGCAAACGCGGCAGCGGCCCCCGGCGGTGTTGCTGGCCCAGTTGGCGCGGCTATTACATCGGCTGGTTATGCAACAGCAGCGGTAACAGCAGGCATTGCAGTTGGTCAAACATTCTCAGGTCGTCAAACGGGCGGGCCTACAGAAGCTGGAACGCCGTATAGAGTTGGTGAATCTGGCCCTGAATTATTCACTAGCGGCGGTCGTCAATTCCTAATCGGTGGCGAGAAAGGCAATGTAACGCCAAACAATCAATTGGGCGGCGGAATGTCAGCGCCTCAAGTTAATGTCAACGTGGTGAACAACACAGCTTCAAATGTCAGCGTCTCTCAAGAGCAAGACGGAAACAATGTAACCATTCAAATGCTAGTTGCTGATTTCGCAGAAGGCGGCCCAGTATCACGCGCCATGTCAAATAGCTATAGCACAAAAAGGAAAACAACATAATGGCAGTCGATTACCCTAGCCAGTTTAGACTGGCTATTCAACAAGGCAAAAAGCGCGAGGTGGCAAAGCAGTTTAAAAATGTCGAGCCGTTAGTGGGTAAAATGTATACCGAGCGTTTTACTGATGAATCGCCCGTCATTTGGGATTTTGATTTAATTTTTCCAAGGTTTCAGGCCAAGCTATTTGATGCGTGGTTTAAAGTCACTGCTGATGAGGGCAATGAAGAAGTTAATATGCCGATTAAAACAGAAAGCGGCCTAGTTACTCACACGGTAAGATTCTTTGAGATTCCACAAGCACGAGAAGAAGGCGAAACATGGCGCTATTCCTGTGCCGTTCAAGCCTCATCTATTTAGGAATTAACATGGCGGTCGATTATCCAGCGCACTTAAGGCTTGCAATACAGCAAGGCAAGAAGCGAACAATATCAAAAACATTTATGAATACCAGCCCATTAGATGGCTTGATGTATTCTCAGCGACTAACAGATCAAGCCCCTGTAATTTGGGACTTTAATCTTATTTTTAATTCTGCTGACGCTGCTGATTTTAGCGACTGGCTTCTTAATGATACCGACTCAGGCAATGAGGCTGTAAATATGCCGATTAAAACTGAGCAGGGTATCGTTATTCATGAAGTGCGTTTTATTGATATTCCGCAACCTCGCGAAGTTGGCGACACTTGGCGCTATTCATGCTCAGTGCAGGCCGCTGCAATTGTTCGCCCTGAAGATGTTGAAGTTCTTTCTGACTTAGCTATCGCTGGATACACTGAGCTTGATATGTCGCTAATCGATCAAGCAATTAACGAAGGCTGGCCGGAGGCATAATGGCAGAAGTTAATAATGACATCCGACAATTTCACGCAACAAAACGCAATGAAATTCGATATATAACAATCGAAATTAACCATCCTGATATAACCACGCGCAGATTTGTTCGTGATCAAGTGACGGCCAAAACCTTTACTATTGACGGCGGCCAAATGACATTCGAGCCGCTTAATTTTGAAGTGCCAAGACCTAGCCAGCGTGAGCAAGAACAAAGCTCAATTACTGTTAAACTTGGCAGACTTGGTTCTGAATTCTTAGCAGAGATTAAGAAAATAACCGCTTTCGGATGGATGCAGCAAGGCGAATTGATCTATCGTGAAATCTACCCGACTGGCGAAGTTAAAGAGTTTGAATTCTCAATTTCTGACGTGAGAATATCTACCCAATCTGTTAATATTATAGCTAGTGATGATAATCCGATTAATTATCGAGTGTCTAAAGTTTACACGATTGGGCAATTCCCTGGACTAGAAACGGTATGAATGAGAAAGACTGGATTGAAGAAGTCAGCGGCAAGAGTTGGGAAGATAGAGCGGTTGGCCCTGATACTTATGATTGTTGGGGCTTAGTTGTTGATTTCTATCGTCGAGTAAAGGGCTTTGAGATTGAAAATATCGCTGGATATGTAAACGGCGAGACTGGAATCAATCAAGGCTTTAAAGAGCGTGGCGAGGGCTGGCAGCCGTCTGAGCTTGGCTATGTTGCTGTCTGCTTTGATGGCGATAATGCTAACCATGTTGGTGTTCGTATTGGTAGTCGTGTGATTCATGCGTTCGGTGGCGTAAAGCGTGATGGCCAAGTATTTAATCATACGCTGTCACAATTTAACCGCATTTATCGCGGAAATGTTAAATATTTTGATTATATCGAGAGAGTGTAATGTTATTAGACCCTAAAGTTTACGTTTGCAGCCGTACCGGTGCTGACAAAGTCGGCTATCTTTCAAAGGCTGGCGATTCTGTTGATGAGTTTCTTTCTGACGACTCAGAATATGATATTTACATTAATGGGCATACTGTAAAAGTCGAGCGTGATTATGTGTTGCAGGATGGCGATATGATTAACGCTATCCATCGACCTGCTGGTGTTGAGACTTATATTGCTGTGGCATTAATTGTTGCGATAATAACAATTGCGACACTTCCAAAGCCTGAAAAGCCAAATACTCAAGGCACTAAGAGCACATCGCCAAATAATCAGGTTAGCGGTCAGACAAACATTGCGCGTACTGGCGAGGGCATCCCTGACATTAAGGGAACTATTCGTGCTTATCCTGATTTGATTCAGAGCGCTCACTATGAATACTCAGGCAGCGCAAGAGTTGTTAGTGAGCGATTTTGCGTGGGTGTTGGTGAGTTTTCAGTAACAGGTATTCGTGATAATGACACGCTGATCTCAGACATTAAAAACACATCTTCCTTGGTTCGAGATGGGGTTATGTCAAACGATGACAAATTCCCGCTTAATGTCGCGTCAATTCAGGATAGCTTGCTGCTTGCACCGAATCAGCAGGTTCTTGATGATGTTTATTTTTTCGAATTCTCGAATGCTAAGCTTGCAGGAACTAGCTATTTTACAAACTACATTAGAATAGGCGTTGAGGATGACTCTGGCGCTGAAGCCATCTACCTGCTGAACTTAGCATCTGAGGATTACGTTAGTGTTTTTAATACTGAAAACATGCATAGAACGCAAGGGAGTACTGCCAGAAACGGCAAGTATTTAATTGACAGGTCTAAGGATATTATCGATTCCTTTGTTCCTGTTATTGTTTCCACGGATTTCTTTCCATTGTCAGGCAGTAATTACGATCAATTTCTTGGCCCTAACTTCCCTGGAGGAGGTGCGCCTCCCGGCACCCAAAACGGCGTAGCATCAATAACAGACAGCGGCGAAACGGAAGAACCGTGGGTTCCTGTTCGTTTTATTGGGGCTGGCGGCATAGACCCGATGATTATTATTAATACTGTATTCCCATCTGGGTTAAGTGATACGAATGGCGACGCAAAAACAGTATCGGTAGAGTTTGAAGCAATTAAAGTATCTGACTCGTCGCCACTAAACTCTTACGTTGACGGCGCAGACCCAGTAACCGCTGCGGCAAAGATTACATTTAATTTACGTGGAAACACAAGGTCTGCATTATCGTTTTCAAATAAGTTTATTGTCGTAAATCCAGCAAGTGAAGACTTTAAGATTCGCATTAAGAGAATAACAAATTCTCAGGTTGGAGTACCAAGCAGCTCGAAACTGGAAACTGTTTTTTCAATGCATGCGTATTCGCCTAGCGATATTGGTAGCGGCTTGACGCTGCTGGAAGTTGGCACTAAGTCCGACTTTACAAACAGCTCAACCTCTAGTCGTGAGATTAATTGCCTAGCCGCAAGAAAGCAATGGCGAGCAGAAAAGGCACCTAACGGTTTTTGGTTTGAGTTTGAAAGCACGTCATACAACTGGTTTTCTGACGCGATACTTTCAGATTTCATTAATATATTTGGTAATGTGAAAGCAGCAAAACTGCTAGATTACGAGTCACTTTATACTGCATTAGATAGCGTACCTAGCACGCTAAAACAATTTCACTACTCATACGACGATGCAGATATTAGCCTTGGTCAGCGCATAGCAACGGCCTGCAATACTGCAAGAGTTGGCGCGTATCGTGATGGCCAAGTGTGGCGCTTCTATCGTGAGGAATCAAAGCCGGTGACTTTCCACTTTGACCGCCGCAATATCGCAGGTAATGCAGAATCTCAAATGTCATTCAGGTTTCAAAAGCCAAATGATCATGACTCAGTGCGCCTTAGTTATATTGACCCTGACGACAACAAAGAGCGCCATATTGAGCGCAAGATTAATGTTGGATTAGGCACGTTTGAGACTGGTATTGGTGAGCGTCCATTAGAGATTGATTTGGCTGGCTGTCGCAACACTACACAAGCCGTGAATCGAGCCGAGCTTGAAGTTAGGCGTTTGGTCTATCAGCGTCGTACCGTGTCTGAGCGCGTGTTAAGTGATGGCCTACTGGTTGATATTGGCGACCGTGTGCGCTGGGCTTGCATTTATGATAACGACATTGTTGATGCCGAAGTACTGGGTTTTACGTCTGATGACTTCACTGTCAGTTTAACATTATCTGAAAAACCAAGATTACCTGATAACGTCACAAAATATATGCACGTTACGGATATCAATGGCGACGTTCACGGCCCTTACGTTGCGACATTAGATCCACAAAACGAATTCGATGTTCGTGTGACCAAGCCCACCGATATTGAATCGCATTTGTTTGTAGCAAATAATATGCCAGCACAACTCGGTAGTCGTGTTATTATTGGAACTACTGAAAACCTTGATTATTATGACTTCACAGTGACCAGTAAAACACCAAATACTGACGGGACTGTGCAGATTGAAATGATCGAGTATAACGAATTAATGTTTAGTGAGGACTAAAAATGGCTTTAAATGATGCAGTACCATCGAGCGCAACGGACGTGTTTAAGCGGAATGCTGAAGATGCTGATAAATTATTAAATGCTAGCGGCCCTGTTACCAATCGCCTCGGCACTCCATTGGCTAGCTGGGAGCAAATAACACAGAGTCACGCCGCGTGGAATAACCGTGGCGCATGGGTAACTGCAACCGCTTACGCCGTCAATGATATATGGGAAGATGGCGGCGTTTGGTATGTGGTCTTGAGTGCTTACACTTCTGGCGCAAGTGCTGCGGCTGATATTGCTGGCCCTAATATTGCTGTGCTAAACGGTAATTTTGGAAGCGCTGCAACAAAGGACGCAGGCACAGGCTTTGACCAAGTCCCGCTTAATGCTGATATTGTTTATCCTGTTGATTCGGTGCAAGGATTGGCTGGATTAGTCGGAACTCAGGATGATCAACAAATCAACTTGAAGGGTTGGTATGCAGACAGCGGAGTGGGTGGTGGTGTACTGTATTGGGACGCTGCAAGGCCTAAATCAGAGCACAATGGTGGTACGGTGTTTAGCCCTACTGTACCGTATAGCGCAACTACTAGCGATTATCTTGACGGTATTGGTGAGACGGACCCGACAGGGTTGGGTTGCTGGATAAAACAAGAAAGCAATGAGTTCAATACAGGTTTTTCAGACGGCACCCCGCACGAGATAGATATATTGGTAGTGTATGGGCAGTCTAATGCGCGAGGGTATGCGGGAAGCACTACAGGGGTTCCAGAGTACAATACTGAAAATGTAGTGGTTTGGAATGGCACGACTGTTGAGCCTCTCACAAGCTACACTCCCACACAAAATGATGGGGTATCTACCGGTTCAATGTGGCCGTCCTTCTGTAATGAGTATGCAAAACAAACAGATCGTAGGGCATTACTGGCTAATTGTGCAAAAGGTTCTCAATCTGTAGCGGATCTGAGCAAAGGCGCGGCCAATACAAACTACAGCGGGCTAGTCGACTGGGTATCGGACATAAAAACATATATAGCTACATTAGGATTATCAGTAGGTAATATATCTGTAATTTATTGGCAGGGTGAGCAGGACGCTCAGTTAGAGACAAACCCAGCGACATACAAAACGACTCTAGAGACATTATGGGCCGATCTAAAATTAGATACGGGTGCGTCAGATTTTAATATTATTACAGTCGGCTCTTATTCACTTACTACGGTCAGGCAGTCCATACCGATTCAAAACGCGCAGCGACTGATGGCAAGAGACCTAGATGATGTAAAAATAATCTACGATAGAGCGCAGGCGCTGGGTAGTGTGGGGATGAAGGTTGACACTGTTCACTTGAATCAGCAGGGGTACAACACTATAGGGACACTAGCAGCGCGTAATTATGTTGAAACGCTACTATCAAACAATAGCCAGGAATCGTCAGCTTATATAGATAGGTTTGGAAAGCTAAACTTAGACGGCTCACAGGACTGGGAGTTGTTCGGGGGGAGAATATTTAAAGCGGCTGTTGATGACTGGCAAATTACTGCAAACTCACACAGAGCAGCAAGCGGGTTGTTTTCAGTTGCAATCAATGGAAGTGACGAGCTAGAAATTACACTATGCAGTGAGGTTGATTATATTTTAAGCGCAACCGCAACAGTTATGTCTCAGAATAACGCGGGTGAAAGCCTTGTTTTAAAAATTGATGATGACATTCATACCAATGTTGTAAATGGCCGTAGTGTTGCTACGTTAGGGATTAGCTGTGATATTAACGCAGTTTGCACTGATATGGCAACGGGTGCAGTTACTACTGGGTTACAGGATTCGTTATTAGATGATGCGATTACTATAACAAATGCTGCAACAGGGGTGGTAAATATATCACATCCCGAGATCAGAGGTGTTGCTAACGCTTGCGTTTATGAAAGCAACCCTAGATTGATTTCAGCGAAAACAACTTCAAACACTGCAACGCAGGTTAGAATGTATGATTCATCAGGCACATTAATAAATGGTCAGTTTTCTTTTATGCTTCCATCAAGCCGAATTACACAGTCAAACCTAAATACGGGGTTAGATATTTGTATTGAAATTATTGCTGCAAAGAAGAGCAATAATTTCTAGTGATTTCTCTATCTAAGCACCCATAACGCTAGTCTCACGGCTAGCGCCACTCTTGATTAAAAATGAAACGCCATTTCAGCCCAGTCAGCAATATCGCTTTCTGGGTCTATCAAGCTCTGCGCGTACTGCTTAGTGCATTCGAAACTATCATCCCCGCCAGTAAAGAAAATATCAATCTGTGAATAATGGTAATTTACTGGCGTGATTGTGAATTGTGCAGTATCGATGCCCGCATCAAAATCAAACTGATTAGCCCAGACGTATGCAATACCTGAGTCGCTTTGAAAGCTGGCAACGTGCCCGCTTTTTGTTGTTTCTTGTGTCCACATGTTAAACTCCTTTTACTATAATTTTTATAGGAAATGACATTAGGTAAATATCGGTTATATTTCTTATTATTTTAACCCTTACTTCATCGTACATAAAAAGCATTTTAGCGTCATGCTCGTCAATCTCCCCCGATATTATTTTATTCTCAATTTTAGATAATAGTCTATTTGAGTAATCATCAAGATGGTCATTTGCTTTTTTAAGCATGAGTGCTGTTTCGTCATCATAAATAGTTTCAATATTCATTTAATCTCTCTCCAGAAAAGGTTAGGCGAGCACTATACCCGCCTTTTTGGTTAATTGAAAGCTGAGTCTGCAATAATTTCAGGCTTATCATCCATTTTTTCAGCCTCATCGATAATCCATTGCTCACCAAACTTGAAGCCTAGTGAATCTAAAGCCCTATCCATTTCTAAGCAAAATTGCGGCACGGCATCATCAAATTGTTTCATCCATGTATCATTTCGTTCGAACGACATCGGGCGAATCTGGTTGCGCTTCATTCGCGGATCAAACGAGCAGAAGTCCCAAAGGTCTAGGCCAGTTACCCACATTGAGAACTGCATCTGCGCGATGTAATCCTTTTTTACCGCACCATTGATTAGATAGTCGATGTGCATCTTTGTGGTGAATGGGCATTTAATTTCTAAGCCTTTGTTGGTGCTTGGCACAATTCCATCAGGGCTACAACCTGCGCGATTGTTAGCACCATACGCAAAGCCAAGCGACATAACAGGCTGGTCGGTTAGAAACTCATACGCCATGCGAGCGGCTGGCTCGTTGGAATTTCCCCAGTCAAGTGTTTTTGCGCTAACTGGCTCAGATTTTATGCCTGTGCAGATTTCACCGATTAGCTCATTCATGTATGTTAATCGTGTTTGGCCTTTGCCTAGAATAACATTAGCTTTAGAGGCTGTGATCAAGCCGAGGCGCATTTTAAACCAATCTTCACTTTGCTGCTCAACGTCACACGGATTGAATCCTAGAAACGATTGAGCTCTTGCTAGGAGTGCTTGTAAATCATCAAAAATACTCATGATTGACTACCTGCTTTTTGTTGTAAGAATGAAATAACTTGTTCTGCTTCTTGCTTGGTCAGCTCGTCAAATGACTGGCAATCTCTGCCAATTAAGTTCGGTAAGAATAATATTAACTGCTCAGCGGTGCGCCCTATTTGCGCTGTAAGGTCGTTAATCTTTACCATCTGCTCAGTGCTCAGGTTTATTTCTTTTGACGTGTCATGGCTTAATTCAACGCCCTCTCCGCTATTGTTTTGATAATCAATGGCAGTATTGATGCGGTCGGACTTAGGCCAATACTTGTACGCCTGTTTAACCACTGTCTTTTTAGCCATTTCAAAGTAATCAGTTTTCCACGGGCCTGAGCCTTTCTTAAATGACGGGCTGCGCTTGGCGATGGATTCAATGTCGGCTTTGCTCATTTCGTGTGTTAAGAAATCGCCGTCAACTGTTTTTACTGTGCAATATGCGCCAACGTATTCGCCACGATTACCGAATGCGCTATATTCGTGAGTAGGCTTTGTATTAATGCCTGTATTTTTGTAATCGTCATTAGCGTAAACAATCTTGCACTGACCCCACAAAATAGAGCCAGAATCGGTTGCGATATGTAATAAGCCCATATAGCTAATATCAAGACATACTTTTTTATCACGAGGCACTAGATAGGCGTGTTTAGCGGCTGGGTTTAGCGTAATGCCAATGGCTGCAATGTTAGTTACAGCATCGACTAGCGACTGCTGATTATTCATTGCCATTGTTGCTAAATAGCTGTTATTTGATAATGCCTGACAAGCAAACTGGGCCTCTCGTGCAAAGTTTAGCTCGTCACTGACCGCAACGGCATTAAAGCTGTGCTCTTGCTGCATTACGATATTTACAGCGTTTTGCTGGGCTGGTAGTAGGTTCATTTCTCTCTCCTTAATACTGTCGATTAAACGACTCTTTAAGCTGTCGCTCTAGTCGCTCAATCTTCTTTTTTGCAGCCATGTCAGAACACCTATCTGCAAGCTTATTGACAAGACGGTCGTGGTCGTGGGTGGTTAGCTTAGTACTCCATCCATCACAAATAATTCTATCATCCTCTAGTGTAAAGTTGCTTGTCAGTAGTTTTGATACGATGTCATTAGCCCGTTGTATAGCATTGAATTCAGTATCATCATTAACATACGGCAACATCTCAGAATGAATATCCTCAATGGCGTTTTTTGAAGCTTGGGCAACTTCTTTTTTGAACTGCTCAACAATATTATTAAACTTATCTTCAGCACTCATTTTTCTCTCTCCTGTTATTGAATCTGCACAGTATCACTGATTTAAAAAGTCTGCAATAGCTAATTTTGCGGCATTATCACCAAAACAAACACAGGCAAATAAGCCATCCTCAGCCATTCGATTTAGGTGCGCCTTCTGCTCAGGCTTGACGCTTGCGTTAATCGTTTTCTTCATTTCAATAGCGATAGGGAGGCCGTAGAACATTAAATCAGGTATTCCCTTGTTGCGGCCCATCTTTGTTAGTTTTGACTGGTACTGGATAGCTGATTGAGTCTCATTAGGTACATGAAAGCATCTATCAGTAAGTTCGGGATGATTAAGGCGAAGCCAGCTAATGAAATTTATTTGCTCAATATCTTCTTTATATTTGCGGTTTTCGGTATTGCGGTAAACACGGACTGACTCATGCAGCCCGCGTATTTTATGTTTTTTGTCCCAGTATGCAGCCTTGGTAGGCTTTTGCGTAATTGGCGTATTCTCGCTCATGATGATCGACCTGTTTTTGATATTCTGGCTTATCTTCTGTGCTGGCTAAATCTAAAGCCTTTCGAGCAATTTGCAATTGGTGCTCGTGGTGATTGCGTTTTGTTTTGTAGAATCTTGCGTTCATTGGGGTTCCTTTAGTGCGCCCTATGGAAGCGGCGCGGCTTACTGATTAGTTAATTGCTAAAAAGGAATATCGCCTTCTTGTGCAAACTGATTTTGCGGCTGTTGCGCCATTTGTTGCGGCTGATTAGGCTGCTGCATTTGCTGAGGCGCACCACCTGATTGCTGAGCATAACCTTGATTAGGTTGTTGCGCTCGCTGTTGTGGCTGCTGAGCGTAGCCTTGCGCTGGTTGCTGCATATTTTGCTGTGGCTGTCCTTGCTGCTGATTAGGATTATTAAAACCATCTAATCGAGCGTTCATCATCTTAAGCTTGATAAACTCTCGGCCATCATCAGCGGTTTGCTTATCAATCATTAATTTATCACACGCAGCAACAACAAACGATCCTTCTGCAATTGCCATATTGTGAAAATCGATAGCCGCTTGAGTCTTAGCAAATAATGCCACACTGTAATTAGTGTAAGAATCCTCAGTTCCATTAAAGCCTTTGTTTAGCTCCGATAGCTCAAAGCAAAACATAGTGTAATTTCCATTACTGTTTTGACCTTCTGCAATGTGTGGTGCTCGGCGGATTAATCCTGATACTGAATGAGCCATTTTCTACTCTCCTAGTGTTAATTGTGTTTCACATCTTACGCACTTTATTCTATTTGTCACTACTTTTTTCGCGCTTTACTCGACCTACCACAAACTTTCCCTTCTCATTTATTCTGAACTTGATATGTGTGGGCTGTGACATCGGGTCTAACCAGTATTTAATAACGAACTTAGCCGCTGCCTCTGGCGATTGTTTAGATAAAACATGCAGGCCGAAGCCTTGTCCGCCATTTTCTTTATTAACGCTTAACCACTGTTTAAATGCCTGCTTAGCGCCATGGCTTTTACTACCTGGATTCACGTACAATTTAGGGTTACCGCCCTCTCTTTCGTATTCTAAGAGATACTCAACCTCTAATGTGCCGTTCTTGCACGGTCGGATATTCCAGCCAGTGACTGGCTCCCATTCTTGCTCATCATACGCTTTGTGAAGCAGCTTCTCGTTTGGGTCGCGCATTTCATTGCCGCATTTTCTACACTGCTGTGCCGTCGGATCATTTAACGTGTGGCACTTCATACACTCTTTGCTTGTCCAGAAGAATTCACAACGGCCATCACTACTACTACCATCTTCACCACGGCATCGGCGGGCATGAGAACTGTTCTCGGTGGCGCAGCTTGGACACTCGATTAGTTCTTTTTCCTCTTTCTTGGCGCGTTCATATTCCGCCTCATCAAGCATTGGTGAATTATACAGGTGGCCTATACGCTCCATTACTCCCGCGAAATCCAATACCAAACAATCTGTTTTTCCTTCAAACAACCTAAGACCTCGGCCAATGGCTTGAGTCAGTAAAACAAGTGAACCAATAGGGCGCAAAAATACAACCGTGTCCCACCGGGGAATATTAATCCCAGTAGTGAGCACTGACACATTAATGCAATATTTGATTTCACCAGATTTTACCTTGGCTAATAAATCCATGCGTTCTTTTGAGCCAGTCGAGCCAGTAATGATACAGTAACTTCCAGCGGGCAAAGCCTTGGCCACTTCTTCTGTGTGTTTAATGCTGGTGCAGAAAATCAACACACCTTGGCGCTCCTGTGTTCTATGGACAACCTCAGCCATAATTCGTTGAGTTTTGGTAGGATCGCCGAAAACAATATTGTCTAATTGCTCTTGATCAAATTCCCATGAGCCATACTTTGGCTGAATATCCTTAAAATCAAACTCTAAATCATCGCCATCAGGCCAGCCAAATAACGGCGGCACCAACCAGCCTTGATCAATCAGCCAGTCTGTTGAGATATTTCCAATTAAATTAGTCCAGAATTTACCGATAATCGTATCGGTGCCACGGTACGGGCTGCCCGTATAGCCTAGGATGCGAGTATTAGGATTAAGGC
>NZ_CAXBMP010000034.1:0-39626 GCF_963976965.1 uncultured Alteromonas sp.
CCTAGATACGACGTCTCAATATGTGAATGAGCCAGGTTATACCGAAGCATACTCACAAATTGATTTTAGTATGTCGTATGAGGTGTCTGACGCATTAACGGTATCGTTTGAAGGGATAAACATTACCGATGAAAATATTCGTCGACACGGAAGAACTAGCGCAATGCTATGGCAACTAGATGAATTAGGCGCACGTTACGCATTGGGTGCTCGTTACACCTTTTAAATAAAGCGTACGCTTAGATGATATATGGCCTATTGGGGTGGAATGCGTTGCACCTCAATGGGCTTTTTTGTCATAGTGGATCCTAAATAAAATACTAAATTAAACACAACGCTTAGTAATAAAGAAACAAACCCCCTACACAAAATGAAAAGGGTAAACAGTGTCGAACCAACCTATTAAGCATGTAGTCATTGTGGGCGGTGGAACCGCTGGTTGGCTGTGCGCTGGAGTATTAGCCGCTAGGCTGGGTAAAAGAATAAGCAACAGAACAAATACCAATAGCAACAACCCAAACCACGCACAACACATTCGTGAAGAAAGCGCCATACACATTACACTGGTGGAATCACCCAATGTGCCGAGTATCGGCGTGGGAGAAGGTTCTTGGCCTTCATTACGCGATACACTTCAAGAAATAGGTATCAAGGAAGCAGAATTTCTTACTTGCTGTAATGCATCCTTCAAACAAGGTTCTACCTTTGCTAGCTGGCGAAACGGTCAACAAAATGATAATTATCAACACCCTTTCACTACACCCACAGGCTATACTGAACTTGATATTCACCGTTGCTGGCAACAGTTTTTCAGTAACGAATCGTTTGAGCAAAGCTTTTGCTTACAACCCGATATTTGCGATGCTGGACTAGCACCAAAGCAAAACTCCACGCCTGAATATGCTTACGTACTGAATTACGGCTATCATTTTGACGCCTCCGCATTAGCGACCCTGCTTACAAACCATTGTAAAACCAGCTTAGGTGTAAAGCACACGCAAGCGCATATTGCGAACGTGGTTACACAAGATAATGGCGATATCGAGTCGCTGGTGACTGAAAACGGCGATACGATAAAAGGTGACTTGTTTATTGATTGTAGCGGTCAACAAGGGCTATTAATCGACAAACATTACCATGTGCCATGGCATTCAGTGTCGTCGGTGCTGCTAAATAACCGCGCCGTGGCCGTACAGGTGCCTTATGGCAGCATCGACTTGTCGGCATCTGCCGATACCATTGCTTCAACGACAATCGCCACAGCCCAAACCTGCGGTTGGACGTGGGATATTGGCTTGCAACACCGTCGTGGTGTGGGGCTAGTGTATGCCAGTGACTATGCAAGCGAGGAAAATGCAGAATCTATACTGCGCGAGCACTTAGCAAAGCGGTTACCCCAAAGTGAGTTAGAAAACCTCACATATAGACATTTACAGTTTGACCCAGGCTATCGAAAGCAGTTTTGGGTAAATAATTGTATTGGTATGGGGATGTCAGCAGGCTTTATCGAGCCGTTAGAGGCCTCGGCAATTGCGATGGTTGAGCTAGGTATTCGCATGCTGTGCGACCAATTTCCGCAGAACCGACAACACATGAGTCACGTGGCCTCGCGTTACAATCAGCGTTTTACCTATCGCTGGGAAAGAGTTATCGACTTTCTAAAATTACACTATGTGTTAAGCGAAAGAGAAGAGCCCTACTGGTTAGCACAGCGAAGTGAATCCAGTATTCCAGACTCGCTGAACGCGCTACTTGATTTGTGGCAATATCAAGCGCCTTCTCGCTACGATCTTATTGAAAATGAGGAAATCTTTCCTTCGGCAAGCTATCAATACATTTTGTACGGTATGGGGTTTCACACCACCGGCAGACAGCTTGATAAAAACAGCAACATGGTTAAAAAAGCCTTCGCGTTAAAACAAAGCCTACAAAAAGGCAAACGCCAATTGCTTGCTGGGTTGCCAACCAACCGCGATTTACTCACCGCCATTTCTCATTGTGTAGAGAAAGAAACCACAACAAATGATAACGACAAGAAAGAAGGACCTCGCCATGATGTCATCGGATTCCGATAATTCAAACACTTCGGGAGCGAAAACTAGCCCAGTAAAGCGTGTCGTGATTGCAGGTGGTGGCACCGCTGGCTGGATGGCGGCGACAGCGCTTTCAAAATTACTCGGCAAATCCCTTTCCATTACGCTGGTAGAATCAAAAGATATCGGCATTGTTGGTGTTGGCGAGGCGACCATCCCCCCTATTCGTACGTTCCACAAGCTCCTCGGTATAGACGAAAAAGCCTTCATGCGTGCCACCAATGCCACCTTCAAATTGGGCATAGAATTCGAAAACTGGCGAGAGCAAAATCACAGTTACATCCATTCATTTGGGGTAACAGGTCGAGAGTGCTGGGCAGGCGAATTTCATCACTTTTGGTTACGAGCAAAAGACCTGGGTTTTGGTGGTGACTTCGGTGATTACTGCACCGAATTAAAAGCCGCGAAAGAAGGTAAGTTTGCCTATGGCGAACGCATGCCAATGAACTTTGCCTATCACTTTGATGCCGTGGCTTACGGACGCTTTTTAAAAGAGCTAGCGGTAGAAGCGGGAGTGACGCATATTGAAGGTGATATTCAGCATGTAAGTAAATGCTCACATACCGGTTGTATATCTAGTATAAAGCTTTCGGATGGTCAGGAAATAGCGGGTGATTTATTTATCGACTGCACTGGGTTCAAAGGGCTGTTGATAGAAAAAACACTTCATACCGGGTATGAAAACTGGAGCCATTGGCTTCCCTGCGACAGTGCTTTGGCAGTACAAACCGCGTCGACGGGCGCGCCCATTCCTTATACAAAAAGTGTGGCACATACTGCGGGCTGGCGCTGGAAAATTCCGCTTCAAAATCGAGTGGGTAATGGTTTAGTTTACTGCAGCAATTATATGAGCGACGACGAAGCTAAAGACACCTTATTAAGTGCCATAGAAGGCGAGACGTTAAATGAACCAAGAATTATAAGATTTACACCAGGTAAACGTCGGTTAGGGTGGAATAAAAACTGTGTTGCATTAGGGTTAGCCAGCGGTTTTATCGAACCTTTGGAGTCTACTAGTATTCACCTGATCATGACCGGTATTGTACGCTTAATGCGCTTGTTTCCATTTGATGGAATAACCCAATCGACCGTAGATGAATACAATAATAAGTACAACAGTGAAATGGCAGCCATTCTCGATTTTATTGTGATGCACTATAAAGTGACCAACCGAAAAGACAGCCCATTCTGGGAACATTGCAATAGCATGGATATTCCCCCTTCCCTCACTCACAAAATAAACCTATTTAAACAAACTGGAAGAGTGTTTTTAGATGATGGGGATATCTTCCGCGTCGATTCGTGGACACAAGTTATGATGGGGCAAGGCGTGGTGCCAGAGCAATATCATCGGGTAGCCGATGAAATGTCTGAAACCGAACTTGAGCGGTTTCTAGCCGGCTTAAAACAACAGGTAGATAAACAGGTATCGGCGTTACCGTATCATCAAGACTTCCTTAAGAAATACCTGTAATTAATAGAGCGAAGTTGATTATCCTGTTTCACCATAAACTCATTCAATGATTAGGCTAATTATCAATTTATGGTGAACTGCTATGCTTTAGCCAACATTAAGCACTAGCGCCTAAATGAGTAGAAGATACTGCTAATCATTTTTTTACCAGTAGCCTTTACTAACAGCGCATGCACAGTTCGCCCCTTAGCGTGGTGCACAAATATTTCTTAAATAGGAAAATAGCCAGATGAAAGCTTACTCAGTATTGGATGTAATCGTTAAAGATGAGAGTTGGGTTCCAGCGTATATGGAAAGCGTGGGCGACATAGTGTCGAAACACGGTGGAGTATATTTAGCTAATAGCACTAACTACGAATTTGTAGAAGGTAGCGGTAATAAAGAAGCGGCGCGGGTTATTATCGAATGGCCATCTGTAGATGCTGGTAAAGCGTTTATGTCAGACCCAGCTTATCTTCCCCATTTAAAGGCACGTCAAGCTGGCACCATCAGTAATCACTTTTTGATTGAAGGCAAAGCCTGATATTGCGTTAGCGCAGTGTCCGCCGCATTAGTGTCGCGTTGGCTCTTCAACAATACGCCATAAGCACTATGCCGGAAGTGGGGAGATGAATTATCTATCCAAGCTCGGCCTAGTGCGAATGGAAGTGTTATCAATTAGCGTGGCATATTCCCAATCTGCTTAAGAATACTGCCGAAGGCTTTGCCGCCATTTTTTTGAATTTGCTTATCGAAATATAAACTACCTAAAACAAAAACGGTGATATGACCTACCGAGCGCCATGTCGCATGGGTTTTGCCGTCGATTTTCTTCAACGTAATTTCACCTAATTGGTGATCATAAGGAAGCGGTTTTGACTTCACCACTTTATAGCCTAATTTATAGGGAGGATCGTAAGCGACTATTTCTTCATGCAAGTTGGCCCCACCCGCAATAATCTCTCGCACAGCACCAAGACCATTTTGTTCCAACTTACCTTCAACAATAAGGTTGGATGCTTCCACGCCTTTAAATTGTGCATAGTTTGCATGGTCACTTAACGTGGCAAAAACAAAGTCTATTGGCTGGTCGATAATCCGCTCTACATGAATTGAAAACATCCACTGCCCCTGATGCATTTATTGTTATTGAGTACGACTGATTTATTCACTGCTTACTCAAATATAAAGCAACAGATATATAGCTCAAATAACCACTTTTGATTTGTAACTAGAGGTTGAGGGAGGGCGCTGATAAGCACTTATGGTAAAAGCTTAAAAAAACCTCGCGATATCGCGAGGTTTCTAAGTTTATTGTTCGATTTACTAAGGGTTACTGAGCTTTATTCAATATTCTGAATTTGCTCATTGAGTAGCGGCCTAGACCCTAACAAACTCAATGAGTTATCGAAAAGAAACCGTTCAAAAATGCCTGTTTGCCCACCAAACTGCCCACCACTTGCCTATGGCTTTTACTAAATCTTAGTGGTTAGCAATGGAAAAACAGTGTCGTTTTTATGCTGCTGTTAGAGCAAAACATAGCAGTTTTGAAGGGCTTTATCGAGTAATTTTTTCAACACTTTATTTAATAATGGATACAATAATATCCACTTTATGTTTTATTTCGATATAATGGATATGACTGTATCCATTTGGCCTTTGCGGATGAAATTTACCTTACTTGATGATACCGATGTAAGCCACGCCTATGCGGCTTATTTACGTGAGTTACGAAAGCAGGCAAAGCTGTCACGAGCGGCGCTTGCTGAGCGAAGCTGCGTACCTGCGGCCACCATTAAGAAATTTGAGCTGACCGGGCAAATTTCATTTCGCCAATTGCTGTTGCTATGGCAGACCCTTGATTCGCTAGAGAGGCTCTATCAACTCACACAACCTAGCAAAGAACGGGTCACTATGCCCTCTAGTATTGATGAGGTGCTAAAAGATGAGTTTTAAACCCATTCAAAAACTCGCCGTGACTCGCACCTTAAGTTCAGGTGAGCAGGTTGCAGTAGGGGTCTTGGCGCAGAATCGGCAAGGCGTTTTTTTCCAGTATGCAGACAGCTACTTGCAGCAGTTTGGCAACTTATCACCTTTTACCTTGCATGCGAACGCGCAAGTTCAAGTCGCTCCTAAAGCGCCGCACCAAGGTGTACATGGCGTATTTGGAGATTGTTTACCCGATGGCTGGGGCATGCTGTTACAAGATCGTATTTTCCGGCAAAAGGGCATCCTACCTAATCAATTAACGGCGATGGATAGACTGGCCTTTGTCGGTGATAAAGGCATGGGAGCATTGTCTTTTTCTCCGGTGTCTGAGTTTTCAGCCACCACGCACGCGGATATTGATTTAGCGACGTTAGGCTTAGAAGCACAAACGCTGTTCGATTCTTCGATGTCAGATTATATGGATGATAATCACGATGAGTTAGATGGGCATACTCAACAGGTGTTGGCCGCATTAGTCGCCGGAGGTAGTTCGGGTGGGGCAAGGCCTAAGGCACAAATTTATATGCCTGCTGGGGAAACTCAGTATTGTCGAACCTTCGCTCAGCTTGGAGATGAGGCTTGGCTGATTAAATTTACTTCTAAAAATCTCGCGCTCGGGCATGAAGAAGGTTTGTGCGAGGCAGTTTATTTACAAATGGCAGAACTTGCTAAGTGTCAACCGCCGCAATGGCAACTCATTGAAGCACCACCTACCAGCGGTGCGCCTGCCTGGTTAGCGCTTAAGCGTTTTGATTATGTCACTGAACAGGCCGATTTAGGCAGTAATCGCAGTTCAGGTCGCCTGCATATGCACAGCGCTTGCGGGCTAATGGATGCAGACTTTCGAACGCCAAGTTTAGATTACATTGATTTAATTAAAGCCAGCCGTCAGTTGTGTAAATCGCCAGCGGCTGGACAACTGCAATTTCGCCGCGCCATTTTTAATCTGCTGTCGTCTAATCAAGACGACCACAGTAAAAACTGGGCGTTTTTGCAAGCGGATGACGGTCAATGGGATCCTGCCCCTTTTTACGATGTGACTTACAGCCCACATCCATTCAACGAACACGCCACTGTGTTCGGAGGTTATGGTAAAGCGCCACCGCTTAAGGTGATGCAAAAACTAGCGACCAGTGCGGGCTATGGGAGTTGGCATGATGCAAGGCAAGTCATTGAAGAAGTTGCAGAAGCCATCAGCCAATTTGCTTATCTTGCGACGCAGCTAGAGATCAGTAAAACAACAGTGTCTGCGATTGCTAAGACATTGGAGCAGCGCAAACAAGAAAATGCAGCGCTTTTTCAATGAAAGTAAAACAAACTTTTCAATTCACAATAAATAGATAGCAAGGTCATCGTGAGCGAATATCAATACTATAAATTTGAGCGTCTGGATGGGTATTTAGATGCTAAAGCACGTCAAGCACTCCGATCAATTTCAAGCCGTGCCGAGATCAGTGCTACGTCCTTTCAGGTGTATTACACCTACAGTGACTTAAAGGCAGAGCCTTTTGAGCTGATGTTAAAATACTTTGATATCGGTTTTTACTATGCCGATTGGGGCTCAATCGATGCCTACATCAAGCTACCAGCAGGAACGCTCCCTGAAGCTTTACTTTGCTTTTCAAGTGATGGGCTTCATATTCACGAAAACGATGAGTGGCAGTTGCTGATTTTTTCCCTTGAGGAGTATGATGAGTATTTTGACGATGAGCATGCTGACGACTTTTTCCAGCATTTAGCCGCTTTACGCGGCGGGTTAATGCAAGGGGATTGGCGCCTTGTGTACTTTATGTGGCTCAAAGCGTTTGATTTTAATGATGGCGTTGAGCGAGTGCCGTTAATTCAATTCGATTTTGAGCACCTCAGTGAAGAGGAGCAGGCGTTTGCTGCGCTGTATGATATTCCCTTAGCATTGGTTAAGGCGCTCGCCATGGTGCTGAAGGAGCAACCCAGTCACCAAGCCAAACAAACCCAATTTCAATTTGATGAATGGCTCCATAATCTCTCGCAAGCAGAGAAAGACACGCTATTACGCACGTTGTTTGAGCAAGGCCAGCTAACCCGACACCAAGCCTTAGCGCTGACGCGAAAAGAACCTGTCAACACAGACGAGATCTATCAGTATTGGTTAACCCCCGAGGTAATTTCTCCTTTTATTGAGCAAGCGCAAAGTCAATTACAGCAAGAGCAAGCCGCAGCACTCGCAAAAAAATTAGCTATCGAAAAAGCGGAAAAAGAAAAAGCGTTGACGGATATCTACAATCAACGTGAGCACTACTGGCAGCAATCACAAGAGCAAGCGGATCGAACTTGCGCCAGTGGTTACGATGCGGCATCACGCTATCTGCATCAGCTGTTTGAGGCCTATCAGTTCAAAGCTGATGAAGCGGCGTTTGAACAACGATTTAAGCGCTTTGTTGTGGCGAATAATAGCCGTAAAGCACTGTTAAATCGCTTGAGTGATTTGCTTTAAACGATGAGGCAAGAGACTGGCCAAATGACGTTAGCAAAAAACCGATTGAGGGTTGGTTGAAAGGTTGTAAGCCCACCAAAGGTCTACAAATTGTTACCTATGAAGTCACTTTGTGTAGACCTCGGGGTCTAAGCAACGCGCTTTTACCATCTCTGTGGTAAATACTGCGTGAAATACAAAGGCATCACGATATTGGTTTGCTCTAATGCGGATGAGCCTTGTGTACCCGTTAACTTAAAGGTTTTACTTGGAGTACATTTTTCAACGTAGGATGCCAACGATTTTGCTCTTTTACGTTTACCACTTTTGACCTCCACAGGGACGATATCGCCTTCATCGGTCGCCAAAATAAATTCGATTTCGGCGCGGGCGTCATTCCATGAATAGCTTGGGTCAACGCCAATGGCAGTGAGCTCTTGTTGCACAAAGTTTTCAGCCACATAGCCTCTGTAGTTATAAACAGAGAGATCATAGTTTTGCTGTTTAATCTCTTTATAACTGCTGCCGAGCATATGATTAAGCAGGCCCACATCAAACAGAAACAGTTTCACCATATTTTCTTTTTTATAGGCCGCTAACGGAGATTTCGACAATCCTTCAATAGGGTAGTTTGGCAAAGCTAAGCGGCAGCAGTTAAGCCAATGGATCGCGGTTTCAAAATCGCTATAACGAGATTTACGCTCATGCACATGCTTAAATTTAAAGCGTTTAACCGACTCATCGCTGACAAGTGATAGCTGGGCTGGAATGCTATTAAATACCGATTCAATCAGTGTGGCGTCGACCTTGCCCGCGTACTTACCAAAATCGCGGCGATAACCTTCCACTAAATCGGCATGAATTTTTGTGACTTTTTCAACACGCTCTAGAATGCTTGAATCCTTATACTGATACCAAGCAGAAACGGCTTCCGGCATACCACCAGTAAAAAAGTAGTCAGTGAGTTTGTCCATCAATTTGGTGTGTACTGCCGGTGTGCTTGCTTGACTATCAAACGCTTTGATCAGCGCTTGCTCGTTGGATGCGTAAATAAATTCTTGGAAGGTCAGTGGTCGTAAATTGTATTGTTCTACCTTGCCCACAGGGAAGGTGTTGAGCAAACCAATATTCGAGCCGCTGGCAGCGACAAAATAGGACGGTGCTTTTTCAGCAAAGTACTTTAGTGAGGTAACGGCACGTTCACATTCGCCAATTTCATCTAATATCAGCAGATCGGTTTCTGGGTTGAACGCTTGGTTGGTTAACAACTCAATGTTCATTACTAGCTCGTCAGGTGACAGAGAGCCATCGAACGCTTCTTTGTAGGCAGGGTTTTCAAGGAAGTCGATACGAAGGATGTTGGCAAAGGTGTTCCCAAATATCTCTTGTAGCAGATAGGTTTTACCTGTTTGTCTTGCACCATCGATCAATAATGGCTTGCGCACCGGTTGATTTTTCCATGCTATTAGGGCGTTGAGTAAGTTGCGCTGCATTGTCATTTCCCGCCAATTAAGACTGTTAACTGCCTGTAGTATAACTCAGTCTACACTTTAACGCGCAGAAAAGTGTGGAATTATACATTTTTATGCGCATAAAAGTGTAATCCGCAACCTTTGGCATTCAGGGATCCATTTCATCGCCTTGACCAACGCGCAAGCTAAACCTAAAGGTGGGATATAAATCCAATTATATTGAGTAAAGTAGGAATATAGTCCTACATATAAATTGTTGGAGTTGCTTGGGATTCAAAGTTGGACTATATTCCCATTAACGGTTAAATAGTGGGAATATAGTCCCTTTGGTTGGTGATATGGCTAAGCGTGACTTACACAATGTACTGTTTCCAAAGCAGCGCAAAATCCTGAGGCATTTTGGTGAAGACTTGCTGTTGGCGATGAAACGACGTGGTTTTACAAAAAAGCTACTGTGTGAACGTACTGGTTTTGATCATAAAACCGTGAATAAAGTCTTCGCCGGTGATCCGGGCGTTGCCATAGGCACTTACTTAAAAGTGATGGCTGTTCTTGGCATGGAAAGCAACTTTGCAGAAATGGCCGCTCATGATGAAGTGGGTATCAAGCTGCAAAACATAAAATTGCTGGAAGGTTCAAAATGAGCCGTGAAATCGTCGAAGTCTATGCCGACTGGCAGCCAATTGAAGCGCCTTTGCTAATTGGGCTGCTTGCTCACAGTGATTCAAGCCGAGGTGGCGTATTTAGTTTTGCCTACGATAAAGCATTTTTAACCTCAGCCTATCGCTTGCAAATTGATCCAATCCTAACGCTTCACTCCGGTGAACTCTATAACGATGAAGCCGATAAAAACTTTCGCGCATTTCTTGATTCATCGCCTGATAGATGGGGGCGTATTTTAATGCAGCGGCGTGCGGCGATTGAGGCGCGCAAAGGCATTCGAGCAACAAGTCGATTAAACGAATTGGATTACCTGCTGGGCGTACATGACTCTTATCGGATGGGGGGGATTCGATTTAAGCGAGTAGGCTCGGATGCTTTTTTGGACGGCAACTCTGAGTTTGCTGCGCCACCAATGGCTTCTTTGCGAGAGCTAGAGCACGCAGCAATGCAGATTGAAAAAGACGATAACATCGACAGTGACGAGTATTACCGCTGGTTGAAAATGCTGATTTCTCCAGGCTCATCATTAGGTGGTGCAAGGCCCAAGGCTTGTGTCACAGATGAACAAGGCCACTTGTGGATTGCCAAGTTTCCCAATCTAAATGATACCCATGACGTGGGCGCATGGGAGATGGTCTGTTATGAATTGGCTCTTGCGGCAGGTGTTCACATGTTTCCAAGTGAGATCAAGCAATTTTCGTCACAGCACCATACCTTTTTAACCAAACGGTTTGACCGCGACGGTGAAAAGCGGCTGCATTTTTCATCGGCCATGACACAGCTTCAATACTATGATGGTGAACAATCTCAAGGTGCTAGCTACTTAGAGATTGCTGAATTTATTTCCAATTCTGGTGCACAAACCGCAGCCGATTTAGCTCAGTTATGGCGTCGAATCGTGTTTAATATTGCGGTGTCCAACACGGATGATCACCTGCGTAACCATGGGTTTTTATTAACAAAGAATGGCTGGAAGTTATCACCCGCTTATGATTTAAACCCGATAGTGGGTAAGCATGGCCTGCATCTGAATATTACCGATGCAGACAACGCTTTAGACTACCAGCTAGCCTTTGATGTGAAAGACTTCTTCAGACTTTCGCAAACCCAAGCCACGCAAATTTACGATGAAGTATTAATGGCGGTTAAGCAATGGCAAACCGTTGCTAAGCGGCTAGGGATCAGCCGAGCGGAGCAAGCCATGAAACAATCAGCGTTTAACGTTTAATGAGTCAGTGAAACTATATTTTCATTTTTCAGCAGATAAAGAAGTTTTAGTTTCACTTTATGCTTTGCCTCATACTCCATGTGTTTTAACACTTCGCTCATCCCTTGGGCTTTTGGGGCAGTTTGGGCAAAGCCTTAGTTCACGCCACTTAGCCACGCACCAACCCTGCCCACAGAACAATTATTATTTGGGGCACTATCTACAAACTGGGGCAAGTAGCTACTTGTACCCTCAGAAAGCTGCACGATCTGGGCATTTATCTGCCTACTGCGTCCGTTTAACTCTTTGATAATAGCGGGGCAAACTCCTAACTGAACTTAACAGATCAGTGAGGAAGCAAACGATGAACCCAACGACACAATCATCCACCACATCAACACACCCAGCGCGTCAGCAGCGGATTTTGCGCTTGCCCGAGGTAAAGGCCAAAACAGGCTTTGGCCGCAGTACCATTTATGCCCTGATGGCCAGCGGTGAATTTCCACGTTCCATTCGTATTGGTGCGCGTGCCGTGGGCTGGTTAGAAAGCGATATCGACCAGTGGATTGAAACCCGCCGTATCGGTGCTGCTTATGGCCGTGGATAAACCATCAGCATTAAACCAATTATCTGCCAGTGATATGCCTAGCAACGAGCCAACATTACCAGCTGGTTTTGCCTATAACGAGCAAAACTGGCTGGTGATGCAACCGGCAGGGCAAGATAGCCCAGTCAAAATCTGTTCTTGGCTGCAAGTTGCTGCTCGCACCCGCGATCCGCAAGGGGACAACTACGGCTATTTATTGCACTGGTTAGACGATGACAATCGCCATCGCTACTGGGCCATGCCCGCAGAACTATTGGCCGGAGACGGCAGCGAGTACCGCCGAATTCTACTTAGCCGAGGCATGCGGCTTAGTAACAGTGTCAAAGCGCGGCAGTTGCTCTCGCTGTTTATTCAACAAATGGGCGAACTGGCCACGCAAAAGGCCATCAGCGTCAACTGCATTGGCTGGCATCATAACGCTTATGTGCATCCGCGCCTCACTTTTTACCCAAGCGAACACAGCAACAACCCGCGCATGGTGTTGCAAACCATGCACCCGATAGAAGGCTTTATTCAACAAGGCAGTAGCGACACTTGGCGGCAGCACGTAGGCCGTTATTGTCTGGATAACCCGCTATTAATTGTTGGCGTTTGTGCTGCACTGGCTGCACCTTTATTGCATTTGTGCGGGGTGGATGGTTTTGGTTTACACCTCTACGGTGCCAGCAGTACTGGTAAAACCGCAGCGTTGTATCCGGCGTTATCAGTGTGGGGCGAGCCTAATCAACTACGCCACAGTTGGCGTGCCACGGCCAACGGTTTAGAAGGCACAGCATTAGCGCATAACGATGCCTTACTGGCGCTCGATGAAATGGGCGAAGTTGACCCAAAAGAGGCGGGCGATGTCGCTTACATGCTTGCCAATGGTCAAGGTAAAACTCGTGCAGGCAAATACGGTGAAATGCGCTTACCCGCCCGCTGGCGTTTGGTGTTTTTATCCACTGGCGAAGTGACGCTTGAAAGCCATCTGGCCAGTATCGGCAAGCGCGTAAAAGCCGGCCAGCAAGTGCGAGTGATTGATCTCAGTGCCGATGCTGGAGCGCAAATGGGCGTGTTTAACCAGAGTCATGGTATGAACGCCGCCGATTTAGCCGATCACCTAAAACAGCAAAGCCGCCAACATTACGGCAGCTTGGCCTTGGATTGGTTACGGTATTTAACGCAGCACAGCGCGCAGGTGTGCCCCGTTTTCCAAAACGTACGCCAACGCTTTTTAGCCAGTTTACCTCCCGAGTCAGACGGCCAAGTGCGCCGAGTCGCCGAAAAATTTGCCTTACTGGCCAGCGCTGGCCTGTTAGCCATTCAAGCCAAAGTACTTGATTGGCCAGCTCAAAGTGTCGAAGCTGCCTGTTTAAGCCAGCTTAACCAATGGATACTTGCCCGCGGTGGCGTGGCCGCCAATGAAGATCAACAAGCCATTCGCCAGGTGCGCAGTTTTATTGAGCAACATGGCGAAAGCCGCTTTACGCCTAAACAAACCGGTTACAGCAGCCAAGTACGCCAACGCGCGGGTTGGATTGACTCTACAGGCCCACAAACCCTCTACCTGTTTTACCCAACTGGCTGGCGTGAAGCTACTGAAGGTCTAAGCCCAGATCGTGCCGCCAAAGCACTGATGGCGGCAGGCTACCTAGTCCCCGATGGTAATCGGCCACAGCGCAAAGTCAGCCTGCCCGACAACACCCGCCCACGTATGTACTGCGTGAAAGGCAGTATTTTGGATGACTAAAAAGGTGATGAGCCCTGTGTAGGCTTGTCGCCTTGCAGTGCACCGCCAGTCAACCTAAATAGCTAGCGATACTTGAAGTCCAACGCAGACAATACCGTTAGAGGCATTCCCGTTAACCGCTAGCGTACCAACAACCAGCACTGAACGAATAACAAATACGCTCAATTATTTGGTTTTAACTCAAATAAGTTGAGAATAATCATAATCGTGGTAGGGTAAGCAACAGTGAAAAATCCCCAAGTTTATGGTTAAGAAAACACCGTGGAGAGAGCATGATCCGCTGCCACCTAGCCCGATTAATGGGTGAGAGAAAAATGCGCATTAGCGACGTGATGCGAGAAACCGGCCTAAGCCGCACCACCGTCACGCTACTTTACAAAGAAACCGCGCTCAAGGTGGACTTAGAGGCGCTCGATAAGCTGTGTGAGTTATTTAACTGCCCTCTAAGTGATTTGCTTGAGCAGGTTCCTAATTAAAACGACTACAAGGAATGTTATGGCCTTCAATACCAATAAATTTAATGAAGATAGCCGAGTAAAAATCCCTGCTATTCTTCATTTAATGCGTCTAGGTTATAAGTACCTGTCACTTAAAGGGCAAAGCTGGGATCTCGACACCAATATCTTCCCTGACGTATTCAAAGCCGCTATCGGCAAAATTAACCCTGATATTGAAGATGCTGAAGCTGGTCGTTTGCTAGAAGATGTTAAACTACTGCTGGATAACGAAGACCTAGGCAAAGCCTTCTTTGAGCGCCTGTCAGAGCGTTCAAATACCAAGCTGATCGACTTTGAGAATTTCAATAACAATACCTTCCATGTTGTTACCGAGCTAACCTGCCAAAACGGCGATGAAGAATTCCGCCCAGATATCACTTTGCTTATCAATGGTATGCCGTTAGTGTTTATCGAGGTAAAAAAGCCTAACAACCGTGAAGGCATCCTCGCTGAGCGCGACCGTATTAATAAACGCTTTCAAAACCCTAAATTCAAGCGTTTTGCCAACATCACCCAGTTTATGATTTTCTCCAATAACATGGAGTACGACGACGGCGATCCAGAACCCGTACAAGGTGCGTTCTATGCCAGTAGCTCTTACCATAAGCCGGTATTTAACTATTTCCGCGAAGAAGAAATCTTAAACTTAACCGCCCTGTTGAAGCCGGTATCGGATGATGACGAGCTAAAAGTCTTAAAAGACAATAATCTGGAAGTGATCCGCAGTAACCCAGAGTTCCTGACCAACAAGCAATCCGAGCGCCCAACCAACCGCATTTGTACCTCTTTACTCAGCCGTGAGCGCTTAGCCTTTATTTTGCGTTACGCCTTGGCGTATGTGTCCGAGTCAGACGGACTACAAAAACACATCATGCGTTACCCGCAGTTGTTTGCGACCAAAGCTATTGAGCAAAAGCTCAGCGAAGGCGTGAAAAAAGGCATTATTTGGCACACACAGGGCAGTGGTAAAACTGCCCTAACGTTTTATAACGTGCGCTTTTTAACCGACTACTTTCAACAGCAGCAGGTCATCCCTAAGTTTTACTTTATCGTTGACCGCCTAGACCTACTGCAACAAGCGCAACGTGAATTTACCGCCCGTGGTTTAACCGTGCACACGATCAACTCACGGGATGCCTTTACCCGTGACATTAAAGCCACACAGGTGATCCATAACCATTCTGGCAAGCCAGAAATCACCGTGGTGAATATTCAAAAGTTCAAAGATGACCCAGATGTGGTCAGCACCAAAGACTACAACGTCGCGATACAGCGGGTGTATTTTTTAGACGAAGTTCACCGCAGCTATAACCCTAAAGGCAGTTTCTTAGCCAACTTAAGCCAGTCAGACAGCAACGCCATAAAAATAGGCTTAACCGGTACGCCGCTATTGGGAGATGACTACAACTCACGCGCCTTGTTTGGCGACTACATTCACAAGTACTACTACAACGCGTCCATTGCCGACGGTTACACCTTGCGATTAATCCGTGAAGAGATCAGTACTCAATACAAAATTGAGCTTCAAAAAGCCCTTGAAGAAGCCGAAGTGAAAATGGGCGATGTGGATCGCAAACTGATTTACGCCCACCCAAGCTTTGTTGAGCCCATGCTGACTTACATCGTAAACGACTTTGAAAAAAGCCGTGGCGCATTAAACGATGCAACCATTGGTGGCATGGTTATTTGCGACAGCTCAGATCAAGCCAAGCAGATGTTTGAAATCTTCAATGGCGTTTATGCCGATGCACCTATTCTGCCGCAAACATCCAATTCAAATAGCCAAGTACTCGAAGTCGCTGAGCCTGCGCCAACCGCTTATGCCGAATCGGTTAAACGAGCCCAGAAGGTAAAAAACGCCGCCCTAATCCTGCATGACATCGGCACCAAAGAAGAGCGCAAAAACTGGGTCGAAGACTTCAAAGCAGGAAAAATCGACTTCCTGTTTGTGTACAACATGCTACTCACCGGTTTTGACGCCAAACGCCTGAAAAAGCTCTACCTTGGCCGAGTGATCCGCAAGCACAATTTGCTTCAAGCGCTCACACGAGTGAATCGTACTTACAAAGATTTCCGCTACGGTTATGTGGTCGATTTTGCCGATATTCGTAAAGAGTTTGATGCCACCAACAAAGCCTATTTCGACGAATTACAGTCAGAATTGGGCGATGAGATGGAGCACTACTCACACCTGTTTAAATCTCAGGAAGAGATCAAACAAGAAATCGAGCATATCAAAGACGTACTGTTCCGTTTTGATACCGACAACATGGAAGAGTTCTGCAATCAGATCAGCCAAATACAAGACCGCGACACCGTACTGGCGCTCAAAAAAGCCTTAGCCGATGCACGCAGCTTGTATAACTTGATCCGCTTGCAAGGCGAGTATGACTTTCTCGATGAACTGGATTTTGCCAAGCTCAATGTGTTGTATCGTGAAACCAGTAACCATCTGGATTTGCTCAACCTTAAAAACGACTTAGAAAGCGGCGAAGACACCAGTAACTTGCTCAACCGCGCCTTAGAAGACGTGATCTTCAAGTTTGTAAAAATCGGCGAAGAAGAACTAGTACTGGCAGACAAACTGAAAAACACCCTGCGCCAAACCCGTGAAGCACTGGCTAGCAATTTTGACCAGCAAGATCCACAGTTCATCAGCTTGAAAGAAGAACTAGAGCGCTTGTTTAAGAAGAAAAACTTAAGCGAAGTGACTCAAGATGAAATGGTGGCCAATATCGACGCGCTGAATAAAATTCACGACCGCGTCAAAGAGCTCAATCGCCAAAACAACCAACTGCGGCAAAAGTACTTAGGCGATGCCAAATACACCCGTATTCATAAACGTTTACAAGAGCGCCAGCAAAGCCAAAATGATATTAGCGAGTCCGAACGCAAAATTTTTGAAGCATTGGCAGGCGTGAAACAAGATGCCGACGAGCAAGTGCTCAACAACAGCCAAGTGCTCGATAACGAAAGTTACTTCGAACGGCAAATGATGCCGCTGGTGATTGGCCGCTTTATGAAAGAACAGCAAATCAAACTTAACGCCGACGCCTCGCGTTACATTAACCACCTCGTCGTCGCAGAATATTTAAAAGAATTTAATACCGGCAGCCAAGCGTGGTAATGCGGGTAAAACTGATTAGGAAGTAAACACCAAATGGTTGAATTAGAATTTCAGCAAAAAACCAAAACCCTGATTGATAGCTTAAAAAGCATCTGTGCTAACTATGGCTTGGGTAACGACGGTAACGAATTTAAAATCATTACCCAAACGTTTTTGTACAAGTTTTTAAACGACAAATTCGCCTTTGAAGCGAAAAAACTCGACGACACCATCGCCAAAGCCGATAAGTGGGAAGAAGCGCTGGTAGCCATGAGTGAAGACGATCTCGACATGCTGCAACTGCAAATGGGCGGCGACACCGCGCGGCTAAAACCGCAGCACTTTATCAGCTACCTGTTTAGCCAACAAAACGCGCCGGACTTTGCCAAACTGTTTGACGATACCCTAATCGACATTGCCATCAGCAATAACGATGTATTCGCGGTAAAAACCGATGGTGGCGCAAAAGTGGTGCTGTTCGACCGCATCAGCCAATACATTGCTGACGATTCAAAACGCGACGCCTTCTGCCGCGCCATTATCAATAAACTGGTTGAGTTCAGCTTTGAGCGTATCTTCACGCAAAAATTCGACTTCTACGCCACCATCTTTGAATACCTGATCAAAGACTACAACAGCAATTCTGGCGGCAAATACGCCGAGTATTTTACCCCTCATGCAGTAGCACGCATTATGGCGGAAATTTTAGTACCTAAAGAGCAGCGCGGCACAGTGCGTAACGTGGCCTGTTACGACCCATCAGCAGGTTCAGGCACGTTGCTTATGAACGTGGCGCACGCCATTGGTGAAAACCGCTGTAGCATTTACACCCAGGATATTTCGCAAAAATCTTCCAACCTGCTGCGGTTAAACCTGATCTTAAATAATTTGGTGCACTCTATCCCGAATGTGATCCAAGGTAATACTGTGCTTCATCCTTACCATAAAGATGGCAAAGAGCTAAAACGCTTTGATTATATCGTCTCCAACCCGCCATTTAAGCTCGATTTTAGCGACTTTAGGGATGAGCTAGACAGCAAAGAAAACAAAGAACGCTTCTTTGCTGGTATTCCCAAAATCAAAGCCAAAGCCAAGGACAAGATGGAAATTTACCAATTGTTCTTGCAGCACATTATTGCCTCACTTAAACCTGGCGGCAAAGCCGCAGTCGTTGTGCCTACAGGCTTTATTACCGCCCAGTCGGGCATCGACAAAAAAATCCGCGAACATTTGGTGAAAAATAAAATGCTGGCGGGTGTTGTTTCCATGCCCTCTAATATCTTCGCCACTACCGGCACCAACGTATCCATTCTGTTTATCGATGCCAGCAACGATGGCGATGTAGTACTGGTGGACGCCTCCAACTTGGGCGAAAAAGTTAAAGATGGTAAAAACCAAAAAACGGTACTAACTCCGAAAGAAGAACAACAGATCATTGATGTGTTTAATGCCAAAGAAACCATCGAAGATCTATCGGTAGCGGTGAGTTATGACGACATCGAAGCTAAAAACTACTCATTAAGTGCAGGCCAGTACTTTGATGTCAAAATCGAATATGTCGATATTACGCCGGAGCAATTTGCTGAGAAGATGCAAGGCTTTACCAGCAACTTAGATGGCTTGTTTGATCAGTCTCGTGATTTGGAAGCGGAGATTAAAAAGCAGTTGGCGGGGTTGAAGTATGAGTAGCCCTAGTTTTATCAATTTTTCAAAAAGTGGTATCAAATTTATAGATGGTGATCGGGGTGTAAATTATCCCAACAAATCCGAACTGAAATCAGATGGACATTGCGTATTCTTAAATACTGGCAATGTTAAAAAGACAGGATTTGATTTTTCACAAGTTGAATATATAGATGAAGAGAAAGACAGTCAGCTAAGAAAGGGGAAGATTGAGAAGGGTGACATTGTCCTAACTACAAGAGGAACTGTTGGGAATGTTGCAATCGTAGATGATGGGACACCCTATTCAAATATTCGAATAAATTCTGGAATGGTTATTGTCAGAGCAAACCCTGAAGAATATGACCCTTATTTTATACTATTATTTTTCAGGTCGGCTTTATTTGAGAAGCAGTATCTCTCACATGGCTCAGGAAGCGCACAGCCTCAACTGCCTATTTCTGCGCTGAAGAATATTTGTTTCCCTGATTTTGATATTGAAATCCAGAGAGCTATTGTTAAGGCCGCAATTTGTATCGACAAAAAAATCGAACTCAATAACCGCATCAACGCCGAGCTGGAAGCTATGGCAAAAACCTTGTACGACTATTGGTTTGTTCAGTTCGACTTCCCCGACGCCAACGGTAAACCCTACCTTACCTCCGGCGGCAAAATGGTCTACAGCCCAACCCTAAAACGGGAAATACCGGAGGGGTGGGAGGACGGTACGTTAGAGGAACTTGGGCAAATTGTTGGTGGCAGCACTCCTTCAACTCGGAACCCTGAAAACTTCACGACTGAAGGCACTCCTTGGATTGCTCCCAATGACCTGTCAAACAATCAAGGCAATAAGTTTATTTCTCGTGGAGGGCAAGATGTCTCCGCTGAGGGCATCAGGAACGCTTCGTTAAAGAAGTATCCCGCAGGCACTGTTTTGCTTAGCTCAAGAGCGCCAATTGGCTATATGGCAATCTCACGAAACGAAGTAACCACGAATCAGGGATTTAAGTCTTTTATTCCGAATAAAGGATATTCAACGGAGTTTATCTATTACACGGTAAAAAACTCACTAAAAGCGATTACCCAGTATGCATCGGGATCAACATTTAAAGAAGTATCCGGCGGCACATTGAAGACAGTTAAAGTTGTTTTACCTAGCGTAGCTATGTCAGATGCATTTACCGCGAAAGTTAAGCCAATCTTTAACCAGCAAGATTTTATTGAAAGGGAAAATGCAGAGTTAGTTACGCTCCGTGACTGGCTTCTCCCCATGTTAATGAACGGTCAAGTCACTGTCGGGGAGGCAAACTAAATGTTAAACCCTACACCACACCGCTTAATCAGGAGGCAACATGAAATTTAACTTTGCACACTTAGGCGGTATTGATAAAGGCACCGTTGAGCTAGGTGATTTAACCGTAATCTGCGGCCCTAATAATATGGGCAAAACCTATATCAGCTATGCCATTTATGGCTTGTTGCGCCATTTTAAACAGTGGATTGATTTGTCGGTATCTCGTGAGCGTTTAGCGCAACTGCGCGACGAAGGCACGCTATTGATTGAGTTAACCGACTATCAAGCGAAGTTAGCAGATTACCTTAAAAACGCCTCTTCAGAATTTTCTGAAAACTTGCCGCGTTATTTCAACGTACCGGAAGATTTTTTTAACAACGCTAAAGCTGAATTTAGCCATGACCAGCTAGTGTTTGACTTTACTAATGAGTTTAAACAAGCCGTGAGTTTTGGGCAGTCAGAACAGTTAAGCTTTTACAAGGCCGAAAATGAAACCGTGTTATCGGTCACTTTCCAAACCAAAAGTGGCAGCCGTGTCCCAGACCGCATATTAGATGAAGTGATTAGCGATCATATTACCGACTGCCTATTTGCGGATTTATTGCCGCGCCCCTTTGTAGTCACGTCAGAACGCACCGGCATTGCCTTGTTTTATAAAGAGCTGGATATCAGTAAAAACGCCATTATCGAGCATATTACCAGTGGCGATAAGGTAAACCCGATTGATCTGTTAAACAGTATGCGCTCACGCTATGCCCAGCCAATCCACGACAATATTAACGTGGTACGCGAGTACGAAAACCTCTGTAAGCGCAAGAGTTTCATTCGTGAAGAAAGCAACTGCAAACCGATTCGGGATGCACTGCAAGACCTAATGGGCGGTTCTTACAAGGCAGTCGATAAACAAGTGATGTACATGCCGAAAAAAGAGCGTGGCCGTGACAAAGTTGCGGTGCCTGTTTATGTGGCATCCTCTTCCATTAAGTCGCTGTTTTTAATTGACCTCTACATCAACTCGTTAGCCGAGAAAAACGGCATGTTGATCATCGACGAGCCAGAGCTGAACTTGCACCCAGACAACCAGCGCAAAATGGCTGGGCTATTGGCGCGTTTAGTGAACTCTGGCGTGAAAGTGCTGGTGACAACCCATAGCGATTATCTGATCCGCGAGCTGAACAACCGCGTGATGCTTAACCTTGATGTCGAAAACAAAGAGCAGATTATGAAATCGGCAAAAATGACCGGTTTAGACCTGCTGAAACCCGCACAAATCAAAGCTTACAGCTTAAAAGATGATCACCAGATACATGCCGTAGAAGTGGATAAGTACGGTATCAATATGGAAGTGTTCGATAACCTCATCGCCGATGCCAACGATTTGGCGGACAAGATTTACTACGGTATCAAGGAGTGATGCATGCTGGCAGCGATGAGGGAAATCATCAATCCTGATGTGGTTATCCATTACGATACCGCCAAGAAACAGTTAAAACTGAAAGAAGATGGGGCAGATAGCAAGGTAGCCGAGTTGTATATCGAGCATATACCCGCCGATGCACTCGCGTTTACTTTGGATTATCAGCCCAAAAGAAACAAACAGAAATTTAAACAGCTGTCGCTGTATGTAAACTCGACTAATGATGTGGGTGTGAATAAAGGCTGTGACCTTATTATTTTGTGGCAAGATACCGAACAAAAACGTGCATTAGTATTCGATCTAAAATCCGATAGGCTGAAGCCTAAGGATAATCAGAAGCAACTGGATAATTCAGAGTTGTTCTTAAAATACCTACTGAGCATGGCAGAAGTCCATTACGAAATAGATGCCAACGGTATTGAAATTGATAAAGCCATCGTGACCACCAATGCCAGAAATGTACGCAAAAGAACCACATACCAGCCAAATGCTGATACGGCACAGATTGGTAATTACAAAGTTGAAAGTGTGGTGGCTAACTCTTCAAGAACGGCCAGTATTTCCTTTCGGCAGTTAACCAGGTGATGTGAGATGACACTTGGTAGCGCCTTAATAATTGTGCTAATGCAACGCTATCTAAGAGGTTTGCTTGACCCAACCGTTTCGTTACTTGAAGTTCATAAGCTTTTGTATTTTATGCAAGAAGCAGGTGAACCATTAAGATTAAAATACGAAAAAGCGCATTATGGCCCTTATGCACAAAATTTGCGGCATGTGCTCAATGCGATTGAGGGGCACTTTATCTCTGGTTATGCCGATGGTGGAGATGCACCTGAAAAAGAGTTACGGCTAGTGCCCGGTGCTATAGAAGATGCGCAGGAGTTTCTTACTCAACACCCTGACACTCGAACACGATTTGAGAAAGTGTCGCAGTTAGTCGAAGGTTTTGAGTCCCCACAAGGCTTAGAACTCTTGGCAACGGTTCATTGGTTAAGTAAACATGAGCCAGTACAAAGCACCGAAGAACTTGTACAAAAGGTGCACTCATGGAATTCACGCAAACAAATGTTTACTGCAAGGCAAATTGCGATTGCAGAGCAGGTGTTAACAGATCAAAGCTGGATAACTGCATAGTTAATAAATAACGTAACTATTCGGAAATTCCGGATAGTTTATTTTTACTTTGTCTGGATCTTTTTCCTCGTTAATTCTAAAAACAGTACTCCGACAGTTCGAGTTTGTTTTTTGGCTGTGAGCCATAGGGTGTTGCTACCAACATGAATGTCGGTAGCAACATGTGATTCAGAGTGATTTCCGTTTTCTAGCTGTTAGTCAAAGCAGTGGTGATGATTTGTTATGAATACTCGAACCTGTTCAATTTGTGAGATGGGTCAACTCATCCTTCATACTAAAAAGATTACGGTTGAGCATTTGGGGCAACAAGGCCAAATTGAAAGCCAGTATTCAATGTGTGATTATTGTAACAGTGAACAGGTAGGCGAAGATGAAGCTCGATTTAATCAGCTCGCCATGAATGCCTTTAAAAAGCAGGTGCTTAAAAAAGTCTGATACTTAAAAAGGTATGAGTGATGGCGGGTGTGTGACTCAACGGGCAAAATGGCAGTTGTTCGGTTATTCCGAACAACTGCTAAGTAAAATCGACATCAAAAAATATCGAGCTATTTGGCGCTTTTGATATTAAAATCGCATCAACAACACCCCTCCCGCTACCCGTTAGATCAGCGCCCCGCGAGGGGTTACTCGTTTTTAAGGCTTCTAATTTTTGCTACCGTAATCAGTTACGGCACCAAAATTAGCTTCCAACCACACATCATTCTCTGGCCCACAAAGGTGGTGCAGCAGCGCTAGGTTGATCTGGTGACTGATCATGTTGCTGTTTCGTTTTCGGTTGTCTTTTTTCAAACCTCTCAGTAATAACCCTGTGCATGATTTTCCTATTTGCTCTGGCGAACTGGGCAGGCAAAAGGCGCGGTTTTGCTGTTTGGGGTGCAAGGTAGCGCGCTTTCCCGTTTTAGATAAAGGCGTGATGCACCAAAAAATACAGGCGTTGGCCGGTGTGTTTGCTTGCAATGTTCTGGTTTGGCTTGTGCAATCCCCATATACCGGTAAAAAATGTGCCGGTAACAAAACCAAGCCGCCTTGCGCGTGGCCATCAACCTCAGGCAAAGGTAGCCAATATAAGTTGGGCCATTGTTCTGGGCTCTGCCATTTTTCTACGATCACTTGTGCGCCAATGCTATTCAGCCATTGGTGAATCGGGCAGCCAGGGTGCGCTTGTTTAACGCGTGGTAACTGAAAAGTCAGCCAGCGGGTTAAGCGTTCGGCTGCATTATCGCACTGGCTTAATGCTGGGTAGAGAGTAAACGCGCCATGCCCAACCAGTAACGCGACCAGCTGCTGTATCCATTCTCTATACCAATCGTTACCACTTGCCCATAACACGTCACATATCACCTTGTTGGTTCGTCATGCCGTCTATTTTCAGTCGTCGAGTGCAGACGTGGTGGTGAATTAGATGAAAGAAATGGCCATCAAACTAACCAGTCTAATCGGTTTTTTATGATCACCTGTGCGCGGCTAACTGTTTGAAATATATCGTCCAATACGGCGCTGTTTGGCGGCATTTGGCTAGTGCAAAAAATCGAGACGCCAAACGATCGTTTGCATTCTGGGTTTAAAAAACCAAACGGTTTGTACTTTGATGCCGAGGTTGGTTTAGGGTACAAAAAGTGCCAAACCTTGCTTTGAGCCAGTAATGGCAAGGCCTACCAGCGTTGGATTTCAATCGAGACGCCAAACAGTAAATGGACTAATTTCCCTGTTTGGCGTTTCGATCCAAAAGCCAAACGGATAGTGGTTTTGGCGTATGGGGGGTAAAGGCATGGGGAAGTGTTGAACGAAGAGCAGCTTGCTAATTTGACCTGGTATTTTATGAAGAGGCCTTTTCCAGCTTTAGTGAAGGCTGATTGTCACTGTTACCATCAATGTACTCAAGGGCGTACCCCATAGCCTTGTAGCTTTTCTCGCGTTTTTTAAACATGCGTTGCAGCATAGGGAGGGCGCAGTCTACATAGTCGTGAATGGTGACTTGTGTTTTTCCTTCCGATTTACGATGAATTCGACCGGCATATTGGGCCAATGTACCTTTCCATGCGATTGGCATGGCCAAAAACAACGTATCCAGTCTTGGCAGGTCAAACCCTTCACCCACATATTTTCCTGTTGCGACGACAACTTGAGCCGATTGTAGATGATTGTCAGCGTTCTTGCGTTCCGCAGCTTTCATGGCGCCTTTGAGTACGACAGTGCTTATACCCATCTCGGTAAGTCGTGAGTGTATGTACTCTGCGCTCTGTAAGGACTAACGGGTGAACGCTCGTTTTGAGCGCTACGCAAAGCCTCTCTTAATGCGAGAAGCTGCTGCTTTTCGTTTTCAAGCTCAGCTAGCCTGTTATCAATAGCAGAAATGTTTGGGTAGCGAGCGTCATTCATAACAAACTAATTTTGATTCGCAGCGCTATGAAGCGCGAACTTGCGGTGGCTTGATCAGTGACTCTGCTGGAATACCTAACCCTTCATGAAGTTTCCAAATCATTTTTAGCGTGAGTGATCGCTTATGGTTTAGGATTTCATAAACACGATTGCTTTTACCTATCATGGGTTCAAGATCTTTAACCGTTAAGCCTTTGCGCTCCATCTCAAACTTTATTGCCTCAACAGGGTCTGGCAAATCCATTGGAAAATGCTTTGCTTCGTAGGCCTCGACTAACGTAACCAAAATGTCCAGCTTTTCGCCTTCGACGGTATCAGGCTCCGCCATCATTAGGTTTTCGATGTCGTTTAATGCCGCGCGGTAGTCGGCATCTGTTTTAATAGGTCTGATGTCCATTATATTTACCTCTTGTTACTACCTTTTGGCTTTAAATCGTTTGCACATCAATTTTATCGTATTGTGCATGGCTGCCGATAAACCGTATGTAAACCACCTTGTAGGCATAATTGATCCAAACGACTAACCGGTATTTATTACCGGCAATGTTAAACACGACACGTCCATCTTTGAGGATGCTGGCATTTCTAAAGTCCTGTTTCACATCCGCCGGTGCTCCCCAATCAGCGTTTAATGCATGCCTATACCACGCTAACGTTGGCTCTTTAGCGTCAATGTATTCTGGGCTGTCTTCCCAAAATGTTTTTAAGGTTGATAATGCGATAATTCTCATAAACAGATGTTAGTCCCAATTTGGGACTTTTGCAAGTTTGGCATTTTTGATGCGGTTAGGAGTTGTTACCGCATCCCCAACTGCCCCATTCCTTGGGGCGGTTCAAACTCTTCTTATTCACCTTCTAAAGCTTGTGTTATCAAGTGTTGCCCCATTGTCCCAACTGCCCACGGCAAGTGAGCAGTTGGCTGTCTTGTTAGTTTCGCCTGATGGGCTTTTTCGGCATACGGCTGCGTTTGCCATCGAAGAACGCCAATACTCTGAACCAATAGAGCGATTCTTCATAACCTAGGCTGTACGTTGGGCGTGCAGGCGGGATGAGCCCTAGTTTACGTCCTAGGCCGACAATCACGTAGAACGTGAGTTTTAACGTCAGCCAAGGAGCGAGTACCACGAATACCATCAGGCATTGCCGGGTAAGTGCGTAGCCTATGCCATGAGGCTGTTCGAGTAGGGCAATGCCAATACACCAGCCAAGTCCTGCCAGCATGGCTATTGGAAAGGTAATGGGGGCGAGTCGCATCATCAGTTGCATGTTAACGCCCTCCTGTGTGATGTTGTGAAGCGGGCTCAAAGTTCACCAGTGGTTCAACCACATCAGCTACGGTTTGATGGGCAATTCGGCGCTCTTCAAAGTAATCGTGGCGGTCGTAGATACCCTCAACGCCTTTTAGCTTATGGTTAAGACAGCGTTCGGCCACATTGCCTGCAATGCCCAAAGAGGCGGCAAGGCTGCGAAAGGTGCGGCGCAGATCGTGTACGGTGAAGTGTTCAAGCTTGCCCATTTTATTCGGTGGCTGTTTTTTGCGCCCAGGCTCGCGACCAAAGAGTTTAGAAATGGCGCGGTTTAGCGTATCTGGCCCCATATGTGGACGATGGCTTGCTCGTCTGGCTGGGAAAACATAAGGTGAGCCACAAGCGCGGATTTGCAGCTCGTTAAACCAGGCAATGGCTTGGCGCGGTAAGGGGATGCTGATCGGCACGCCAGTTTTACTTCGTTCCTTGGGTAGATCCCACACGCCTGTGGTTAAATCCATTTCACGCCACATGGCTTCGCAAAGTTCGCTTTTGCGCACGCCCAATACCAAAAACAGGCAGCAAGCGAGGTAATTGTCGCGGCCAAAGCTATTGATATGGGTATGAAACACGCTGAAGGCGTAGTGAATTTCCTCTTTGCTGAGCATCCTGTCTTTACTGGACTCCACGCCACCGGCATCGTCCACGGTAAAGGCTGCGGCTGGGTTATTCAGCGTTAAATCGAGTTTAATCGCATGTCGAAACAACTGCTTCATGTACATCAAGGTGTCGTTGGCAATGGTAGGGCGGTTACTTTCTCGAATGCGCTCTAATACTTCGCGCACATGTGTTGGCCGCACTGCTTGGATAGGGAGTTGACCAATCACGGGTGCAATTTCTTTGGTAAAAACACGTTTGGGTATATTCGGGTGCTTTAATCGGCGACTTAAGTCTTTGGCATACCAGTCTTGAAACAGCTGGCTGATATTTTGGATCTCTGGGATGGTTTCAATAGCGCGAATTGCTAATGGATCTTCACCTTGCTGAAGTTGTAGCTGCATTTTAGACGATTCAAGTCGAGCCTCTGCTAAGGTCATGCTTGGATATTGACCGAGCGTGGCTTCTCGTCGTCCGTTTAGGCTGGTATACCTTAGCATCCAATACGGCATGCCAGATTTTCTTACGCAAAAATATAGGCCATTACCATCACTGTATTTTTTGTTTGCTGCTGCGGTGCGAGCATAAGATTGCACCTGAGTTGCGGTTAGTTTTGCCATCGTTTGTTACTCTATATTCCTAAGAAATCGTTAAAATTTGCTCACCATTGCCCACCACTGTTTGTTTATCGATTGGTTCGATAGTTGAGTGATTGAACAATCTGCAAGCAGCACGATAAGTGGGGATGGCATAAGGCGGTGGTGAGATAGATGTAAAAATCTGCTCACCAGATACCTTGACTTTTTGCTTATTGAGTCAAAAAAACAGGTCTTGCCCACCATTTTGCCCACCACTTAAACAGCAGCTGGTAACGGACATCTGCAAACCGATTTGGACGGGGAAAATAAAAAAGCCCTGTATTTACAAGCAAATAACAGGGCTTCTAAGACATTCTTGGACGGGTAAAAAAACTATTCGATGTTTTGAATCTGCTCACGCATCTGCTCAATCAGCACCTTAAGTTCAACCGCCGATTGGGTGATATCAGTATTAATTGATTTTGAACCAAGCGTGTTCGACTCGCGGTTAAATTCCTGCATCATAAAATCTAAACGGCGGCCAACTGCCCCGCCCTTTTTAAGAATGTTGCGGGTTTCTATTACATGAGCGTTTAATCGGTCTAACTCTTCGGCAACATCCACTTTTTGCGCAAGCATAATCATTTCTTGTTCGAAGCGGCCTGCGTCTAGCTCAATTTTTGCTTCTTCGAAGCGAGCTTGTACTTTTTCGCGCTGCCACACCATAATTTCAGGCATACGGGCGGTGACTTTCTCGGCTTCTATTTCAATGGCGTCTAAGCGCTGAGTAATCATGCCTTTCAACGCTTCGCCTTCGGTGGCACGTGCGCTTATAAAATCGTTAAGTGCTTGGTCGAACGCAGCCATAACATCGCCATGAATGGTATCCATGTCGGCTTCTTCGGCAGCAATCACACCAGGCCAGCGCAATACGTCTAGCGGGTTTACACCGGTAGATTGTCCATGAGCTTGTACCCAGTCGGCGGCTTGAAGTACTTGTTTAGCCAACGCTTCGTTAAGGCTAAGTGTGGTTACAGCAGCATCGTTGGCGGTGAAACGTAACGCGCACTCTACTTTCCCGCGGGCCAGTTTTTTTCTAAAACGTTCGCGAAGTACTGGCTCTAAAGAGCGGAATTGCTCGGGTAAGCGGAAATAAGTTTCTAGAAAACGCTGGTTAACAGAACGTATTTCCCATACGGCGGAGCCCCACTCTTTTTTCGTTTCAACCCGCGCGAATGCGGTCATGCTGTAAATCATAAATAGTCCTTTTATTGCACTTTTTGCAAATGAAAGCCTGCAAAAACAACCCGCTGTCGCGCATTGTGTCATCATTATCATCAGGCAGGTTTTCTTGTATTCACTATAGTAGCCTACATTGATAAGAGTTCGATATGCTAAAAGGGCGAAAGTTCGTTTTTAACAGCTGCTATTAGTGCGTTATACTTACGCCCCAAACTTAGGCTTGTCTGAACACTTACCCATTATTAAGTGCGTTACTTGCCAGAATTATTTCTTTTATAAGCATTCATCTCGTGGAGAACTCTATGCGTCCAAGCGGCAGAACCGCCAATCAAATTCGTCCAGTTACTATTACTCGTCAGTACACATGTCACGCTGAAGGCTCAGTGCTGGTGGAGTTCGGCAACACTAAAGTGTTGTGTAACGCCACGGTTGAAGAAGGCGTGCCTCGTTTCATGAAAGGCCAGGGCAAAGGTTGGATCACGGCGGAATACAGCATGCTTCCTCGTGCTACTCATACTCGTAGTGGTCGTGAAGCTGCTCGTGGTAAACAAGGTGGCCGTACGCTAGAAATTCAACGCCTTATCGCGCGCTCGCTTCGCGCTGCAGTAGATTTGAAACTACTAGGCGAAAACACGATCACGCTTGATTGTGATGTTATTCAAGCTGACGGCGGTACACGTACTGCGTCTATCACGGGTGCCTGTGTGGCTTTAGTTGATGCGTTAACATATATGCGTAGCAAAGGCATTTTGAAAGCCAACCCTCTTAAGCACATGATTGCGGCGTTGTCGGTAGGTATTTATAAAGGTACGCCTATTGCTGACCTTGAGTACACCGAAGATTCAGTAGCCGAAACAGACATGAATATCGTCATGACAGAAACCGGTAAGCTTATTGAAGTACAAGGTACCGCAGAAGGCGAACCGTTTGCGTTTGAAGAGCTTGATGAAATGCTAACTATTGCTAAGCATGGTTTGCGTGAATTGTTCGATATTCAAAAAGCAGCACTGGCGTAAGGAGTTACCATGAAAGCGTTTCAGCGCAGTTTTATTGAATTTGCCATTGAACGTGGTGTACTTAAATTTGGTGAGTTTACCTTAAAGTCTGGCCGTGTAAGCCCGTACTTTTTTAACGCAGGGTTATTTAACTCTGGCGGTGACTTAGCCAAGTTGGGGCGCTTTTATGCCGATGCACTTGTAGATGCTGGAGTGGAATTCGACGTATTGTTCGGCCCTGCCTATAAAGGTATTCCTATTGCCACAACGACAGCGGTAGCCTTAGCCGATAGTCATCATCGTGATGTACCTTATTGCTTTAATCGCAAAGAGGCGAAAACTCACGGTGAAGGGGGCAACTTAGTAGGTAGCCCGCTGGAAGGTCGCATCATGTTAGTGGATGATGTAATTACCGCAGGTACGGCTATTCGTGAGTCTATGTCCTTGATAGAGCAGCACAACGCGAGTTTATCCGGTGTGCTTATTGCGCTAGACAGGCAAGAACGCGGTAAGGGTAAATTATCTGCTATTCAAGAAGTCGAGCGCGATTTTGGTACTACAGTAATTGCTATTGTCACGTTAGCTGATGTGGTGACTTACTTAACTGAGCAAGACAACATGACTAATGAAATCAACGCGATAAATACATACCGTGAAACCTATGGTATTTAAGTATGGCGACTGAATTTCAACAAGCCTTTGATGAAGCCACAACGCATTTAGATGCGTTGGGGCTTCGTTGCCCTGAGCCGGTGATGATGGTGCGTTTGCAAATACGTAAGCTGGAAGACGGTCAGACTTTGTCGATAACGGCAGACGATCCTTCAACGGCACGAGATGTGCCTAGCTTTTGTCGATTTATGGAGCATACCCTAGTGGCATCACAAACCGATGTAATGCCGTATCAGTATGTGATCAAAAAAGGGGTGTAGGGCGCTCTTAGCGCTGTTAGTCAACTCAGGTTCGTCGATATCTGGCTTCAAACCCGCAATAAATACCAAACATGATAAACCCGACTCCCATGGCAGCTAACATGTAGAGCCCGAACGCTTGCTGGGTAAGGGTTTGTAGTGCTTGTTGCAGCCCTCCCGCCTCAGAAGGGTCGTTTTTTACCGCAGATATAACAAAGAAACTGCCCACCAGCAAATACACCACACCTCGGGCGAAATAGCCTAGTCTACCAACCACTTTGGTCGTTTTCTGTTTATGACCTGTTAGCTTTGCTTGTTCAAACTTTTTGAGGAAATCTGCTTTGTAAGCGTGTTTAAACTGCATAAAAGCAAATATAAGCACTCCTGCACCAATAGCAGCAACCAAATAGGTTCCCCATTGATACTGTAAAAGTTGATGGCTTACCTGTTCCCCTTTGGAACCACCGCCACTATTTGAACTACTGCCAGAGTTGCTACCAATTAGCACTTTTGCGCCTAAAAACGCAGCGCCGAAATAGAATATTCCTGATACAAACAAAAACACGCGCATAATAATGTCTTTCGCTTTTGTCATATCTAGCGATTCGGTATTTAAAATACTTTGAAGCCATCGCCACAGGGCATAGCTCACTAATCCCGCTATTAAAATACCGAGTAGCACTTGGCCAAATGGCTGTGATTTGAGGGTGGAAAACACGTTTTCTTGTGTCGCTTTTTCACGGTCTGCGGCAGTAATTACCGAGGAAAGAATAAAGACACCAAGCATGGAGTACATGATGGTTTTTGCGCTGTAACCTGCGCTGGCAATGGCTGAAAGCCAGTTTGATGTATCGCGCACGGTGCGCTCCTCGTTCGTATAATTGAATTTCGTCTATTACGATTATCAAGAATCGAACCACTAATAATAAAGGCGTAAATAATAAACCTGCGCAGCGTTTTGGCGCGTCTTACTTGCTATTACCTCTATATGTATCTACCGGATTACCTACTCGTTGTCACCACTGACGGCTTGCAACAGAAGCTGCTGCAATTGTTGTTTACTACGAGAGCAGTCGCAATGAATGTCTGACACATGCAAGTTTTGCCCACTCAACATTTTTTGAAGCACCGATGCTTTTACGTTTAACGATATGAAGTCGTTGTTATCCTGAAATGATTCTACTGTCATGCTAATGTCCCTCGCCTTCATGGGGTATGTTTTACGGTTGATAGGTTGTATCACTAGTGCAACGTTAGCGCCTGCTGATGTTCCGCAGGCATCGCGCCACCGCCCTTTTCAAGCGCTACCTGTATAGCGCAAATAAGCTTACACACTGAGGGCTTACTGGCATGTAAAGGCAATATAGCGATAAGTTGCTGGTGGCACTCTTGTAGAATTTGGTGAGCTTCGTGTTTTTTATTTTCTTTGTGCAGTAACGAGGATAAATACATGGCCATAGTGCCAAAGGCCAATACATCTTCGTGAATAGATTTATCCACCGTATCGGTAACCGGCTGTAAGGCAGTAAGAACAACTTTAGCGGCTTCGAAGGTTTGATAGCCAAGGCGCCTCGCCTCGTTATATTTGCCCGCTTGGTGAGCTTGCTGCGTTTGTACCTGCATCGCGATCCTGTGCTCGCGGGCGTGTGAAGGGTTTAGCTGTAACCACTTTCTGTAGACTGGGCATAACCGTTGTAAATTCATAATTTGCACCTCCTAAAAACTACATTAGTGCAAATGAGAATTATTATCAAATGTAAAATTGAAAAATTTTATCGAAGTAATTTACAAAGCAGATTAGCGCGTTAAGTACACATTTAATAGTGCTGGAAAAACCACTAACCTTTCAACATATTAACCGTAAACCATACGCCTATAACTAACGCAGTGAGCACGGCAATGGCGGCAATTTTATATTTCTTAATAAGCTGCTCGGCCTTGTTCCCCGCGAAATACACTACGGCGGCTAAGCCAAAATAGCGGATGGCCCGCGCGATCACCGTGGCTAACAGAAAAAGGCCGAGAGAGAATTTGGTGGCACCTGCTGCTAACATGGCCACTTGAAAGGGGATGGGGGCAATACCCAATGTCATCACAAACCAAAACCCTTGGTTTTGCATTTGTTGTTTAACACTGTCGAATTGTTGTTGGCTGAAAAACGTATCAATTACCCACTGGCCGAGTAGGTCGAATAAATAATACCCTAGCGCGTAGCCAAATATCGCACCCACTACACAACCTAAGGTTGCCATTAGCGCTATCAGCCAAAGCTTATCACGGCGGGCTTGCATCAAGGGCACCATAATCGCTTCAAGAGGCACCGGCACAATGGTCGACTCTAAAAAAGACGCAAACGTGATGCCGGTAAGCATGTGTTTGGAGTCTACGAGTTGCTTCGTCTTTTTCTTTACCTTTTTACCCAGTGCCATCTTTTATTTTTACTGCCTTGAAGTTAATGCGGCCCTGATACCCAAAGCCTTTCCATTATTGTTTGTAAATTTTGCCGTCTTTCATCACAAAATACACACTTTCTAATAGCGTTATATCTTCTAGCGGATTACCAACTACGGCTACTAAGTCGGCGAATTTTCCAGCCTCTAATGTACCTAAGGTATCACTAACACCCAGCAATGCTGCGCTATTAACGGTAGCGCTTAAAATCGCGTCTGCTTCAGACATACCCGCTTCTACCATTAAAGAGAATTCTTGAGCATTGTCGCCATGTGCAGAAACTCCGCTGTCAGTTCCAAAAGCAATTTTTACGCCTGCTTTATGCGCCTTTTCAAAGGTATTTTGAATAAGCGGGCCAATCGCCGCGGCTTTTGGGCGCACTAGTTCAGGAAAATAACCGTCAATCTTTGCTTTGTCGGCAACAAATTTACCTGCCAAAATCGTTGGCACATAGTAAGTCCCTTTTTGTTTCATTAGGTCGCGCACTTCGTCGTCCATGTAGGTGCCGTGCTCAATGGAGTCAACGCCAGCGACAATAGCGCGTTTCATGCCTTCTTTACCGTGAGCGTGAACCGCTACCGTCATGCCGTAATCTTTTGCGGTCTGTACAATAGCTTCTAGTTCATCGGTCATAAATTGTGGGTTTTGACCGCTTTTCGCTACGCTCAATACGCCGCCAGTGGCAGTGATTTTAATTAAATCTGCACCGTCTTGATAACGTGAACGAACGGCTTCACGGGCTTCTACTTCGCCGTTAACCACGCCTTGTTTAGGGCCAACGTCGGGGCGCAGTAAGTGAGATAATCCGTTGCTTGGGTCGGCATGTCCGCCTGTGGTGGCTATTGATTTTCCTACCGTGAATATACGCGGGCCTGTGGCATAACCTTTACTGATCGCATTTCTAAGAGAGACAGTTTCATGATAGCCGTCACCTAAATTACGTACTGTGGTAAACCCCGCATCTAGCGTAATTTCAGCATAGTTAGCGGCCTTAAGTGCATAGTCGGCTTCATTTAATGAAAAGCGCTCTAAATAGGTTTGAGGGCCTCCATGCTGTGAAGACAAATGAACATGCATATCCATCAAGCCAGGCATGACAGTGGCATGTTTTAAATCGATAACCGTGTCTGATTTTGAGGGTGTTTTATAACCAGACTCTACCGACGCAATTTTGTTGCCCTCGATAACAATGGTTACTTCGCTTTTAAGCTTGTTCGACGTGCCGGTGAAGGCTTTACCTGCATGCACAAGGGTGGCGGAAACGGCAGGCGCTGAAAGGGCAATTGTGCCCAACGTTGCCAGTCCTAAGGAAATAGCTAATGAAGTCAGTGTCTTTTTCATGATGGTTCTTCTTATGATGTGTGAATAGACGAAGAACCAATGTAGAACACCAGCAAAGCTAACGCAAAACTTTGCGCTACGTTATCGGTGTTATTTTACTTGCTGTGCTATTTAAAACTGCTTGCCATCGCCAGCATAAGCTTCTGCCCGGGCTTTTAACTCGTGACTTTTAATCAAAGGCTTACATCGAAGCTTAATGTTAACGCTTGTCACTACTATTTCGTGGGCACGGCGCCAATAATGAAGGGGATAGAATTCGAGGTAACCACAAATTGCGTTTCATCACCTTCTTGCTGCTCGCTAGCCTGCTCAAGCAGTTGGTAATAAACGTTTTGATGCAAACGCGCCCACAAATTGCGTCTAACTAAAACATAGGGGATGGGCGTTGCGTCAGTATCTTGTAAGTCGACGGGGGGCTTGCGTAAGCTGAGTTGTTCTGCCGCGCTCAGTGTAACGATATCGCCAGTTTGTGTGGTGAGCTCTAAGCAATCGTTATCAAAACGCCACTCGGTAACCAAAAAAGGCACGTCTTCTACGGTAATCCCCACCTTCTCAACTGGGGTAACCAAAAAGTAACTGTCTTCTTCTTTTTTAAGCACAGAGGCAAATAGCTTCACTAAGCTTGCTCGACCTATGGGGCTACCTTCGTAAAACCAACGGCCATCTAGCGCGATGGTTAAATTGATATCACCGCAAAAAGGCGGGTTCCACTTTTCCACCGGCGGAAGGGGGCGCGCCTTGTCAGACGTGCCCTTTAATTGCTGTTGAAATCTAGTTAGATCCATTTTCTTCAAGCAACACTTTAATTTCACGCAGCTTCGCTTTAATACGGCGCATATTGTCTGGGCCTGTACGAAGCAACTGCTTCTGCGGTTCGTTTAGATTCTCTAAACGAGGATCGGTGTACTTATAGGTAACTGAATCGGTATACACTTCAACAGGTACCGGCACTTCAGGTGTATCGAGCAACTGATCGATAGCATCTAATACCACTTCGTTGAAGTTTTTATTCGAATCGCCAATTTCTGCGTATTTGTCTTGAATGTCGCCTTTATAAATATCGTACATGCCCAACAAGGCTTCACTTTCAAACGACTCAAGCATGTTTACATAAGGTGTATAGCGCTTATAGCTTGCGGCATCAATCCATTGCTTACCAGCCTGAGAATAAACACGGAATGTTTGTTCAGGAGGCGTAAGCAACTGGTGATTAGGCGCCATTTCATCATTCGCTAAGTTGGTAACAGAGACCACAAATCGTTGTAATAAACCTTCATTCACAATCATGCGGTTTACGCTGTCGTCAGTGGCGGTAGAAATATCCAGCAGTGATGATTTTATGGCTGGGTCGCTCACATCTAACGGCTCAGGATCTGGCTCTACAGGTTCCGGCATTGGAGGGACTTCGTCTGGCTCTTCAAGCTCTAAAGGTGGCGGAGCAGGCTTAGTTTCAAAAACGTCGGGCACTTCTTCAACAGGCGCTTCCGCATCTGGCTGAATAACTTCAGGCTCGGGGGCGACGGGCTCTTCTTCTTTCGAAGGCCAAAACACGAGAGCCAAGATGACTACAATTATTACCCCGATAATAAGAAAATGGGGACCTAACGTACGCTTTTCTGACGATTCGTTCATAATATCTCCGCTGCAATAACTGATCTAATATTAATACTATCAGAGATAACACCCAATATTTGGATATCACGCAAGAGAATTGTTCTCTGATGAAGGTAATTTCCTTATTTAGAACACTTTTTAACGTAATTGGTTCGCAATTCGATCGCAATTTGTAGCAATTTCTTAGCGATAGCAGCAAGTACTAAGAAGTTCTAGAAAGGGGAACTTTGGTGTCATCATTCAATAAATCCCTTAATTTTTCCGTGAAATGTAAAATAACTTGATCATTTGATACATATTATTAACAATTCAGGTGGGTTTAAAATTCGTAGATATTATGACTGTCATTCTTTTTGCTATTCCTTTATTTGTTCTTCTTATCGCCATTGAAATATTTGTCGATAAGCGGAAAAAAACAGGTCACTATCGTGCAAACGATGCGATTACCAGTATAAGCATGGGCGTGTTATCGAGAATCATGGCCCTTGGGCATCAACTTATACCGCTCACTTTCTATGTATTGGTGTTTAATACTTTTGCGTTTATCGAACTGAGTTATTCACCTTGGGTATGGATAGCTGCATTCATATTGTACGACTTCTTTTATTATTGGAATCACCGTATGGGCCATGAAATGAGTATTTTATGGGCTGCCCATGTGGTGCATCATTCCAGTGAAGACTACAACCTAACTACCGCACTTAGACAAACAAGTGGTGCTATTTTCAGCTGGGTTTTCTACCTACCTTTAGCGCTAATAGGTTTTCCTCCAGAAATGATAATTACCGTTGGCGCACTTAACTTGATATATCAATTCTGGGTTCATACTCAGCATATTGATAAACTAGGCTGGATGGAGAAATGGTTTGTTACCCCCTCGAACCATCGTGTACATCACGCCCAAAACCGAGTTTATATCGATAAGAATTATGGTGGTGTGTTCATCATATGGGATCGTTTATTCAATACCTTTATTCCAGAATTAGAAAGCGACAAACCAGTATTCGGCATTCGCGCTGCATTGAAAAGTTTTAACCCTTTTTGGGCGAATGCGCAGCTTTATAGTCAACTAGCCAAAGATAGTTTTTACACTTCACGTTGGCAAGATAAACTTCGAGTGTGGTTTGGTCGCACGGGGTGGCGCCCCAATGACGTGTCCGAACGCTTTCCCTTCGAAAAAGCGCCGCTGTCTTCGTTTAAAAAATTTCACCCTGCGTTGGCTGCCCCCGTGACTCATTACAGCGTGGCGCAGCACGTTATCTTACTAAGTATCACTGTATACTTATTACTTTTTATTCAAACATTAAGTGGTGCTCACCAGTTAATACTGGTGTTAACAATAGTGGCGATGAGTATCCAAAATGGTTTTATTTTGGCTGGTTCAAAACTGGCGTTGGCGCTAGAAGGGCCTCGATTACTGATATTTCCACTGATGTGGTTAGGAAGTGGGATTGTGTTTCCTGCAGCCATATTTGGTGGCGCGTGTTTGATCAGTTTGATTATGCTCGTTAGAGCTGTGCGCTCTAGCGTAACACTCAGTAATATGTCTAATAGCGTGTCTTCAGAGGATACCGATACCCCAGTATCAATATCATCGTAATGAACCTGTTTGTCGCCAGCAACGTAAAAAGCAACGTTAAAATTATCAAAAAAATCACCAGTTGATTTACGTGCGCTGAGGGGCGGTTATGCACAAGTTTCTATTTACCCAAATTGAAGGTAAGTCTTTAAACATCGATTATCTTGAAGTTCAGTCATATGAAATGAACGTTTATTTGGTCTACCTAACCGTGGGGAACAAAAGCGGCATGGTGTACGATAAGCAAGACCGACCCATGCGTTTTTTCAGTACAGGCCAAATACGAGAAGTATTTTCTCACTGCACCGTACTGCAAGCCGTTATGAAACACGACTCCCCCTATGACGAAATGATTGGTAACCCGCCCAAAAGCGCAGAACAAATGGCGTTGCCGTTTAGCATGCAGTTACCTTATTAGTCATTCACGGTACTAACGTAATATCAGGGCTCGCAATATCAGAGCTCGCAATATCAGAGCTTTAACCAAGGCTCTGCTGCGGCGCGCATATTAACTTGTGTGCCTAATCGCTTAGCCAACATGTACAGCCCTCCTAACTTGCGATGAATAAACAGGGCATCAACTGGCGGTGTATGCCAGAAATCATGCTGCATGGTCAACGCCACGCCTTTGTCGTGCAGTCTTGGCAACAGGTCGCTATTGCCGAAATCGTAGGGGCCGTCTTCTCTAATTGCTTCGCACGCTTCCATTCCCAATGCCACTACAAGGTCTTGCTGTGCATCACTGTGTTCTTGGTTTATTAAACCAATCTGCAGGGCTGCGTGTTGCATGTCTTGTTTACTGCCGCTGGCAGCACTTTGAAGCAGTGCTTGGTAGCCCAATGCAATATCATCTGGGACTTCTCGCGTTGCCCCGAAGTCTAGTAATACCCATTGCTGAGTATCTTCTTTGTATCGATAGTTCGCTAAATTTGGGTCGCTTTGAAGTAACTTAAAGCCAAATATCTCGTTAAAAAATAATTGGAATAGTGACGTCATTAACTTGTTGCGAATTTCTTGGGGAGCGTTCATTGCAGCATCAAGGGGGCTAGCTTCAATAAAGTCCATTGTCAGCACAGAGTCTGTTGTTAACTCTGGATGAACACTGGGTATAACAAATTGGGAAGCGAATTCAGCATCGTTATGCTGCGTAACCGCATCTTTGTAGCGCGTTAGCATGTTGGCTTCGCGGTGATAGTCAGCTTCTTGATGAAGTTGAACTTTTGCTTCTTCTAACAGCGGACCAATATCTAAAGAACTCGGCACCAAACCTGTGAGTTTAATGAGTGTTGCTACGTTATCTACATCGCTACTGATACTTTTACGTACACCAGGGTATTGTACCTTTGCGGCCAGCATTTTACCGTCCATAGTAATCACTTTATGCACTTGTCCAATAGAGGCCGCCGCAACGGGGGCATAAGAAAAATACAGCAAGTCATCATGCCAACTTTCGCCCCATTGGGTCTTTAGCGTGGTATCTAATTGGGCTTTTGGCATAGGGTCGGCATCTTCTCTAAGCCTGGCTAATATGGTAGCGAGTTCTGGCGGTAAAAAGTCGCCCGTATCCATAGAGATAAGCTGTCCTAGTTTCATGGCTGCACCACGCATGGTGGCGAGTTGATCGGCAATGTTAGTTATGTTTTTTGGCGTCAGTAATAACGCGCTAAGCGCTGGGCGTTCGCCTTTTATCCATTGGCTAGCACCATTAGTAACAACATTACCTGCAATTTTGCCTGCCAAAGCACCTAAGCGCCCTACTCTCCCAATACGAGAAGACGGTACTGCTCGCGCTTTTCGTTCATCGGTATTTTTTGCCATGAAGTAACCTTGGAAGCCTTTAATCTTTTATGAAACGCG
>NZ_CAXBMP010000035.1:0-36768 GCF_963976965.1 uncultured Alteromonas sp.
GCTTTAGCTTTAGCTTTAGCTTTAGCTTTAGCTTTAGCTTTAGCTTTAGCTTTAGTAGATAGGAAAACCGGTATAAATACTAAAGGGCATCAAATGATGCCCTTTTTACGTTCGGTTATTTGTTCTTCTATTTTAAATCTTTCGTATGTTTTTGTGTCTGTATCAACAAACGTCAACTCCCCATTTAAATCATAAACCTCAGTACTAGTAACAATCACAAAACTCTTGATAGTGGTAAAAGTACTCACAGTGGTTAACACACTTCCTCCATCCGCCAAAGACGTGGTGGTCGTTGATATATCAGTGCCAGTAGGCACTGCAGTGACGGGGTTCTCAGTTGCTGGAAGCTCCGTGATGTTAGGACTTAGTGTTTCTTCAAGTGATACGGTTTCAACATATATCGCCTCCCCGTCGGCGTTATACCCTGTCACGGTTAACGTATTCCCCGATCGCTCTGCGGTTACACAATTAAATGAACACGCAAACACATGATGGCTAAATAAACCGCTACTTAATAACAAAACACACAAAGTTAAATGCTTCATTTCACGCTCCTTAGTACACAGTCATGTTCAAATATTATACTGAAAAATGTTGAGCGAATTCTATTTACTAAAGATTTACATCTATTAATGAAAGCGTTACTGCGAAATGGCAAAATTTATTATTCTCTATTTTTTAGTTTCTATTTATTACTCTCTAGGTACTAGCCCTTAGGTACCACCCCCTAGAGGCTGCATCAAACACTATTAGGCAGATTCGAGCTTTAGTATTTACTAATACAATTAATGTTCGTATATTTGCTTCAGTATTTTTTTGGAAACTAACCTTCCGTGTAATTGCTTGTAAAATCAGAATATCTTCAGTAAGCCGTTTTGCGGTAGACCACCTACAAGCTAGAGACTTATTGCGACAAGCTTGTGATTGAGGAACGCCAACATTCTACTTAATGAAAAGGCTATTATTTAGCTATATTCATTTTAGCCATGTTTTCAGCTGTAACCTTACAAAAGACGGTAAGAGATAAACAAGAAGGCCTACCAACTACCACTGTTTTCGTTGGTATGTGTTGGGCAGCTTTTTTTAGTGCAGTTGCCCTGCTGGGTATAGGTCTTTTTAATGCCGACATGTTTCTAAGTGAAAAAGGATTTTACGGTATGGCATTTATACTTAGCTTATTTTCTATCATTACCGTTCAGAAAAATATCCGCGATTTAACCAATGAAAATGGAAGCACTTTATCATCAGCTTACCCTGGGGTAGCGAATAGTATTGATGTAGCGCTGGAAACCACAGATATAGTGGGCGAGTAAATCGAAATGGGGGCAGAGTACTTTACTGGTTACTAATATACTCTGCCTCTACTATTTATGGCTCTAATTCCGAAAGTAAGAATCTATTCTTCCACTTGTAGGCTGCCAACATGCCGACAAATAATGCTTCTCCACTGCAGCTCTTATCTTTTTAACTTGCACTCAGTAACTTAGAAATTCTGCTAATTCTTACAGCGATGTCGGTGTACATTTCGTCTTCTTCACCTATCAGCCCGTTTATTTCATTAAGCGTATTTAAAGCTTCTGGCAGGGCGCCACTCTTTTCATAGGCCAATGCGAGCGTAGCCATATATTCAATATCTCCAGGGTGTTGTTCTAACAGCGCGTGTAAATATTTGATGGCTTCATTAGGGTTATTACGCTCGTGCAGTTCGTATAGCGCTGCATCAGATAGTTGCCAGTCTTTAGCCTCCATATGATAACCATACATGTCGCTTAATGATGCAAAGTGAGCAGCAACTGCATTGTATCCAGATAAATAAGCTTCATAAGGCACATCCCATGATGGGTAGAGGTGCCTAAAAGCGTGATAGGTACCAATAATTTGGGTTACTTGGTGGGGCTCTTGTGAAAAGTAATCACTTTTATAGCGAAGACCTTTAGGTGTGTGTTGGCTTAAGGCGCTATCAATAAACTTAATACCTTCTAGCATTGCTTTACCCTCTGGAGATTTAACTTCCGCATTCCCTTCATTCCCAATATTCAGGTAAAGCACACTGTGATTACTTTGTTGTTTAGCGGTGAATGATACTAGGGATTTAGCCACTAACTTCTCATCCCAAAACAAACTAGGACTAAATGCAAAATAGGCGTCAAAAAGGTCTGGTGCTGAATAAAATGCGTGGGCCACTAGCAGGCCGCCGAAAGAGTGCCCAGAAAATATTCTGTAATCTTCGGTTCTAAAATTAGCATCTACGTAGGGAATAACTTCCGCTTCAATAAATTTCAGATATGCACCTGCGCCACCACTATTTTCTGCATATTTGCGGTCGTTGGTGGGGGTAAAATCTCTGTCTCTATCATTTGTAGACACCCCAACAATAATCATTTGAGGCGCATTATTGTAACCAATTAAGGGGTCGAGAATACCGGAATTCAATGTGATACCTACAGGCGCATCTAATAGATACAGCACTGGATAGGCATAGTCAGCATTCTTGTGGTAATAAAGGGGAAGCTGAATAAACAGCGAAAGCTGCTCGTTTAACACTTTAGAGAAAACGTCTCTTTCTTCTATTTCTCTTACAGCGTCAGCATTAACGTGTTGGGTAAACATCAGTATCAGAACAATGAATATCCGTTTCATATCGCTACTCCATTTGAGGTGTTAAGTTGCTTTGTAGAGCCGTACCATTCTTTTTTGTTACATTCTCACAATTCAATCAATGACTAAATTAATCCCCTGATACGTCAACTCTTTAAATGCAACCACCTCTATCTCAACCAGGTGGTTTGGGCTATATAGCCTTTGTACCTCTACTAGCGTAGAGCTTGGATACTGGCCCTCTCTAAATTTTTCTTTTCGCACCTTGCCCAGCTTTTTGAACGCTTCAATATCAGTGGTATAAATTACCTGTTTTACGATACTTTCCATGCCTAGGTTATTATCTTTAAGGGTATTTTGTATAAGGGTATAGATTTCTCTAACTTGCTCTTCCAGCGTAGCTTTATCACTTGCGATACCAGATAAGTAAACGTTGTTACCTGCAATAACAACTTGGGAGTAACCAATTTCTGCCTCCCACGGGTTATACATTTTTCGCTCTATTTTAGAATCAGCAGTAGAAATAGAACAAAAGAGCAATGTTGAGCTAAGAAGTACGAGATTTCGAACCAGTTTGATAAACAATTGAGCTCTCCTTAAAATATAATGGGTTACTTTTTCCGACTTGAGAAATAAACCGTGCAGCGCATGTTTTTATGAACGACTTACAATGCGCCTAAAAGCTCGGTTATAGAAGCTTTTAGCTCTACATCATCTTTAATCAACACGAATGCTTCCTCACCAACCTTTCTATCGCAAACTTTATTTTCATTGCTTTCCTAACCTTTAACAAGGCTAAAAGGTTCATCTGACAACGGGCTATTAACTGCAAATGAAGATAGCGCTTCGGATAGTAAGTTCAGGTAAAAATATATGCTTACAGTAACTCAACTCGCTAGAAAATATAGTATCTCACGAGCAACGCTACTCTATTACGAGCGCGAAGGCCTTCTTTTGCCCAAACCCGCACAGCTAACAGTTACTGATGGTATGGAATAAGCGAGGAGGAACGACCATGCACAATTTTAGCTTACCGTTCTTCCGGAATGCCGGTAGCGCAAATTCTGAATTTACTACACCGAAAGGAAGTACAATCTCAGTACCATTTTTTGAAGCATCACATCCACGAAATGGGTAATAAGATCGAGATACTGAAATGGCAGCAAAAGTTTTTGGAGTCCCTTGGTATAGATGCAGCTGAAATTAAACGAATCCGAAAACTATAAAGCAATGCGAACTCAGGGGTGGAATTACCACCTAGAAAAGGAAGTTAAAAACGCGCCAGAGACCTCATTAATAATCGATTGTACGCAAGCAGATGAACGACAAAGTAAAATTTATCATGTTCCCTTCTGATTTCGACAATAACCGATAAAGGGTATACGCGCTGAATGCTCTGGCGTACATGGTCAATAGATCCTGCACACTGCCACTGCGCCATACTAGGATGATGAAACAAGACACTTTAGAGCTAAGTACCCATAACGATAGCAGTTGTGCTGCTCCCACACGGAATGTGTATTGAGCATACATCGGTTCTAAATAATGCGTGAGGACCCATTTTATACTTAATACTCGCCTCTCAATTGGGGAGCTAAATTTTTGCTAATGTTTACGCCATAACAATCAACGTTATTTATTCGTTCCTCCCATCTGGGAGACTGAGTCTCTTTCTACTAACTCAGGGATAAATAAATGAGTTTTGCTTCCAGGTGAATTAGCGGGATCGCTCAATGAGATGGCAAGCTTTGCGGCGTATGCAGCCATCTCCTCTATAGGGTAATGCATGGTCGTTAGTCTTGGCCGACACGAGCGTGCTGCAGGTAAATCATCAAAACCAATGACAGAAACATCTTCTGGTACGCGTAAACCAGCATCAAATAAAGCGTGAATAGCACCAATCGCCATCAAATCATTGTAAGCAACAACTGCAGTAAATTTTACCCCTTTAGCAAGAAGTTCTTTTATCGCCAATTCGCCCCCGTCAATGTTCGCCGTAGATTCCGCGACCGCTTTTTTGGGAAGGGTTAAACCATAGCTTTCTAATGTGTTTTTAACACTCTCTAACCGCGTGCTAGGATCCCGATTCTGGTAGATACTGGTAACCACTGCGAATTGACGATGTCCGTATGCAAGTAAATATTCAGTGGCCTTTTTAGCACCGCTTTCGTTATCTAACCACACACACCGATTCGCCAATGAAGGGATATACCGATTAATTAACACTAAACCCGGAACATCCTTAGCCAATTTGATTAACGTTTCCTCATCTGAGTATTCACTATGAAGAATAATGCCCTGACAATCGTGATTTCTGAGTGAGTTAATTGCATCAAGTTCAGATTCTGTTTTATACAAAGAGTTAGACATTAAGAGTTTATAGCCTTTTTCTCTGGCTGAGTCTTCAACCCCACTAGCTAACGTACCAAAAAACGACATTGATAATTTTGGTGTAACCACACCCAATGTATAGGTCGTTCTTTTTACTAATGCCTGCGCATTGGTATTGGGCCGGTAGCCAAGCTCATCTATCACTTTTTTGACACGAGCCTTACACGCAGCTCCCACATGCCCACCATCGTGTATCACCCTAGATACTGTGGCCGTAGAAACACCAGCCACTCGGGCTACATCCTTAATAGTTACCATTAAATTCACTCATCCAAAGTAAACATAAATCATTGAACTTAATCATTTTTAGTACTTCTATAATTCAATAAACATAGCAACGATAGCATGCCAAAAATACAGGTCCCTAACGAGAGAATTAGCCGCATAGCATGCAAGGTAAAATCTGTTTGCTGGGCGCCGTTGTTTGCATCAAAGCCAATGGTATTAAGCACGATACCAGAGGTGACCAAAGCGAGAATACCAGCAAGCGCAGCTACTGAACTGAAAGCGGCAGCAAACATACCAGCCGCAGGCCGTCTGTGACTAGATTTATGTTCGTCACTTAGCTGCGCATTCAACACAGGGATAATCGTAGTTAACGCGGTCCAAACACTACTGCAGAGTATGGCATCTAAAATAATCCACCAACCTATTCCGGGTACAAAAAGAAACCATTTTAAGACTCCGCCAAAAATACTCATCAGCAACAATATTTGTAAGCTTTTTTCTTTACCTATTTTACGCGAAATTAGACTTACAAAAGGGACACTAGCAAAGCCAACAACCGCATATGCAGTCGACAGTATGCCCTTCCATACCGCACCCTGTGCTATATCTCCATCGTACACATAGTACACCAGCAAGTAATAATCCATACTGGCAGCAAATACGCTGCCACCAAGTTGCAGCAAACAAATTCCCATTAACCAACGCAATGCTCGATTGGCTATTAATAGCCGCCATGTTACTGAAAATGATACATCAGAAACGCGGGCGGCTATCTTCGTAGATTCCTTACATACTAGCGTGGGCAGCAAGGCCATCGCGCCAATTAGAACAATAGCAACACTCCACCCCACCCATTTGATTCCCACCAATATCGAGCTAAAAGAAGCCAGCCCCGCTACAGGGTAAAGCCACTGATAAAGCAAAGATGCAGCTTTAATAAAATAAGTATTAATTACCATAATCGACATTCTATGTGTCGGATCTTTGCTCACTTCATAGCTTAAGCTAGTGGTAGGAATAGCAACTAACAACGAAGCAAAATAAAACAGTAAGTAAGTCACACTAAAATACACTATTTGAGCGTCACTTGACCAACTCTGCGGAACCATCCACATAGCCCCAAAACTTATGGCACTAACAAAAGCTCCTGCGGCGATAAAGGGCTTTCTGCGACCAAAGCGACTTGTACTTTGGTCGCTTAAATGCCCAATAAATGGTGAGGCTATAATTCCAAGCCCTATTGGAAGTGCCATAGCTAAACTTAGCAAAAAGGGGTCTACGCCCATGGTCATTTGATAAAATGGGATAGCAAGCACAACAACAGCATTACTGGCAAAGGTCATAGAAAAAAAACCAGCACCTAGTGCCAATTTCTGTTTTCCCAGCGTTATGGTATAAGTCAAAGTAGAACGGTTCCCCTATATTCAATCGCCAAAGTGCTGGCGCCAGTATAACGCCAGCACTAAAGTACGTCATGAGACAGACTTAAATACATGCCCGTTCTGCTACTTAATCTCCTATAACTGCACTAGCGTAACATCCAATAGCTCTATTCCCCTTTCCGTCGCCTTATTTGACAAACTCTCTCCCATCATCAATTGCAATCCATTTAGCGCGTTAAGGTTTATGTCATTCTGCATGTTGTACGGCCCAACCGTGAATGGCATAAAAGTGGGATATGCATTTGCCATCAATACTGGAGTAGGTAACAGCTGTTTTATAGGTATAACGAGTGTTTGCCATTCTGGTTTAACCGGAAAATCGGTGCCCCATGCCAAACCGTCTTGCGCAATTAATCCGATTTTTACTCTGTCGTTGCCGCTTAACGAACGTACACGTATCACGAGTCCATTGTAGCCAGCCAAATCTCGTCCTTTGAGCTGATTGTTGTTCGCCAGCGTAGTGCGCAGCAATGCACCTGGGGTGCTTTTATCCTCATCAAAGTAACTTAGCGTGATCGTGGCGCCATCTTCTATTGCAGAAGACGCTGGCCATGCCTTTGGGTACTTAGGAGTAAATATTGCTTGGCGATCTTCGCCCGTATTCAATAAATTGATGGGGCTACCTGATGGCGTTAATAGTGTAGAGTAATATGTATTGGCCACAAAATCCCAATCATTAGGATGTCCCTTTTTATTACCTGGCCAAGTGAATGTTTGATCTTTTTGTGTCACAACAAATCCGTATTCAAGAACACCCGGTTGTTGCCATGAATTTTCCTTGGGTAGTGATACGCTATAATGCTGAGCACTATCGGTTTTCTGCATGGGAAGCAATGTAAAATCCCGATGACCTTGGTACCTGATAGCCAGCGACACCTTATCATTAGCACTATTACCCGCTAGCGTCACTTCAAAAGTTATCTTATCTGAGACGTTTCGTTGGCGTTGTGGTTGGTGCACCAACGCCAATTCACGCACGTGTATACTTGGCAAAAGATAGCGTTTATCGACATTGCCAACTGACCCTTCTTCTTTTTTCGTCAGTAAATAGACACCCGGCCCCACCTCAAAAGTGTGATTGCTTGCTCGCTGCCTTTTCTTTTTCTGGTTACCTAACGACATTTCGTCGACTTGAGTCACAAAAAATTGCTCCCCTAAATTGTTCACATTAACTGACATTTTATGTGTATTTACATACAATCGTGCTACTTCTCGTCGAAGACTAGAAGACTGATGTGGGTCCGATAACGCAAGTACATCTGGATATACCTCAAGGCGCCAAATTCCGTTCTCAATTTTATCTAGGAAGTAAGCTCCTGTGCCCGCGTAGCTAACTAAGCTTGAACTGCCAACGCCCGCAATATGTTCGAGCGTAGTTGGCTTTTTTACTGGTATAGTCGTCGTGCGAGTATAATAATATTGGGTTTCATCATTGAAAATACTCGCATTTTGTTGATAATCTAATTGTGTATCACCAAACACATTGCTTGCTGGATACTCTCGAGACTGATAATTAAGAGGTAATTGTCTGAAAACTTCTCCGGCAATTAACATGCTAATGGCTTTTTCTGGTGTATAAAGCAAATTTAAGTAGTGTGTATTGTATTCTGCGTTGGTATGAGCAATAACCGCAGGGTCGTAAGCGAACTGCGTAGCCCACTGAAAGCCAGCTTCACGAAAACTTCGCGCCATGGCCGGATACATTACACTTTGAGTGATGTCAGCGGCGTCAAATTCATATATCATTTTCGCTTTGTTATCGCACTCTGTAATGGACGAAAAAGGATTAGTATAGTGCGAGACCGCAGGCAGCATATTCCCATTTAGAGTACTATTTTTAACTAAGCCAGTGGGATACCACTGGTAAGCAATACCATCTACCGAACTTTTACATAGCGCCTTGGCATACTCTTGATCATTCCCTTGTTCACTAATATTGTAAAATAGTGGTTTATCACCTCCTAAGCTGCGTACCGTGCTGAGTAAAGATTCAACATAGCGAATACTTTCACTAGCTGAGGCTGTGTGTTTTGGCTCATTAAAAAGTTCAAAAGCGATAATATTGGGATCGTTAAACAACTGCTGCCCCGTATGACGATTTTTGTGTGTAAGCAACTGTTTCAAATAATTTTTTGTAGCAGCTATTGCACTAGGTTCCTGATTCATTTGTGCTTTAGAATAGTCTGCTGAAAAACCAGGCTCGAGGGGGTCGGGAGCGGGGTAGCCAGACCCCCACCATGCAACCGGTGTGATTATGGCGGTAATGTTTTCTTCAGCCAAGCGCATCATCAAATAATCAAATAATGCCAAATGCTCGTTATTTATTATGTTACCTTGTTTATCACTTATTAACCTATCCCACACATGCACACGATAAGCATCTAGCTTTAGCCTAGCAATATGATCTACATCCATATCGATGGCCGCTTTGTGATCGATACCAAGCTGTTTAGCCGCACGGTAGCCAAAGGCGAATGGAAGACTATAATTCACCCCAAAAAGGTGGACTGATTCACCATTGCTCCATTGTAATTCACCATTTACCACTGACGCGCTTCGGTCGGTGGCCCCAACCTTCGAACTCATCAAACTAAAAATAGATAAACAAATACCGACCAACACTAAACGTTGTTGTTTTTTCATTTTTACCACCACGTTGCGTAGAAACAAATAAGGATGAGAGAGATAACTGCAGCACTCAATTTATAACTCTTTGCCGCATTGAATTCGATATCGTTTAATTTAACGGCCCCAGGATGGTCTCGGCCTTCGCCCTGAACTAACGACACAACAACCGCGATCGTTAAACACACAATAAATACGTAACCTACACGGTCCATGAATGGCACATGCGGGAGCCAAAGTTTAGCTAAAAGCGAGAGTACAGCAGAACTTATCGCGGCCGATAATGCGCCATTTGCAGTTGCTTTTTTCCAAAATAGGCCAAGTAAGAACAGCACAACAATGCCAGGTGTAAAAAAACCTGTAAACTCTTGAATGTATTGGAAAGCTTGTTCCGCGTTACCCAATAAAGGCCTAGCCGTGAATAGCGCTATAACAATTGCACTAACGCTTGTTGAGCGTCCTATTTTCACATAATGATGCTGCGACTTTCGAGGATACAACGGGGCATAAAGATCCATAGTAAATATAGTCGATATACTATTGGTCATAGATGCAAGACTAGATAATATCGCAGCTAATAAAGCAGCGAAGATCAGCCCTCTTAACCCAACAGGCATTAGCGCCATTAACTGAGGATATGCCTGATCGGATCTCTCTAGCGGAGGAAGAAGAAGTACTGCTGCAATCCCCGGTAGCACAACGATAACGGGCATCAACAGCTTTAAAAATGCTGCAAACGCAATGCCTTTTCTCGCCTCTGTTAAGTTTTTTGCTGCCAAAGCACGTTGAATAATGTATTGATTAAAACCCCAATAAGACAGATTTATAACCCATAACCCGCCAAGCAATACAGAAATACCTGGCAAGCTTGCATAGTGCGGATTATCGGGTGTGAGGATCATATCAAATTTTTCAGGTAGCGCTTGTGTCAGATGTTCAAAACCGGCAAAGGCGCCATTGCCCTGCCCCAATTGCTCAAGCGAAATATAAGAAAGAAACAATCCACCCAACACCAATAACACTACTTGAATAATGTCAGTTAGAGCTACTGCTTTCAAACCACCATATAAAGAATAGGCTAGAGACAATATGGCCAAAAGGACTAGACTAACCGTAATACTTAAACTAGTTAAAGTGCTTATTGCTAGCGCTCCAAGCCAGAGAACAGCGGTGAGGTTTACAAAAATATACACCCCCAACCAGAACAGGGCCATCGTTACTCGAACACGACTGTCGTAACGTTGTTGTAAAAATTGTGGCATGGTGTAAATTTCACGCTTAAGAAATACTGGCAATAACCACGCACCTACAATTATCAAAGTAATCGCCGCCATCCATTCATAGGATGCGATAGCCAAACCAATGGCGTAACCCGAGCCCGACATACCAATAATTTGCTCAGCAGAGATATTCGAAGCTACCAAAGAAGCTCCAATTGCCCACCACGGCAAACTTTTACTGGCCAAAAAATAATCTTGTGTATTTTTATCATGCCCCGGTTTTTCCCGAGAGACCCACCAAGCTAAGCCTAATAAGGCTACGACATAAGAAACGACAACAGCGATATCTATTGATGCTAACAACATTGAACATCCTCGTTGATACGGTTTTCTTTAAAATAACTTAAGCAAAATTCACTATATTTCATGATGAAAATATTCCGAAACTCTCAATGATTAATCTAACGCCAAATGGCATCTCTTAGACCTGAAGCTGACACGCTTATTTGCGCATTTTTGAGTGAGTCCCCAACTTGAATGAGTAATGCACCTTGCCCCTTTGATGTTAAAACCGTGGACTGATTTAATAGTTTAATGTCGCCACTTAAAGTGACGGATAGAGGTAAACCATTGATTGGCACCACATTCCCATGCTTGTCGAGCACTTGAGCGTAGACAAATATGATATCTTTCACGCCTACCTCTGGCGCGACGCCACTAATATCAGTGGTAAGGTTAAGTGAATAAGGAACATCTGGAGTGGTAACTTCATGAATGGCTACCCGGACCCCATTTATAAAAGCTTCGGCGCGAAGAGTGCCTGCTTGAAATGCGTCTACCTGAAATTCAAATGGTGGGTGACGAAGGTGGGTAGAGTACTTTCCCTTACTGGTACTTTGCTTACTAATAAGCGTATCATTTAAGTACAAGGCAACTTTGTCTGCGTTGCTGAATACACGAATATTGGTAGATGAAGCAGCGGTCCACTCACTTGCGATATACACCATCGGCCCACTTTGAAATCGGCCACTTACTTCGTCTGCATCTCGTTGACTAGCAAAGAAGTAATAGCTATATTTTGGCTGGCGGTACAGACTCATGATGCCTGAAGCTTCGATGTTGTCCGCATAACCTCGATTATAGTCAAACATTACCCAATAACCGTCAGCAAAGGCCGGTACATTTAAGTTATCGTTATGCGCCTCTTGAATATTTAATGCTTGCTGAAGTAAGCGCTTTTCACCGCTATTTAGTAGTTGTCTACTAGTGCGATCTTGGTTTTTCAGCCCAGACCAACTATCTTGATTGAGTCCTGCATTTTGGGCGTAATATTCCCAGTCTCCGTATTCAGATACTACATAGGGCTGAGACGGCGCTTCATAGTGCTGAAGCCTATGCTGCCGCGCTTGTAGATAAATATCGTATCCCTTCATCCATCCAGCTGAAAAAGCGCCCGGAAACTCTTGTTTTACTGTGTTATTTAGTTCAGCAACAAAATCCTGTGGCATAGCAGATTCATTCAACGAGCATTCCCATGCTAGTACGCTTGCATGGTTTCTATCTCTTCGAATAAGGTCAGCACAACTGTTGACTATGTGCTGTCGAAAGGCTGGTTCATCATTGTAGTATTGCCAGCCAAGAACGGCATCTAAAATTACTAGGCCCAGCTCATCTGCAGCCTCCATAAAAGCAGTTGAGTGCGGGTAATGGGATAGACGAACATAATCGAAACCTGCAGATTTTATTTTTACCGCATCTCGATAGTCCGCCTGCTCCGATATGGCATAACCAACATGAGGATATTCCTGATGACGGTTAACCCCCCTGAGAAACACTTTTTCACCGTTGATGAGCAATTCATGGTTTTCAGAGAAGCTAAACTCTCTAATCCCAATTTTTCTACTCTGCTCCTCCACCAGTATATCCTCTCTATAAAGACGAGTTTTAAGCTGATAAAGGTGAGGCGATTTGGGGCTCCATAAGGAAGGTTCTATAACATCAAAATCCACCGATGCATACTCTTGCGTGTTACCGTCGATAACCCAGCTTCTTGCGCCTTTCGCAACGATGTGATGGTTATCTACTAACACTTGTTCGATACGAACACGTTGCGCTTGGCTGTATTGGTTTTGTATATGAGATTTAACATTAACTGTGGACATAGCTTTACTTACCGTCGGGTATGTCACAAAAACACCTCCCCCTGCAACCTCGTTAGCTAACATCTCGTCGGTAATCATTAACTTATCTTTTATCAATAAGCTTACTCCTCGATAAATTCCACCGTAAGTGTTGAAATCCAGTAACTTTAAAGGCTTCGGCCCAGTAATTTCGTTGTCTCGATTATCTAGATGCACACTTATCATATTCGCTCCTTTTTGGAGCACATCGGTAATGTCTAATGTGAAAGGAAGATAGCCCCCTTTGTGGTGCCCGACCTTTTTGTCATTAACCCATATATCAGCTACATTCATTGCTGCTTCAAAGCGAACTAACACCACTTTATTTTCCCAGCTTTTTGGGACATTAAAGGACTTTTGATACCGTGCTATTCCTTGCCATTGACTGTTGACGATTTCAGGCTCTAGTTTAGGCGTATGAGGTAAATCTACCTTCTGCCACACAGTATCATCATTAATGGATTCAGCTTGACGAGTCGACCGTCTAAACATCCAACCTTTATTAAAAGACTCTACGTGCGCTATCGATGTTTGAGGCAACGTTACGTCGCTCACGTTTGTCAATTGTGGCTTGGGCGAGCACCCAATTAGCAATGAAAGAGAAAACAAGAGCAAAAAAGATGCATATTTCTGCACAAAATGGACCTCAGGTTAAGAGACGATAAAAAGCACTATGACAGTGGATAGCGCGGACAAAAAACCGGCCACATAGGTGGCCGGAGAAAATGGTCGCAAAAGGCGACCTACACAGTGATTTACATCGCGTATTGAAAGCCTAATAAATAACGTCTACCCCACTCGGCATATTGTCTAGGACGCGAAACGTCATTATCAAAATAAGACTGCGAGGCTTCGTTAGTCAGATTTTGCCCTTGCAACATAACCTTAAAGTTACTGGTAAATTCATAAGAAATACTAGCGTCAAGGGTAGCTTCATCATCAATGGTAAAGATAGCGCCAGGGTCCCAGCTGCCCACACTGGTATAAGCACTTCGATAGTTGTAGGAAATTTTTGCATCAACCCCTTTTTTGTAATACCAGAGTGTTAGACTTCCCACTTTCTCTGAAAGTCCACCTAATGAAAGTGGGGTGGCCTCAGGCTCAAATTCGTTTACATTGCTATCGGTATAGCTGTAGTTCGTATAGATACCTAAGCCATCAAAAGGAGCTGACAGCATAGAGAATGCCTGTTGATACATAACCTCAAATCCTCGAATCGAGCCGCCTTCACCATTTACGGGCCGAGAAAATTGGTAATCAACACCATCAAAATTCACTACCTCAGTTTGCGTCCCGATATGGCTCTGTAAGTCTTTATAAAAAAGTGACAGAGTCAATGCTGCATCGTCAGCAAAGAAATACTCGTAACCAAGATCGAGTTGATTTGCAATAAAAGGGTCTAGCTCGGGATTTCCGCCAGAGGCTGTATTTACTGTACCATCAGTACTAAAGCTATATCCCGTTCGCATTTCTATAAGGGGCGCACGTGCCATAGTTCGCGCTAGTCCGACACGAATTTGTGATGCCTCAGTCACACTGAATCTCAAGTTTAGTGACGGCAACACTTCGCTGTAGCTGTGGTCGACCGATAGTGGCGACAACCCACCATCGATAGTGGTTTGATAGCCAGACGATGTTGAATCAGTAGTGACATAACGCACGCCCACGTTTCCAGTGTAATCAACGCCTGCCAATGTCCCTATTAGATCAAACATCACATAAGCTGCAAAGCTAGATTCCTCAACATTCCAAGAGTTAAGGTAGTCGCCATTTTCTTTAGTATGGTCGGAACGGTTATCGATACCACCAAATGCTGTGTTCGCAACCTCTCGCCAATTCCGAATACTATAAATGGCGGGCACATCGTAGGCACTGCCTAGCGAGTAGGTATGCGCATCAACGGCTGCGGAGGTGTCTGTAACCGATTGGTCCCAGCTTACAACGTCGTTATCTTTTTCACGATCACTGAACCTAATACCAAAGCTAACATCTTCTACTAGCCCCCATTCAACTTCCCTAGAAAGATCTACTTTTGCAGTAAACATTTCATCCTTTAGTTCGCGATCATTGTCCACCTGCATACTACTGAGCCCATAATCGTCAACGTTACCAATATCGTACGCTGTATCAATAGCAAGCTTTTCTCCAGTAGTGTCCCAGCTGTAATTCATTCCTTCGCTGTCCGCTTCAGGGATCCAAAACCACGACTGCATATTAACCCAGCGCGACGTTATTGAAGCCTCAGAAAACCCAAAATCTGCATTAACTTTCCATTTGTCACCCAACCACTCTATATTTAAGCCAGAGCTAATGAGTTCATTCTCTTGAAACCATGTGGAATTATTCGCTGTATGACTTCCGCCCCATAACATTCCCCCTGCTACAACTTGTTCGCTGCCATCGTCTTTCGTAATAATTTGCGGTGGGTTACTAGCGTTAGCAATATTCCAGTTATTGAGCCCTCCCCAATTACCCCAGCCATCGAACCAAAGTTGATCCTCCCGCTCTTCGATTTCAAATTTTGAGTAAAACAAATCGTATTTCACTTCAAGAGTATCGGTAGGCAACCATTGAAGCACTGTCATTGCCCCAACACGTTCATTTTCTCCTCCTTTTGTAGCGATTTGTCCGCCCCAAGGTACCGATTCTGTAATGCCATTCCCGTCAACGTCACCTTGTGCCGAAGCGTCATTGTTATATTCCCATGAGGTTACATCTTTCTGCAAAGAGGGCTGATCTTGATATGCGATCCCAAATGCAAAACCGAGGGAGTCAGAGAGAGGCTCAATATAACTAAAATTGGCCCGATACCCTCTAGAGTCAGCGGTTTCAATATCGTCTGCAAGAGGATAATCCATAATGTGTCCACTTACGTTGACCGCTCGCTCGTCTCTATCTAGAGGCTTAACAAATTTCATGTCGACTAATCCAGAAATTCCACCTTCAATGTTACTTGCAAGCGGGCTTTTAAATACCTCAACCGAGGTAATCAGCTCAGCTGGAAATTGCTCATATCGAACACTTCTACTAGGTTCACCACTAACGATTTCGCGCCCATTCATTGTGGCTAAATTAAGTCGAGGCCCCATTCCTCGAATTGAAATTTGGCTCGCATTTCCACGATCTCGATCTGCCGCAATTCCTGGCAAGCGAGCTAACGCGTCAGTTATTGTGACATCCGGAAGCTGCCCCAAGTCGTCAGTAGAGATAATCTCAACTGTACTGTCGGCTAATTTTTTGTGTTGAAGAGAGCGGGTTAGTGTGCTGCCAAAACCGCGAACTTCAATCACTTCTGTATTTTCAGGTATCGACGCTTTTTGATTCTCATTTTCTAACTCTTGTGCAAATAACGTCGGAACATGAAAACACTGAGCGATGGCGAACGCAGTTACACTCAGTTTAAAAAATGGCTTCATAGCAACCCTTAAATTTATAAATAATGTTCAGTGCAAAAACAGCACCCCACCAACGGATAACATATTTATAACATAGCATGGTAAACGTTTACCATAAATAAACCATAAAATATAAACAAATAAAAATAAGACACTGATTAATAAAAGAATATTTATGGTAAACGATTTACTAAATTCAAAATGAAATAATACTATAGTCTCGTAATCCCAGAGAAGTGATTAACACTTTTCGAAGTTCGATTGGCACGAAAATTTAGATTAAAAGCGGGCTGCGGGTGTTTTTTTAAGCAGCGCACGGCTCGCTTTCGTAATGAGAAGAGAAACACTAATTGCTGACGGCGTTGGAGTGTGTGTTCCACTCACGCGACGTCTTAGTAGAAAAGACAGATGAAAGTCAGATAGTTCAGAGAAAACAAGTGGCTAAAGTTCTCTCCCATGTCCATTATCCTTATTCGTAAAGACAGAGAATGATAACAATTAAAATCGTTTTTAATCACTTTCAAATGTTCAATTTTAAATCAAACACGTAAACCACTTTTCTTTTTTGGCACGCTTTACGCTGTCATGCGCAGATTCGAAGCTAGTTCACTGCAACAAGCGCAAAGAGAAAGCTGCAACACATAAGGTATTTTAAAGACTTCACACGCCATAATACCCTCACATTGTCGGCCTATTATCGTTACCGATGCAGGATTTTAATCGCCTCGGTTTAGGGAGGTTATGGCCCTACAGTGGAACACGCCAGCATCAAAACGCTCGAAAATACATCCCCAAGGATCGAGAGTACCGTCGCTGTTAGCCACATCACTTGCTTCTCATCGTCATTTATCTGAACAGGTTGTCACTATCTATCGGTAACTTATGCAGATTACAGGGGGCTTCAAGGATATAAAAAGCACAAGGTTCGGCTTGGCTACGAAAAATAAAATACTTACAAACAATATCTTACACTACTGACAATGATAGCTCCTCTAGCCGCTATATTTCTTGGAATCGTGCTAGTAGTCTCAAATAAATATCGTCGTTTCCAAACGAATACTGAGACCCAAAGCGTGTTATCGTTCCACTATCTTAGGATCAGCGCTAACGCGTGCCAGTTACGTTTTACTGCAAACAATGGAGAGCCGCACTAAAGTAGTACTGCTCCTTAGTAGACTAGGCCTGGGCCAGAGGCACATGAAATTAAATTCGTGGGGATCCTCAGACTCTGTCCCCATTAATCAATGCGTTTATTCACTAAACGTCCACGCCACAAAGCGGCTTTGTTTGTGGCCTTGCCCCATATCTACTTTTAAAAATTTCTTTGCACCGTAGTAATTTATACTGGTTTCAATGGGCTTTAAGTGCTCGCTTTTTGACACTAAGCAGGTGAACCAATCTACTTGGTTTTTATAGGCCACACTTTCAATAATCATACGCTGAATGAAGGCAAGTTCGCCTCCTTCGCACCACAATTCGTTGCCAGTTCCTGCAAAGTTTAGCTTTATGTTACTGGTATCGGGCTTCGCTTTAGCAAAGGTCTTCGCGTATGTACTAGCATTGGCATGAGCGTTAATATCAGCACGAGGCTTTTTACCACTTCGCTTGTGCTTATTTCCCTTAAGGCCAATGGCCTTGCGCTCGCTTCCCAGCGCTGCCGCTTCGGCAGATTTATGAAACGGCGGATTACACATAGTAAAAGTGAAGTGCTCGTTAGGCTGAATAATACCTTCAAAGATTTTCGCTTTATTCGACTGCTTTCGAACCGACAATAAAGGGGTAAGCTTTGGGTTTTTGTTAGCAATAGATTTCGCCGATTTTACCGATACCGCATCGATGTCGCTTCCCACAAACTGCCAACCATAGCTTTGACTGCCAATAATGGGGTAAATAGCATTAGCGCCTATGCCTACATCCAGCCCTCTTACGCTATTCCCTTGAGGGATAACGCCTTTATTGCTAGATGCCAATATATCGGCAATGCCATGAATATAATCAGCACGACCCGGTACGGGAGGGCATAAATAACCATTAGGTATGTCCCACGTTTTCAATCCGTAGTAATGAATAAGCAATGCTGCATTGAGGGTTTTAACCGCGTCTTGGTTGGCAAAATCGATACTCTTCTTGCCGCTTTTTGCATTAATCACATAGCCAGATAATGCTGGGTGTGCCTGGCACAACGCCGCCATGGGGTAACCATCTTTATGTACATTACGAACATGCATGGTAGAGCCGGCCTTAGTCGTGGACTTAGACGAAGACTTAGGCGAACTTTTTGTTTTGGGTCTGGTTTTACTGGTTGAACTTGAGTTGCTGTTAGGTGTGGAGTCTACCAAGGCGACTATCCTATTTTTAGGTATTTGGCTAAGTGAATTTCTAATAAATGTTTAGTCGCCGTCGAGGCTACAGGCACCACATCAGAAATAACTAAATAGATGAGAAAAGGCTATTTTATAACAGCATCGCTAGGGCTATCGCCTAGTAAAAACCGAGCGCCCGCCCCTTTCTCGGCAATGCGATCGTGCTTATTGTACAGCTTGCACTTATCTAAAGACAAACAACCACAACCAATACAGCCCTCTAACGAAGATTTCAATGCCGTTAGCTCAGCAATACGCTTTGTAATGTGTGTGTTAAATACTTCACTAAGCGTAGCCCAATCTTCCTTATTCGGCGTGCGATTATCTGGCAGGGTTTGCAGCAGTTGTCGAATATCATCAAGTGCATACCCCATGTTTTGTGCAATCAAAATAAACGATACCCTGCGAATGACTGAACGAGGAAACATTCTATTTCCGCCTTGGGTTCGCATGGAAGGAATAAGGGATTCGTTGGCATAATAGCGAATAAGCGATACTGCGTTACCGGTTCGCTTTGCAACAAAGCCAATACTTACTAGGGGTTCAGGGGCCATTTTAAAAATCTGCATTTAACGCTTGATCTAAAGTTAGCTTTAGATATTAAGCTGTTGCTGTCTATTAATCCACTGCGCTTTTTTATCGAAAAAGTTACCGGTGAAAAACACACAACAGAAAATAAGGAAATACGATGCAAGCAGCCTCACTTGAACACGCCAATATTACCGTCACTAACCCAGATGCTATTGCTGATGCCTTGTGCCAGTTGTTCAATTGGCACATACGTTGGCGCGGCCCAGCCAAAGACGATGGTTATACGGTGCACGTGGGATCAGATACCGCTTATTTAGCGCTGTATAAGCCAAAACAGTTTAGCTCGAATCACTACAATCAAAATGGACTAGCGTCGAACTCAAGTGCCGAGAACACATTCGATCACACCACGGTAGCCCACGTTAATCACTTAGGTATTGTGGTTGATAATTTAGACGAGGTAGAAAAAAAGGTATTCGCTTTAGGATTTAATACTTACAACCACGGTGATTATGAACCTGGAAGGCGCTTTTATTTCATGCTTGGAGAGGGTCTTGAAGCCGAAGTGGTGTCGTATACTAGCTAAACTATACTAATCTTTAAGGTCAGAGTTAATAAAACCAACTCTGACCTTGCATCGTTTTGCCTAATTATTAATTACTTAGCAACCATTAAAGTGCGCTAAAATTTTACTTACCTCGCCTATACGCCGTTCAAAGCTAGCCTTGCTTGCACGTTCATGAATGGTATGATCGCCATCTCCGTATGGGCCAAAACCATCAAGGGTTGGCACACCGGCAGCCGATACCACATTCGCATCACTCACCCCACCACGTTTTTCCAGCTTAAGGGGGGCACCTAACACGTTTTCTAGCTCGGCGATAAACTGTGCCTGTGCTTCTGTAGGCTGCATGACATCACGCTGCAATCCACCAGTTACCGCTACTTTTACCCCTTCGACAGCAGGGTTTTGGGTTACTTCTTCAAACGCGGCTAATACTCTGTCTCGCTCTTCTGATTGAGTAAACCGCGCTTCTACCGTTAAGCTAGCACTAGGCGAAATAGTGTTTGCGCCTAATCCACCTTTCATTTTACCGGCGTTAACCGTGGTGCCTTTTTCTAGGTCGGTTAGATTAGTCAATGCAATTAACATATGAGCCGCAGCCAAGTTCGCATTAATACCGTCGGTATAATGATTACCCGCGTGAGCGCCTTTACCTTCGAATTCGATTTGAAAAGTCGCAATACCCTTGCGAGAGATAACCACATCATGATCGGGGCCCGCCGCTTCAAAAACCATACAGGCATCGTAGGCTTTGGCTAATTCACTGGTAAGCAGCTTACTGTCGTCACTGCCACTTTCTTCATCGCTTACCAATAGCATATCAATGTTCGCGATGTGGCCTTGTTCGGCAAATACATTTCGAAGTGCGGCAAGAGCGATGTAATTGCCGCCTTTCATATCACATACGCCAGGGCCGTAAATCCATTCTTTATCTTCACGGAATTCGGTAAAAGTGTCTGGCGGAAAAACGGTATCTAGGTGGCCAAGTAGCAGTAATTTTGCACCTTCACTCTTTTTAGACAGGTAGTGAACATGGTTACCTATTGCTTCACGTCGATGCGTTTCTACAGAGAATCCAAGTTGCTCCATCCACGCATTAAAGATGTCAGCATTGTGATCTACACCCGCTTTATTTTTAGTGTAAGAGTTGAGCGATATAATTGAGGCAAGTTCGGTAAAGTCCAGACTACTATTCATGATATTTATTCCAAGTATTGATTAAAACCAAACTACGCTAAAGCCCTTGTTTTAATTGAGCTATTCACAGTAATAACACATGCTTTAAACGTTAAAGTTACAAATATTGAAATTAATTCCAGTTGAGCAAAAATTAAACTTGAATAGTTCGCAATTTAGCCGTTTAATAGCGCCGCTTTTGGGAGGGACTCCTCGTACCAAGACGTACCCTGAAGTCTAATATATGTCATATTTCTCATCTAAAATAGATATTTACCACCCATTTTGGTGCAGAATTTTATTTTGAGAAATCTTCTCACTTAAATCGAACTGAATGTCAATTCATCGATTCATAAAAACAGGGTTAAAAGTCGTGCCAAAGTATACAGTCGGGATGTGGATGTACAGCAACAGCGGCGGTACTGCCATACAGGCTAAAATCGTCAACCAATTACGAGATCGCGATATCGAAGCAATTACCGATCTTAATTTAGGCCATGCAAACGCACACAACGGAACCATTACGTGTCATAACGTGAATATGGAAGAATTAGATGCGTTCTTTTCATACAATGCAGGTCAACAAACACCTTATCAAGTTTTTCTTTATCAAGTATTGAACGAATCAATTCCGTGCCTTAACAGTTTTGAGTCTTTTTCGTTATCTGAAGATAAACTTCGCACTTCGCATCGCTTATCTCGAGCAGGTATTCGTACACCTGATTACCGACTATGTAATACCAAAGACAAACCCATGCTTAAAAATACCATCCGCGAATGGGGCGGACGCTTGGTTTACAAGCCTACCGACGGCTGGGGTGGAATGGGCATAGTAAAAGTGGAAGATGAGCGTTCTTTAGATATGCTTATCCCTTTTTTGGATCAAACCAATATTCCCCACTTCTATGTCGAACGTTTTATCAATTACGACATGACAGATTATCGCATCGACATTGTAGATGGTGAATTTGTAGGCTGTTATGGACGCAAAGCACCTAAAGACGACTGGAAAACCAATGTCACCAGCGGCGGCTCTGTTATTCGCCGTGAACCCAATGATGAATTAGTTGCCCTAGCCATTAAAGCAGCAAAAGTTACCGGCCTAGATATCGCTGGAGTTGATGTAATTTATGACCAAGAACATGAAGAATATGTAGTACTAGAAGTAAACGGTATTCCTGCATTCGCCACGCCTGAGCAAGAAGCTGCAGGCTTGACGTTTAATGATGGAAAAATCGAGCGGATCGTTAACTTGATTGAGCGAAAAGCAATTGAAAAGCGCGCAAGTTTGCAAGCTGCGCTAACCTCTCAACTTTAAACGAGAAAGTAAAATGTCTACGACTAAACTACCTACTATTGGCCTTCTCTACCTAGACCATGTACTGCGCTTTTTCGACAAGTCTAACTTTAAAAGCTGGCCAGATAAAATTGAAACTGTGTGTTACCACTGGGGCAACGACAAAGCCCGCTTTGTTCGTGAAGTGAAAAGCAAAAATATCGATATTCTTATTGGTAATATTCCTGCTACGGCTTATGAGACGTTCCGTGAAATTGCTCGCGAACTGCCAGACGTGCGCTTTTTGCCTTCAATGGATACGCAGTTTGCCAACAAGTCGAAAGAAAATGTGACCCATTTTTGCGAAAAGCACGACTTGCCTATTCCGAAAACTGATATTTTTTACGAAAAAGACGAAGCTATGGCGTTTTTACGTAAAACCAGTTATCCAAAAATTATTAAAAAATCTTATGGCCCATCTAACTATGGCGGCTACTTCGTACATAAAGTAGATAGCTTTAAAGAAGCAGCCGAACTGCTTAAGAAAAAGAAATACCACCCGGTTTATGTGCAAGAATTTGTTCCGATGATGGCCGATATTCGCGTGATGTTGATTGGCCACAAGCCAGTTTGTGCGTTTTGGCGTCGTCCGCCAGAAGGTGAATGGCTAACCAACACCAGCCAGGGTGGTTCGATGGATTACTCTGATGTGCCCCAAGAAGCATTACAAATAGCAGTGAATGCGTCGAAGGCTGCTAAAGCTGAATATTGGGCGTCTGATATTGCATTAGGTGTTGATGGTAAGTTCCGTATTTTAGAATGTGCTACCGCGTTCGCTGCCTTCCCGTATATTCGCGATTGGATTGGCCAGTACATTATGTGGACCTTATGCTCAGAGCGCTTTAAGAAGCCGCATATTCCTTTGTATAACTGGGAGGAACTGGGTAAGATTCGCACGCCGTTATTACGCACAATGCGAAATATTACCTTTGGTGAATATACCCCAAGTTGTGATAGCGCAGACTCAGTGGCAGTGACTAACCCTGAGCTTTACCCATTATTACCTGTTGAATTGCAGCTAGATGAAGAATGGCCAAGTGAGTCGTGGAATTTTCAAGATAATTACACGCCCAAAAGTAAGGCCAAAATAGTAACCGACTTGCATTTAGAAAACCAAGATGTGAGTGAAGATGATGGCCTAGAAGACGTCATCGGTGATGGACTAGAACGTGTATTAAATGATAGCAACGATGAGTTTGAAGTCGACGCCGAAGTAGATGCGGGCGAACTCATTTTAACTACGTCAGAGTTAGAAAATTTTTTTGCTGGCGTAAAAGGTATAGGCCCTAAACTTACAGAGGTGATAATCAGTACTCTGGGTGAAGAGGGCACGTCAAAAGCGATTTACGCTGATCCAAGCGTGTTTCTGACGGTTAAAAACATTCAGCAAAAGAAAGTCGATGCAATTATCGCGCATTGGGATAATTTCAAGACTACGCTGGTAACCACTGATTTCTCTTAGTAAAGAAGAAATAATGAAAAAACAATATACCTCGTATCAAGAAACAATGGCGTTTTTAGAACAAGCTCAGGAAAAGTACCCTGAGCTTATTCGCGTGCATAGCATCGGAACGACGTGGGAAGGTAGGCCAATTATGATGGCTACCCTTTCTGCTAACATTGAAACTGCGGACAGTAAACCCGCTCTGCTTTTTACAGGAACCATCCACGCTCGTGAGTGGATTGGAAATGAGTTAGCCATTAAGTTTATTGATAATGTGCTAACCAATATTGACCACAACCCATCTATACAACAGGCATTAAGCCGCAATACGCTATATATGGTGCCTTGTTTAAACCCAGATGGGTTTGAGTATTCTCGTACCCACTTCTCTTTTTGGCGCAAGAATAGACGTGACAATGGCGATGGCACCTTTGGTGTAGATTTAAACCGTAACTTTGGTGTTCGCTTTAAGCGCTCTGCCGATACCACGGTAAACACCTACTCTGGCCCAGCAGCGTTCTCAGAACCAGAAACTGCGGCTATTCGTGATTTCGTACTGGATCATAAAAACATTACCATTGCGCTAGATTATCATTCGCAAGGTAACGTGTTTTTCCCTGCCCATAAGTTTAATCACGAGTCTGAAATTGAAGGCACCGATTTAAACGTGTTGTGCGCCAATATGAACCGTGAAATCCATAAGGTTACGGGTCGCCAGTACGGTATTCACCGTGGCAAGCCACCTACAAACCTGATTAACGGTAGTGGCCGTGAGTATTATTACTCGTTAGGTATTATCTCTGCCGTGGTAGAAGTGGGCACGCGCAACATTCCTGATTACATGGCGAATATGTCGCAAAGTGTAGATGAAAATGTGCCTGCGGTACTTTATGCACTTTCAGAAGCGAAAAACTACTCTGATGAAGCACCTGCTCGGGTCGATAACTTCACAATTGAATCAGTGGGCGTTTACGAAGCGACCCTATGCTGGGATTACCCAGAGTCTGATGATATCTATTTTGAACTGTATCGTTCAGAAACAGTGAAAAGCCCTTGTCGCGAAGATAATCTTATTGCGATTATTGGCAAACACACGTTCACTGATGTGCAGCTTAAAAGTGGTCAGAAATATTTCTACAATATACGTGCGGTTAATAAAGTTACTGATACAAAGTCACCTTTCAGCCCAGAAATTAAGCTGAAAACGCAGTTATCTGAAGATGAATATTTCAGAGGTTTGTTCCCATCGAAGCGTGGTATTGGTTATGTAGGCCAATATACCCTCGAGAAAAACCGCGACCATTTCGGCTACAACTCGTTGTTTGTAGGTGTGAATAAACGCCGTGGTATTTGTTACGGTGTGATTGCGTTTAATATGGAAAACTTACCGGAAGAAGCCCGTATTAAGAATGCGAGTTTCTCCTTGTATCCGATGAACCGTGTTAACGCCAAAGTAGAAAATTTTGGTGAATGGACAGTATCAATTCTTGACCCATCAGAAATATCTGACATCACCGATTTCAACCAAATTCATCAAGCGAAGCCTATTCAAACGCTTGGTGATGAAATTCGCTCAGATAAGCTAACTCAAGGTATTTGGTCTCATTGGGATTTAAATGTGGCCGAGCGTCGCATTATTCGCAAATCTATTAAGAACGGTACCTTGTTGCTTCGCGTTGAAGGTCCAAGAAAACTGCCTCTTGGTGCAGACTCGCAAATGATGCAGTTTGATATTGGGTACGGAAAGTTTGGTTCAGGTATCCATTACCGCCCTAACTTGGAAGTTATTTATACCCTTCCAAGCAAACAAGTAGAGCTAACGCCATCATCTCTTAGCACGGTATCAAAAGCCGAGGTTAAGAAAAACGAACTGCAGTCTGGTTTCGATGCAAATGGCGATGTGGTGTATGGGCAAATGACCTTCTTAACCGAAAATCTGCCTGATCCTAAGAAAACCGTGATCACGGAAGCTTATTTAACGATGAGTAACGACAATGCCTTGCCTACATCGCAAGATATTCGTTTCACCATTGAATTGGCTGGTCTTGAAGATCTTGATTATGAAAGCGTTAAAAATAGAGAGAAAAAAGAGTTTATTGGCTACGAGGTGAGTAATGCTCAGCTTAAAGACAAAAACTCTCATAACTTTATTTTTGATAGTTATTGCCGTGAAGCGCTCGAAGATATGCATGCGAAGCATGCGCCTTTCCATTTCGTGGTTCGCTCAACGTCATCAAGTGCTGAAAAGAACATGCTAGTAAATTGGCACGACTTACACAGTAACAATGTGTGTAAGTTGGTGATTAAGTACATTGAGCGTCGCAAAGAGCCTTTACCGGCACCAGCGAACTTAAGCGTAACCTTAGAAAATCGTCAGGTTAAGCTAAGTTGGAGCAATCCGAAGCATGCCGATTTAGTGGGTGCGTTTGTGGTAAGAAATCGCTTCCACTCGCCGCGCTCCCCGCTTGATGGTGTGAAGCTTTACGCAGGTTCTGATGAATATACCTATGACAACTTTGGTAACCCGAATGTTGAAAAGTATTATTCTGTGTTTGCCTATGACGACGTGCCAAACTATTCAGCGCCTGTCAGTGTTTACTATTCTTCTGAGGAAGTTATTCCAGTAGAAGAAGAGAAATACGAGAAGCAGGAAGAAGAAGACGACGATGAGCCGTTAATTGATTAGTCATTAACTGCCACATTGTTTATGGTTAAAGAATAAAAATAGGCGCTTAAAGCGCCTATTTTTTTGTCTGCGTTTTATTTATTTTCTGATGTACTCACTATTTTCAATATACTCAAACCTACTATTGCAGATACACTAAATGACAACGTTGCGACAACTGCAATATTTGCATGTACAGACAATGAAACTGGCATCTTAAGGGACTCCCTATGACAATAATAAAAAAAGGATTACTGGGGCTTAGCATAGTGCTTTTAGCTTTGGTTGTAGTTGTGTTAGTGCGCACTGTAACTTTCACTCCAGAAACCTACCAGCCTTCCCCCGACACCACTATGATATCGCCAGATGGCAGCGTGATAGCAGAGCACCTTTCACAGGCTATTCAAATTCAAACTATCTCTTATGAACATGCTGAAGACCGCGACCGTGCTGAATTTCAAAAATTTATCGCATGGTTGGCCAGTACTTATCCTGAAGTGCACGAAAGCTTAACCCTTACTTTGCTGAACGACTACACCCTACTTTTTAAATGGCGCGGTAAAGCACCTTCCAAACCTAGCGTATTGTATTCAGCTCATTATGATGTGGTTCCGATTAATCCAGGTACTGAATCTCAATGGCAGCACCCGCCATTTGGTGGTGTAATTCAAGACGGTATTATTTGGGGCCGTGGGGCGCTCGATGATAAAAGCGCAGTGATAGCTCTAATGGAATCTGTTACCTTGCTGCTAGAAGCGGCTTATACCCCAGAGCAAGACATCTATATTGCTTTTACTCACGATGAAGAGATTGGCAGCCAATATGGCGCAAAAGCAGTTTCAGAATATGTTGTTGAGCAAAACATCAAACTAGCGTGGTCGCTTGATGAGGGCTCATTTATTCTTGATGGCTTAGTACCTGGGTCAGACAAGCGTGTCGCCAGTATTAATGTGGCTGAGAAAGGTTTTCTTACGCTTGAGCTTATCGCAAAAGGTGAAGGTGGACATAGCTCAATGCCACCTCAAGATACGGCTGTAAGCATTTTAGCTGAAGCCATCGTCAACGTTAAAAACTCACCGGTACCTGGCGGGTTAGAAGGCCTTGGCGAAACTATGTACACCAATATCGCTAAGCACATGGATTTCTTCAAGCGTATGCTCTTTGCCAATCAATGGCTGTTCAAGCCATTGATTGAGACATCAGTATCTCAGTCGCCTGCGGGCAATGCGATGTTGCGCACCACCACAGCCCCTACCATGCTCTCGGGTAGTGTTAAAGCGAATGTATTGCCGGCTACCGCGACAGCCACTATCAATTTTCGTATTCATCCTAGAGACACTATTGAAAGTGTTACCAGTTGGGTAGAAGCTGCCATCAACGATCCTCGAATCACCATTAAAACATCGCAAGCATTTAAGCCGTCAAACGTGGCCAATAGTGACAGTCAGGGGTTTAAAAATATTGCCGCAGTAACACGGGATGTTCAGGGCGATATTATCGTCACACCTGGGTTAACTATTGCCGCGACAGATAGCCAGTTTTACTCAAAAATAACTGATGCTTATCGCTTTAATCCGATTAATCTGACACCTGCTTATTTGTCAGGGTTTCACGGCACTAACGAGAGAATTGATATTAAAAATATGGAAGATGCCGTTAAGTTCTATACGCGGCTAATGCGCCAACCAGCGCAGTGAAGCTAATTAAATAGCCAGATCAAAGGCAACGCACAGGCGTTGCCTTTGCGTTCTTAACGCTCGTTCAGTGCGCTGGGTACATGAGTACGAACGATGTTTCGAGTTGATAGCTCTGAATGCATTGGTCTAATTGGACTTACACTCGTCGACTTTTGCGGTACGTCAAAATATATTTCCACATCGGCAAAACTATCTATTACTTGTTGGGTAATTAAAACAACCCCCTTCTCGCTAACTGAAAATCCGAAGTGCTTAGCAATATTAATATCGTCAATGGCTAAATTAGCGGGCACCGTCACACCTTTATCTACGATAACGTTTTTTAATTTAGCGCCGGCCTCGATAGTCACATCAGGCAGCAATACACACCCTTGAAGTGAAGCGCCATCACCGATTGCGCAATTGGATGACAAAACAGTGTGATGGATACGGCAATTAGTTAATTGGCAACCGGTGCCAATCAAAATCTGATTGAGGTCGCACTGGCCTTTTTGAGTCCCGCCCCGTATTTGGGTTGGCGCGCTAGATAAAGCACTTCCCCAGATAGGCCAAGACGGGTCAGCTAAATTCAACATATCGCTGTTGTTCAGCAAATCCATATGAGCCCGCCAGTAACTATCAATGGTGCCTACATCTCGCCAATAGGGAATTTGGCAACCATCGGCGCCTCTGAATCGATGCGCAAACACTTTGTGCTGCTCAATAATATTTGGAATTACGTTTTTACCGAAGTCGTGATCAGATTCCAACGCTTTGGCATCTGCTTTAAGTAGCCGATAAAGCACTTCAGCATTCACTACATAATTGCCCATTGAAGCTAAACAATACTCTGGCGCATCTAATAATGGGTGTGGTTTACATGGCTTTTCATCGAAAGCGGTTACCCGACCTTTGCTATCAGCACTTAATACGCCCAGCTGATTTGCCGCATTCTTAGTAGGCACTTCTATGCAAGATACTGTCATTTCGGCGCCGTTTTTCACATGTTCAGCCAGCAGTTTTCGATAATCCATTTGATATACGTGATCCCCCGATAAGATCATCACATATTTAGGTGCTCTGGATTTGATATAGTCAATATTCTGAAAACACGCATCTGCAGTACCTTGGTACCAGCTTTCAGACTGTTGCTGGGATGCAGGAAGAATATCTAATCGCCCCCCAAAACTGTTATTCAATGTGCCCCAATGTTGCATCAAATGCCGAATTAAACACTGAGACTTATATTGGGTGAGTACCGCAATTTGATTTAGGCCTGAATTAACACAGTTTGAAAGGGGAAAATCGATGATTCGACAATGACTGCCAAACTCTAGTACCGGTTTAGCCCGGGTTTCAGTAAGTGCTTTTAACCGTGAGCCCTGCCCACCTGCCAGCACTAACACCATGGTATTTTCTATTATTTGCTGTAAATCAATCTCTGCATTCATAACTGTCTCCGGCTAGGGTAATACCTAAATCGATGATGATTAAACTGCAATCACAATTTAATTTATCTACTGAAGGAAAATTGCCGACATTGAATTCAAAAAATTCTACAACATGCCAAACGTGCTAGCGTTAAGTAGACTAGGGATTTCGGTTTTAAGTATTGATCCGTATCAATATGAGTAGTGTTACCAATCTTCGTAGCCTTATAGTGACTATAAATACAGGCTATGCAGTGGTTAAATCTTCGCCATATTTTCAATAATAATCCACACCAGTTGCTCCCTTATTTAATTGTAGCCACCATTGCTTAAGCCAAACAGCTTGTGCTAGTTTTAATGATTACATGCTTATAATTCAAACTAATAAGGAAAGAGAATGAGAGCAGTTTGTACGCTTGTGTTACTGCTAGTGAGTTTGCAATCTATGGCCAAGGATGTCATGGATATGCAAGCTAGGAGCGAGTTGGTCGATGAAATACTAGCACAACGATTCGAGCAGGTTTTACCCAGTCTTATGCAGCGTACTAATATTGATATGTGGGTAATCATGTCGCGGGAATACAACGAAGACCCCGTCATCAAAACCATGCTGCCATCAACGTGGCTATCGGCCCGCAGGCATACCATGTTGGTCATTTTTAACCCTGGCGAAGGAAAGCCTCTAGAACGTTTAGCGGTAGCTCGGTATGCCGTGGCTGATTTATTCGAAAAAGCATGGGACAAAGAAGCTCAGCCTAATCAGTGGGAAGCACTTGCTGATGTTATTGAAGCGCGCGACCCCAAACGAATTGCAGTGAATGTGTCAGATGCATTTGCACTTGCTGACGGTATGAGTAGCACCGAAAACAGCAAGTTCATAGCCGCCCTTTCTCCTAAATTTAAAGACCGTGTGGTATCGGGTGAAAAACTGGCCATTGCTTGGCTAGAAACTCGTAGTAAGCTTGAAATGCAACACTACCCTTCCCTGACTCAAATTGGCCACCAACTTATAGCAACGGATTTTTCAAATGAAGTTGTTACTCCTGGAATCACTACTACCGACGATGTCATATGGTGGTTGCGTGACCAAAGCAAGGCATTAGGGTTAGAAAACTGGTTTCATCCTTCAGTGTCTATTCAACGTGCAGACAATGAAAAATTTGATCAAATAAAAGCGTTTAGTAAGCGCGCTGGTGAAAATATTATACAGCCAGGAGACCTTATCCATGTTGATTTTGGTATTACTTACCTGCGTTTAAACACCGACCAACAACAGCATGCATACGTGTTAAAACCCGATGAAACCGCGCCCCCTAAAAGCATAATTGAAGCTTTTGCAGCAGGAAACCGATTGCAAGATATTCTTACCAACAATTTTAAGGTTGGACGCACCGGCAATGAGATTTTGAAAATGTCTCGAGAGCAAGCCATAGAAGAAGGGCTAACCCCTGCTATTTATACTCACCCACTGGGATTTCATGGTCATGCAGCAGGCCCCACCATTGGTATGTGGGATGCACAAGAAGGGGTTCCCGTTCAGGGCGACTACCCTGTGTATCCAAACACGGTTTACTCTATAGAGCTAAATGCCGCCACCTATATTCCAGAATGGGATAAAGACATACGCATTATGTTAGAAGAAGATGCGTTTTTTGATGGTGAAAAAGTAGAGTATCTCGACGGAAGACAAAAAGTACTGCATCTTATTTCATCAGCGGAGTAGCCGTTAGTTACAACAGCGCGTTTATTTGATGCTCTCTAGTCACGATAAACGCGCTAAATTAAATGCTCAGGCGTATATGCAGTTGTTAAGCTAAACTATCACTGAGCGTTCAGCGCTTTAATATCCGCTATCAAATAATCGACAGAAGCACTATTGAGCCCGTTGTATATGCCGCGAATATGACGATTCTGATCTATTAATAATAGGCTTTCGGTATGCAAAAAATCTTCTGTATTTTGCAAGTTACCCAAGTCGTCGCTGGCGAAGTACGCGCTTTTTGCCAGAGAATAAATAGCGTCCCGCTCTCCGGTTGCCAAATACCATTTATTACTTAAAATGCCGTTTTTATCTGCATAAGCTTTAAGCAAATCGACCGTGTCAGTATTCGGCCTAATCGAATGCTGAAGAATTTTTACGCTATCGTCGTCAATAAATGCCTCTTGCACCTTGGCCAACTTAGACCGGATCATGGGGCAAATTCCCGGGCACGTGCTGAAGAAAAAGCCTGCCACATAGATTTTATTCTCAAAGTCTTTCTCGCTAACTTCTTCCCCATCTTGATTGGTGAAACTAAAGGGCGGTATTTTGTGAAAACCATCAAGCGCTTCACTACCGCTTTCAATCCAGTGCGGTGTAAATTCTTTGCTGTTGTAATAAGGTAATTGGTAGGATAGTTCGTCCGCGCTATGGGCTGAATTTACCGTTATTGCACTGGTACTGCATAGCAACAGCAATGCACTAGAAACGAAGACTGGCTTGATTTTGGTAGTAATCAACAGAGATAACCTCATCTTCAAGCCCCACACAGTTGTTTGCTTTTCTAAGCCCATAGATCCGCCCATTCTTGTATTCAAAATTAGAGTATAAGGTGCCATTTTTTCGCCACGCTTGCTGCAAGCCTACCGGTTGCCCTTCGTGGTAGTTAAATTTCTTGAATTTGGCTCCACTTCTGTACCAACGCCAGCCTTCACCTTCGACCTTGCCGTTTTCATACACAAATGCCGACCGAAGGTTTCCGTTAACCCACCAGGTTTTTACACTACCCTCTCTGGCGCCAGACGCATAATAGGCCTCGTAACCTAAGGTACCGTTCGAAAACCACTTTCTTGCCACCCCGGCGCGGCGACCGGCTACAAACTCATCTTCTGTAGCAAGGGCGCCTGTTGAGTGGTAGCTCACCACTTTTCCTGTAAACGGGGCGTTTTGATATATACGAACGCCTTGCTTATTCAGCGATATGGCATTTTCATACACCACTAGTTGTGCTCTATCGCTAAAGGATACCGACCCAGAAGTTGCTGCCAGCCAAAGTGCACAAAACAGGAGTACTTTGTAACCTGTTGATTTAGTTAATGTCACTCGGCGTACCTTGGAAGTTACCCGGGAAAATTAGGTAATACTCGCCGTTTAAGTATTGTTCATTTGATATGTGGTAGTGATATTCAGCATCTTCCTCTGAAGCACCTGTATAAAGGGTGACTGACGTATGGCCGTTCGATTCATCTAAATCGGTGGGGTAGTCTACGGTTGAATAGCAACGTCTTCCAAATATGAAAAATCCATCTGCCATAATACCTACCAGCGAATCATCATCATAAGAGATAGCTTGTGGCTCTAAATGGTAATGGTAAGTTTGCGGGCCAGTATGCGCACCATTGCGATCAAAACCTTGTATCACGCCTATCGATACATCTCCCGTACCTTCGGAATCGTTGAAAATGGGCGCGCCGCTCAAAGCAATACCTATTGCACCTAACGGCGTGGCCGATGATGTGGCGGCTAGTTCCGGCGATACGGGGACGGTTAAATCAAAATCATTTAGGTAATCTTCAATATCACCCGGTGAGCGCTTTTGATTGAATAGAGTTTCATCTTCAGGCTCAACATATAAGCCGCTGGCATTGCCTGAATCCCAATATGATGATGTGTGATCGGGTTTACCTGCCGACTCGAGCGACACTGTGCATCCATCTTCAGACAACACAATAGTGACATTTGGTGCCGCAACAAATTCAAGATAGGCACTTGAAAGCTCTGTCATCGGTGAGTCGCACGTTGTGGTACTCGAGTCGCTGTCGTTACCCGTGTCTGTTCCGGTGCCCGCATCAACACTGGTGTCGCTGTCTACAGTTTCGTCAGTTGATGAGCCCCCGCCGCAAGCAGCTAACACTGATAGAATGCTTACGCATAACAATGTACGTATTGCGTAGTGACTTTTCGACATAATGATTCTCTCTATTGATATTTGTTGTCGCTGTATTCTTACGCTTATGCCCAGTGCAAACAAACGTAAGGAACGTGAGTAATCAATAAACTAGCACAGCGCTTGCGTGCACAATGTGCATATTCAATGGAGATTTTGATGGGAAGACGTATAGGTAACTGGATACAAAAGTACAGGTTTCAAAACGAATAGCGCGGTGTTAAGGGTAAGTCGTATTTATTATTTTTAGGTTAAGAAAATGGGTTCGATGATTTATATTTCAAAGAGGGATTATCGTTCAAGTGAAGATTTTCGCTGGGAGTTTTTTCGAGGGATATTTTCTAACACCAGTAAGCGTGGTGATTAAAATAAGTTACTGGCCCACCCAGTTGCCGAGTGGGCCATGAAACTGTAAACAAACGTTAAATCAGTGAGGCTATACTATTCAGAGAATGGACGTACAACAACTGTTTCAGCGTTATAAGAACGAACAAATGCTGACATTTCTTTGTGATTACAAATAATGGTTTCGCCTTCTAAGCCGTGCTTAGCAAGTGCTTTTTCTGTACCGATTGAAACAGCATCTAAACAAGCTTTAGAAGCGATATCTTCGTTCTTAGCAACAAGGGCAATGCCTTTAGTTTCATTAGTAGTTTTATCGCTGTATAAATCAGCAAACTTTCTCAAGCTTACATCGTTACAAAGCAATGATGCACTGAAAGACTCAACATTTAATCCGTTGTCACGAATTAAACGTTTTGCTGCTCTGTAGCCTTCTGTCGCGGCTGTGTAGCAAGCTTGCGTTTCAATGTTTTGATTAACTGGGTTTAAACGAACGTCTTGAGCAAAAGCATTTAAAGACGCTACTGAAGAGATAAGAGCAATGGCGAAAGTTGACAGTTTCATAATGTAATTCCTATTGTGTAACAAAATTAGAGTTTTCTTAAGCAACGAGTACATTATGACCAAAAATCACGTAAAAGAAAGCTTATTTTGTAATTAAATTACATAAATTGACAAAAAACTGTATTTTCACATCAGTTATGTAAGTTTTTTACAGAATTTAACCTTTTTAACAATCGTTGCTACAAAATGCGAATATATGTAACCTACATTATTGTTATCTAATATTGGATACGGCTATATCCTGTAGCCTGAAGGTACCTATTTGAAGTAATCGACGTGCTTACACTGTTTCATGTACTAATCGAAATAGTGCGAGAGTGATGGTAGGTATTTATAATGCGTGATCAGAAAGGCAATGAGGCTTTAGATACAAAAATGCCCACCGACTTTGTGCGGCAGGCATCAATAATTAAGTTAATAGCTGCAACTGGTTTTATACTTTCACGACTAGGTGATTAAATCGTGCATCCAGTTTAACGAAGGAAGTTTGCGGTCTTCTTGGTAGAACAAACGATTTAGCCTACCTAAAAGATTAACAGGTCTGGATGGATCGTGAGATTTAACCCTATGGGAACTTTCATTAAGCATAAACTCCCACGGTTGTAGATTCATATCATCAATCTCGTCCTGTTGAACACCTAAGCTTTTAAGCGTAGACAAAATACGTTCTGTTTTGCTTTCTACCACTGGCAAAATGGTATTGCCGTATAAATCATTTAAAGGCGCATTAATCGCTGCCAGGGTGTGATTAATTGCCGACCACACCATATCGTGGTCAAACTCCCAGTCACGTGGCGCATAATAGCCTTCTATTTCCCACTCTAGCTCTGCATTGCTAGCCGCAATACTGCTTTCTGCTTCTGGCGAGAACGACAAGTCAGGGCGCGCGCCAATATTGTATGCGTCTACACTCATGGCAACACAAATCACCAAATCGCCACATATTTCTTTGTTTTGGTATAAGGCTTCAAATGCTGCTCGCTTAACGCCCATCCAACCATGCACTTTCGAAGGTTGCTCTACAAAATGGCGCACATCGTTAGGTAGGTCTTCGCCATAAAGATCGATTAACAGTGGCAAGGGGTTTTGCTCTGGTGCCTCGTCAGGCATCCACACTTCATACTCTTGGCGATTATCTGCTTTTCCACGGCTTTTAATGCCGTAAGATAAATTTACCGGCCTGCAAATACTGCGATCTTCATCAACTTTATGAAAGTACTCAGAGCGCATTCGCTTGATAAAAGGGGCATCTAACCCCGCCAGCGCGGCGGTAGGATAGCGATAACCAATCTCGCTGTGCTCAACCATTGTGAGTGTAGGTATGGCTTTTTCAAGCTTACTCTTTACGCCTTTAAGTTGCTCTACATTAGGCAAAACAATACTTCGCTCCGGCTCAATGGTAAGCCGACGTCCATCTTCTGCAACGAACTTTGGGGTCTTGTGAAATTCGTACTGAGAAAGGCCTAGACCCTGCACCGCGATGTTACGATAACGCGACAATTCACTGAAAAGCGCGGTGTGGTTCCGAATGTGTTTAAACAGGGGGCGGTTTGACGTCATACTACTTATTCCATGTCACGTATTTAAGTTGGAAAATCTGTGCGTATCTATGCAACCGTTTATCGGTAATTCAAATGACAGTGTGCCACAAAGATAGCATCAGGCAAGCACCTCCGTGCTCATACCTCTTTCCTCACTTCTTTATATTTAAAAATTCATACCAGACTTCAGCGCCAGCCTTATCGTACTCTTCTACTTTTGCGCGAAATGCTCTGCGAAGGTCGACATTAACCAAAGGTGCTGGAAGCAGTGGGTCGAACACTAATCGTTTTAGGGCATTATCGCCGACGATATAATATTCCTTTGCTGCATCATCTAGTGATAAGCCTTCTATACGCTTGCGCGACCGCGCGAGTTCAATTAATCCTTCTTCGTAACTGGCTTCAAGGTTTTTGGTCTGCCATAACCCTGCTGCCTTTTTTTCCGTCGCGTCAGCAAAGTCAGATGCATTAAACACCACAGCGCTTTTATCTAACCCTAATCGGTACAAGCGCTCTCGTGTTGTTCCCACCGTATCGTTAAGGTTGTTAGGCCTAACATAAAAGTCTGCAGAGAGCTTTTTTAAACCCATTAATTTAAGCGCCCTGTCTTGTGCCCGTGTGGCCTTACGATCACTTTTTGCTAACGCGGTGGTTAGCACGGTAAGCCAATCACCACGCCATTCACATAATCTAGATTCTGCCGTATGCCAACTGCTGATCTCGCCAGCAAATTGCTCGCCCTCTTTGCCTAACTGATAATAACCACGCTCTACCACCTTGAGCAATTTAGCCGACTGTAAGCGAGTAAGGGTAACGCGTATGTTATTTTCCGAAATGCCAAACAAGGCGCCTACTCTAACCGCGCTGGCTGCATCCATTTTTATACCGGGGCGTGAACCAAGTAGCTTCATTAACAAGTGGCGGGCTACGGGTTTACCGGTAGGTTTTTCGGGTAACATATTGCTTTACCAATCTTTTAGTAATTAAAACGACATCAAGTGAGCACTTTACCTAAATGCCATGCATTTACAAAGTATATCCTTTTTCCGCTTTCTTACTTGCCCATAAGCATGTGAACCTAAGGCGTGTTGATCTTTCGTGATTGGTTTTTGAGCAGCATGGTAAAGAGT
>NZ_CAXBMP010000036.1:0-36491 GCF_963976965.1 uncultured Alteromonas sp.
AATTGATTAAAAGTCAACTGCTCTACCAGCTGAGCTAACGACCCAATCTTTCCTGTTGTTGCCTATGTCTTGGCAACGGCGGCATATAATACTCAGATTTTAATTCGACGCAACCCAAAACCCGTTTTTATTTTGATTTTTGTGTCAAAAAGCTATCAAGCGCTCAAAATCAACACAAATCGTGCATTATTCCTTCCATTTTAGGATGAGAAGTTTGTGTGCAGTGGTGATTATATAAACAATGTACGTGCATAAAAAGATGAAAAAAAACCTCTCAAAGAGAGGTTTTTTATTACAGACTATTTAATCTAGACTCGGCCAAGCGTTTTGCTGACGAAGACGGATATTCATTTATTACCTGTTCAAACAGTTTTTTTGCCGTAGCAACATCCCCTCTTCGTTCGGCAATAACACCGAGTTTTAACAATGCATCGGGCCGTTTACCTGAATCGGTAAAACGGGTAGACACTATGTTAAATTGCTCCGTAGCTTCATCCCACATTTGTTTATTAAATAATAATTGTCCAAGCCAGTAATGTGAATTAGGCGCATATTCACTGTTAGGAAATCTATCAATAAACGACTGAAATGCAGGTATTGCTTTGTCGTATTCACGAGACTTAAGAATAAGGTTAACCGCACTATTGTAGGCGTCTTCTTCCCCTTCTTGAGGGGCTTGAGAAACACCGCTAGTAGGTTGGCTCAACGTCGACGTTGATGATGAGGCTGCTGCCCCTGCATCGGCAACACCACCTTGCTTAAGCGCCTCTACACGCTTGTCTATCTCTAGGTATAGTTCGCGCTGACGCTCAAGTACTTTTTCAAGCTCATTGGTATTTAGCTCTACTGAGCCTCGTAACTGATCGACTTCACTTTGCATATTGTCTAATTGCGACTGCAAACGATGTTGCATTTCAGTACGGCTTTTAACAATACGTTCTAATACCACAATTCTCTGCTCGAGACTTGTTGCATCAGTCGCGTTAACAACAGGTGCTTGCGCAAACACGTTGCTCGAAACAGCAAGGGTGACACTGACCATGACACCCCGTTTAACCGATTGAATTATGGTCGTAGTCATTAGCGGTAAACAACCACTCCGCGACGATTTTGCGCGAATGCATATTCAGTTGACCCCATTACCGCAGGCTTCTCTTCACCGTAAGAAACTACCATAATTTGACTGCTGCTAACGCCAGCGTTCATTAAGTAGGTTTCCACAGACTGTGCACGTCGCTCACCTAGCGCAATGTTATATTCTGGCGTACCACGGCTATCGGTATGGCCTTCAATGGTTACTTTAACATCGGCATTCTTTACTAGGAACGCTGCGTGTTTATCAAGTAAACGTTGGAACTCAGGCTTAATGCTTGCGCGATCAAAATCGAAATAAACGGTTTGTTCGTTTTTAAGCGCTTCCATCTCTTGCTGAACCATTTCTTCAGCACGCTTCATGCGTTGTGCAGCTTCTGCTTGCACACGGCTAGCTTCTACTTCACGGGCTTGTTCTTCAGCTTGGGCTTGTTCTTGTGCAAGACGATTGCGTTCTGCCGCCAATTCTTCTTCACTAGGACCCGACGAACAAGCCATCATGGTCACCACTGGCAAAGCGATAATGAAGCTTTTCATTACTTTATTCATTTGCATCCTACTAATCCTTAAATGTTATTGTTTACTGTATCAATTGTTAGAACAAAAATGGTGACCAACTTGGCGATTTAACTTGTCCATTGGCTGCTGGCAACCTAGCTTTAAAACGCCCATCAAGAGAGACAAGTGACAATACTTGCGTGCCCTCATGTAGGGTGCTGTAAATAATCATACTTCCATTTGGTGCCACACTCGGTGACTCATCAAGGTACGTGCGTGTAAGTACTTGAGGGGAACCACCGTCTAGCGCTTGTTTCGCAATATGGTAATTACCGTTTGTTTGGTTCACTACTACCATTTGCTCGCCATCAGGCGTTAATGTTGCGCCAAGGTTCTGTTCACCTACAAAAGTCACACGTCGCACCTTGTTCGAATTTAAATTTACGCTATATATCTGAGGTTTACCACCCCGTTCAGAGCTAAAAATTAATCCGCTACCGTCTGGTAACCATGAAGGCTCTGTATCAATTGCCCTATTTCTGGTTACTCTGCGTAAATTTTTTGTTGAAAGATCCATAACATAGATCTCTGGATTACCATCTTTGGATAACACCATAGCAAGTTGCTTTCCATCTGGCGAAAACGCTGGGCTTCCATTTATCCCGCGAAAATCCGTTACTTTGGTCCGTGAACTCGTGTAGATATCCTGAATAAATATTTGAGGTCGACGATTCTCGAAACTGACATAGGCTAACTTTTCACCATCTGGCGACCACACTGGTGACATCAGCGGCTCCGGTGACGATAACAAACGGGTCTCGTTTTCACCATCATAATCGGCTATAACCAACTGATAGGGCTTTTCAAATGTATCCCGGTCCCGAACAATTACATAGGCAATGCGGGTTAAAAAGGCACCACGCACACCGGTTAATTTTTCGTAGACTACGTCGCTTATCCTGTGAGCATACTGGCGAAAGTCATTACTGTTGATAATCGCTTTACGCGCTGCGATAACATGATCATTGCTGGTTTTAAGTTCACCGTTTTGCAGGACTTGGGATTGACCACCATCTAACTGCCCTTTTAACACATCAATCAACTGATAATTCACCACATATTTACTAGGACCTTGGGCTTCAATACTGCCCACTAGCACAGTATCTACGCCTAAATTTGCCCATGCTGAATAATCTACGTCGTCGGCGGTTTCTGGAAACTGTGGCATCTTACTCGGTTGCACAGGGCTAAATTTACCGCTGCGCATTAAGTCTGCCATTACCACTTCCGATATTTCGCCGGGTAAGACGCCTTCGCCTTTCCATTTAAACGGCACCACCCCAATTGGTCTAGCGCTGTCCATGCCTTCCGTTATCACTATCTCCAAAGTAGCAAACACCTTGGCACTAAACACCATTACGATGGCGGCTACCCATAAACCTGTTCTTTTCATTACACTACAGTTCCACTTTTAAGTTGATATCTTTGAGCTGCTCATAAACATCGGCGGCATCAGACACAGGAAGCTCTTCGGCTCGTCTTACCGCACTCTCCGCTGCACGACACAGCGCATCATGTCCACCGAGTATACGAATACTGGTGACAAAGCCTGTGGTAGCTAGCTTTATGTTTAGGCGACATACTTTGCCTTTAAAACTGTCGTCATAATACAAATTCCGCTTAATGGTTTGTTGAATAAGCGCGGTATATCGCTCGACTTCCGTTAACACCTGAGCGCGACGCCGCTGTTGCTGGGCCGCTTGTTCCTGTGCTAACTGCTCTTGCATAATTCTTTCCATTTCCGCTTTTTCGGCGGCATCTTTACGCTTTTGTTCGGCCTCAGCTTTCGCTTTACGCTCTCGTTCTTTGCGTTCTTGCGCTTTTTGAGCGGCAAGTCGTTCCAATTCTTTTTGCCGCTTTACTTCGGCTTCTTGTGCTTGGCGCTTTTCCTTAGCGCGCTTGGCGGCCGCCGCTTGCTGACGTTTCTTTTCAGCAGCTTGTTGTTGCTCCCGCTTGCGTGCATCTTCATTGGCTTTCGCTTGCGCTTCAGCCTGCGCTTGTTCTCGCTTAGTATCCGCTATCGCTTGCGCATCTATGAAGGTGGCTTCGATAACCGGTGCGTTCGCCGCTAAATGAAGCGACGGCGTTGGCGAGAAACTGACGCTGATTAGCAACACCGCAGCAACAATAGCATGTAAGCCAATGGATTTATAAATGGCAACAGATGAAGCTGTCATAGCGGCATCTACTCGGGTTCTACAGGGTCAGTCATTAACCCTACCGAGGGCACGCCAGCACCTTGAAGCAATACCATTAATTGAATTACCTCATTGTAAGCCACTTGCCCATCACCTTTTACGACTACAGGCGTATTCGGTTCTTTTTGTATTTGTGCCTGAACTAAAGCGGCCAACTCGTCTTTTTCTAATGGGCTTTCTTGGTTATCGCCTACATTTAGAAAATACCGACCTTTCACATCTACCGACGCAATAATCGGAGGATTGTCCTCTTGTTCAATTGGGTTCGCACTGGCTTTCGGTAAGTCTACTTTTACGCCCTGGGAAATTAGGGGAGCCGTCACCATAAAAATAATAAGTAACACCAACATCACGTCGATGTAGGGTACTACGTTAATTTCAGAAACCGGCCTACGGCGCTTTCTCACATACATAACACGTCCTCTTTCATCAATGAGTAACCACTAACCCTATTGAGCTTGTGGCTGTTGCGCTTGTGCAGATACGGCTTGACGATGCAATATGGCCGAAAACTCTTCCATAAAATTACCGTAATTATTTTCCAGCTTTTCAACTTGATGACTAAAACGGTTATAGGCAATTACAGCGGGGATAGCGGCAAATAAACCAATTGCAGTGGCAATAAGGGCTTCCGCTATACCTGGCGCCACCATGGCAAGGGTAGCTTGTTGTACTTCGCCTAAGGCAATAAACGCATTCATAATGCCCCATACGGTGCCAAACAAACCAATGTAAGGGCTAATAGAACCCGCTGTCGCTAAAAAAGGTAAACGACTTTCAAGCTCTTCTACTTGCCGAGACATAGTCACTCGCATGGCGCGGTAAGTACCGTCGACTATGGCGTTGGTGCCCGTATTTGATTTACGCAGGCGAACGAATTCCTTAAAACCTGAACAAAATATACTGCCCATGCCCGTTAAGTTGGTACGCGCAGACAGTTCTTGATAAAGGCGATTTAGATCCGCACCAGACCAAAATTTATCTTCAAATTGACGCATTTCTTCTCGCGCACCTGACAGCGCTCTACTACGCTGAAATATAAAAGTCCATGAGGCAACCGAAACGCCAAGTAACAGCAACATCACCAGCTGCACAATGAAACTGGCCTGTAAAAATAGTCCGATAAAAGTAAGATCAGATGACACGAGAAATTTCCCCTAACAAAGTTCGTGGTAGCCGTCTGGGTTTCATAGTATCCAGACTGACACATGCAACCTGAATATCCGCAGATACCAAGGTCACATCTTGTTTATTTTTAATGCGTTGTTGAAACGTCATGCTAGCGCCCTTCAATTCTACAACCTGAGATTCAATACTCAACAGGTCATTAAACCTAGCAGGCGCATAGTTATGCATTTCAACGCGTTTGACGACAAATGCGATAGATTGTTCCATTAATATGTCTTGTTCGAATCCTAGGGCTCTAAGCCACTCGGTACGTGCCCTTTCCATAAACTTTAGATAGTTTGCGTAATACACAATACCACCAGCATCAGTATCTTCGTAATACACCCGCACTTGATGACGATGCATAACTATTCCTTCACCTTCAATAAAAATAATCAATAATGATAACTTTCAGCAATATAACACGAACATTAAACGCATAAAACATGCTCTACACACCAAAGCCAGACTAACACTTTAATACTTTCATGACCTAATATTAACAGGCTATAAACACATTAGTTAATCTAATCCAAAACAACAATTTTACTCAATTGCTTAATGCCCAACAAAACCTATAATGCATCACATCGGTCGTACAGAACGTAATGGTGTTTAACACGGTTATGTTAACGTTTTTCCTGTAAGACATGAGTTCCCTGGATTTATTTCCTTTAACACTTGTTGTTTTAGCCCGCTCATTGAGCGGGCTTTTTTTTGTCTAAATAAAAGTGCATAGAGAAAAAAGATGAGAAACAGTACTAGCACCTAAGCGCTAGTGCTTGTTGCTGTCTCTGTGAGGTCGCTTATGCGGTTGGCGTGAAACCAAAGTGCAAGTAGGCCCGTTGTGACACTATGCGTCCACGAGGAGTACGTTGTAGGAAGCCTTGCTGAATAAGAAAGGGTTCAATAACATCTTCAATCGTCTCTTTTTCTTCGCCAATGGCTGCGGCTAAATTGTCTAACCCTACTGGACCGCCATCAAATTTCTCTATAATGGCACAAAGCAATTTCCGATCCATGTAATCGAAACCTTCTTTGTCTACGTCCAGCATATCCAGCGCCTTTGCAGCGGTTTCAATGCCTACCGTACCATCAGATTTAATTTCTGCGTAATCTCGAACTCGGCGCAATAGCCTGTTGGCAATACGCGGTGTACCTCTAGAGCGACGGGCAATTTCTTGTGCGCCTTCTGCGCTCATATCTAAATTTAAGTAACTGGCACTGCGTGCAACAATGGTGGTGAGATCTTTAACCGAATAAAACTCTAACCGCTGCACTATACCAAAACGGTCTCGCAGGGGCGAAGTAAGCGAACCTGCACGGGTTGTTGCTCCCACTAACGTGAAAGGTGGCAAATCTAACTTAATAGAACGCGCGGCTGGCCCCTCACCTATCATGATATCTAATTGATAGTCTTCCATGGCAGGATACAGAATTTCTTCCACAACAGGGCTTAGGCGATGGATTTCATCAATGAACAGTACATCATTACGTTCAAGGTTAGTCAGTAGTGCGGCTAAATCGCCCGCTTTTTCAAGTACCGGGCCTGATGTGGTTTTAATACTCACATCCATTTCATTGGCAACGATATTCGCCAAGGTGGTTTTACCTAACCCTGGAGGGCCAAATATTAATAGATGGTCAAGGGCATCGTCACGCTTTCTGGCCGCCTGAATAAAAATTTCCATTTGCTCGCACACATGGGGCTGACCAGTATAATCATCAAGCATTTTAGGGCGAATAGCACGATCGATAACTTCATCTTCGGTACTCGCATCGGGCGTTATCAGTCTGTCAGCTTCTATCATTAGGGCTCTGCTTTAATTAAAATCGGCAACATATGTGTATCGCTCTTGGCCTACTTGCGCTTTTGTCATTTTAGCCTTGGCACATTCTAGCTTAGGATTATTTTAACCTTGAATAAATAAGGTTCAAATAGCAGCTTTTAAGGCTTCTCGAATAAGCGACTCGCTTTCCATGCCTTCTTTATACACACTGTCTATTAATTTGCTGGCCTGCGCAGGTTTATAACCTAATGCCACCAGCGCACTTTGTGCATCTTCTCTCGTGTCGTTTACTTCTACTAGGGTATTGGTGTTAAGTAGGTCTGAGCTTGGTGGCGGAATAGTAATACTTTGTACTTTGCCAAACTTCGCCAATCTGTCTTTTAATTCAACCACTAACCTTTCAGCTGTTTTCTTACCAATGCCCGGTAAGCTCACTAGTGCAGAAACGTCTGCGTTTTGAACCGCAGACAAAAACTGACCTGCAGACATGCCCGATAATATAGTTAGCCCTAGTTTAGGACCAACCCCATTGGCTTTTATGAGTTCACGGAACAAGCCTCGTTCCATTTTATCAGCAAAACCGAACAGTAACTGCGCGTCTTCTCGTACTACAAAATGGGTATACACAACGACTTCTTCACCCACGGCCGGCAATTGATAAAAGCTGGTCATTGGCATATGAATCTCATAGCCTACCCCGTTTGCATCTACTAAAATTTCCGGGGGCTGTTTTTCGGCCAATGTACCGCGAATACGTCCAATCATGACTGCTCTCTTACAGGGTATTTTCCCACTTTAGGGGAATAAAGCGAATAGGAAGGTTCTATTAGTTACAAAAAAGTGGTTACCGCAATACGTGTTTTTAACAGCACTTGTCGCGTGCAAAGCAATTAACGTAAACGGCCTCGCACGGTTTTACGTGCTTGCCCCGCCATATTTATTAGGCTTTGCTCGGTATGGGCATGACATAGCGCCACAGCAAGGGCATCGGCAGCATCAGCTTGGGGTGTGCCACTTAAACTCAACAAGTGTTTCACCATGTGCTGCACTTGCGTTTTATCTGCACTCCCCTTGCCTACTACTGCCTGTTTAATTTGCCTAGCAGAGTATTCTGCTACTGGCAATTCACCTTGAGTGGCTGCCACAATAGCGGCGCCGCGGGCTTGCCCCAACTTTAATGCAGAGTCGGGATTTTTTGCCATAAACACTTGCTCAATAGCAAACTGCGCAGGGTTGTACTGACGAATAATATCGCTAATACCGGTATAGATATTGGCTAGTCTAGACGGCAAATCAGCCGTTCCTACGCGAATACAACCGCTCGCCACATACACAAGTTTACCCTGCTTACGCTCAATAACGCCGTAGCCTGTAACCCTAGAACCTGGATCTATACCCAGTATAACCATTAAGGTACGTTTGGTACAAACATTGATACCGCCTCTTTGTTTGAAGGCGACCAAAGTCGCGCTAATGCTTGTGCTTTATCTACCCACTCATACTGCAAATGTTCAGTAAGCACCAACGGTAAGGTACTGTCTACTTGAAGAGAAAAAACGTGTTCGGTGTTAAACCGTGTTCCGGGGGGATATCGATGCAACCAGCGATTGCGTATTTCGTATTGGTTTTGTCTATTGTGATTAAACATTTCAATAGAAAGCTGTTTAGCATCAATTCCTGTTTCTTCCGCCACTTCTCGGTACGCGGTTTCAATAGGTAACTCACCATCTTCCATCGCGCCGGTAACTGACTGCCAAAATTCAGGGTCGTCATTGCGTTGCAGCAAAAGTACCTTGTGGTGCTGATCGTACAGCACCACAAGGACTGACTCGGGCTTTTTATAAGCCATCGTTTACGACGGCTTTTTTACCGTTGCAATCGCCAACTCTTCCAACTGCTTTGGATTCGCAGGGCTTGGCGCAGATGTTAATGGGCATGCCGCTGTCGTGGTTTTAGGGAATGCCATGACATCACGAATTGACGTCGCGCCCGTCATTAGCATCACTAAGCGATCTAGTCCAAACGCTAAACCTGCGTGAGGCGGTGCACCAAAGCGTAAGGCTTCAAGTAAGAAGCCGAACTTGTTCTTCGCTTCTTCTTCATCAATACCCAATATGCCAAATACGGCAGATTGCATTTCTTCGTTGTGAATACGTACTGAACCACCACCAAGCTCGCAACCGTTTAATACCATGTCGTAGGCATCAGACAATGCGCCAACAGGGTTGGCTTTAAGTTCTTCTGCGGTTAAGCCGCGAGGTGCGGTAAACGGATGGTGTATAGCATGAAGCTGTCCATCGAACTCTTCGAACATAGGGAAATCGACAACCCACAACGGCTTCCACTCACCTTCTAATAGTTCAAAGTCTTCACCTAGTTTAAGGCGAAGTGCGCCCATGGCTTCGGTAACAACCGTGTTAGTGTCAGCACCAAATAACAAGATGTCGCCAGCTTGAGCACCAGTGCGCTGCAAAATACCGTCGGTAATATCTTCACTTAAGAATTTAAGGATAGGTGATTGTAAACCTTCTTGGCCTGGTGCCATTTCGTTTACTTTCATCCACGCTAAGCCTTTCGCGCCGTAAATGCCTACGAACTTGGTGTACTCGTCAATTTGCTTACGAGACATGCTGGCACCGCCTGGTACACGAATAGCCGCAACACGACCTTTAGGATCGTTAGCAGGGCCACTGAATACTTTAAATTCAACAGTTTCAAGTAAGTCAGCAATATCGGTAAGCTCTAGCGGGTTACGTAAATCTGGCTTATCGCTACCAAAACGCTTCATTGCTTCTGCGTAAGTCATGCGTGGGAAATCGCCTAAATCTACGTTCAACATGGTGTTGAATAAGTCGCGGATCATGCTTTCAGTAATAGCCATTACGCCATCGGCATCTAAAAACGTGGTTTCGATATCGATTTGGGTAAATTCAGGTTGGCGATCGGCACGTAAATCTTCATCACGGAAGCATTTTACGATTTGATAGTATCTGTCCATGCCAGACATCATCAGCAATTGCTTAAACAACTGTGGCGATTGCGGTAATGCAAAGAACTCGCCTTTATGGGTACGGCTAGGCACCAAGTAATCGCGAGCACCTTCAGGTGTCGCTTTGGTCAAAATAGGGGTTTCAATATCTAAAAAGCCTTCGCCTTCTAAGAAACGACGTACTGCACCGGTTACTTTCGCGCGAAACTGTAAGCGTTGGCTCATAACAGGGCGACGCAAATCAAGGTACCGGTAGCGTAAACGCTGCTCTTCAGAGTTCTCTTGATTCCAATCAAGTGGCAGCGCATCAGAGCGATTGATGATTTCTAGGCCTGTGCCCAAAATCTCAATTTCGCCGGTACGCATGTCTTTATTAATTTGGCCTTCAGGGCGAGCACGTACTTTACCGGTAAGCTTCACGCAGAATTCACCGCGAAGTTTATTCGCTACGCTTAATACCTCTGGTAAATCAGGGTCGAATACCACTTGAACGATACCTTCGCGGTCTCGTAAGTCGATGAAGATAACGCCACCTAAATCACGGCGTTTGTTTACCCAACCACATAGGGTGATTTCTTGCCCAATGTATGATGAATCGATGTTCCCACAGTAATCTGTGCGCATGGTCGTTGACCCCTGATATTCTTATCTTGCGTTACACGATGGAAGGCAAACCCTTGAACCTGCTTGCCATTACTCTACAATGAGGCGATCGCGCCCCTTGCCATCATGCACTATGTGTTAAATTAAGGTCGCATAGTATAAACAAATGCGCAGTAAAGCCCAATGACAAATACAAACAATCCTGCAGTAACTAAATTATCAACTTCTTCGGCGCTACCCAAGGTATTTATTGGCTTGCCGCAGTGGCAGCATAGTCATTGGCCTAAAACTTGGTTTGCTAATTACCCGAAAAGTGACAATCAACTGGTTCATTACGCTAATGAGTGTAATACGGTTGAGGGAAATACGACCTTTTATTCTCTCCCCCATTCTGATGCGGTAGCACGCTGGGAGCAATCAGTAGGAAGCGATTTTTCGTTTACCTTCAAATTTAACCAACAAATTACCCACGTTCATCAATTATTGCACTGTGAAGATGAAGTAAATGAGCAATTACAAATTCTTGCGCCACTCAAGCACAAACTCGGTGTGATGCTGCTGCAACTTCCTGCAAGCTTTGGCCCTGAAAAACTAGAAAGGCTGGCTGCGTTTTTACACCATTTACCACGCCACATTACCGTTGCGGTTGAAGTCAGGCATTTGGCTTTTTTTGGTAAGGGCGATGAAGAAAAGAAATTGAATCAACTGTTAATTGAGCACAACGCTAACCGTATTATTATGGATACTCGCGCCTTGTTTACCGGCCCTGTTTCAAGGCTAGATACAGGGGCTAATACAAGGGCGAGCAACAGTGCGCTATTAAGTGAGGTACGACATAAAAAACCTAGAGTGCCGGTGAATGTGATTGCCACCGCGAATAACCCCGTCGTTCGTTTTGTAGGAAATGATACAGACGAAGATAATATTGCGTGCTTAACGCCTTGGGTAAATAAAATTCATCAATGGCGGCTAGAAGGAAAAAGCCCGTATTTCTTTTGTCATCGACCCGATAACAAAGATGCCCCGTGGTTGGCGCAGCAGTTTATTGATTTGTACAACCAAAAGCATGGTGATACGGCAATTCCTAACCTTGCCATTAAACAACAGCCGAGCCAAAACGCCTTGTTTTAGCATGCATTCTGATGCACATAAATTTCTTTAAAAATGCTGCTGTTTTACCTCTTTAAAATAGCAAAGCCGTGCACTATAAATTAAGAATATTAACTAGTGCTTATTCTTACCTTACTATAAGATGAAAGTTATTGAGACAGTCTCAATAGTAACTTTTTATTTAAGTGAAATAATTAATGGAATAATCAACGCTTGATCGCGAAACCTTGCGATTAAAAGCCCTAGAAAATTTAAATATTCTAGACACCAAACCCGACGCACAGCTAGATGCCGTTACCAAAGCAACCCAAGAATATTTTAAATGCAAAATTTGTTTGGTGAGCTTAATTGCCGAAGACAGACAATGGTTTAAGTCTCGCCAGTGTTTAGATGTGTCAGAAACACCGCGCAATATTTCATTTTGCACTTACGCGATAGCGGAAGAAGAATATTTGATTGTGACCGACGCAACAAAAGACAGCCGTTTTGCAGGCGGCCCCTTGGTTAAAGGTGAGCCTTACATTCGCTCTTATGCAGGCGCTATTCTTCGTTCAACCGATGGGTACGAGCTTGGCACCTTATGTGTTATTCATGATGAACCGAGAGAGTTTTCTGCTGAAGAAATTCTTATGTTAAAAGAGATGGCCAAGAAAGCGGAAACCATCATTAATGAGAATCAATGGTAGATTAACAATCGCTGACAAGGCTATAAAAGCCCACTAATCTAAATGAAAAAGCTGCCACATTGGGTGGCAGCTTTTACGCTTCAAAGATACTTCCAGTGCAGATCGTACTAGCGAAAGTCTCCTGCATCTAAGTCATGCTTCTTCATTAACTTATGCATATCGGTTCGGTTACGACCGGCTAGCTCAGCTGCACGGGTCACGTTTCCATCCGTCATTTTCAAAAGCTTGTTCAAGTACTGTTGTTCGAAGGCATCGCGGGCTTCGGTCAGCGTTGGCCAACTTTGCTTAGTGGCTGATAGTGCTTGCTCTACAAGATGCAGAGGCACTACTGGAGTTTGTGTTAACGCAACACATTGCTCTACCACGTTCACCAATTGACGCACGTTTCCTGGCCAAGATGATTTCACTAACAACTGCATTGCATCGTCTGAAAACTGGCTCACGTTCACACCATGACGCTGAGCACTTTGCTGTAACAATGAACGAGCGAGTAATGGAATATCTTCGCTACGCGCTTTCAACGATGGAAGCTTTAAGTTCACCACATTTAAACGGTAATATAAGTCTTCCCTGAAAGTGCCCTCTTCCATTTCTTTGAGCAAATCTTTATGCGTTGCCGAGATAATACGAACATCGATATCTACATGCTTACTGCTGCCTACAGGCCTAATTTGACGCTCTTGTAATGCACGTAATAGTTTTACTTGTAGTGTCATTGGCATATCACCAATTTCATCTAAAAATAAAGTACCGCCATCGGCTTCTCGAAATAAACCTGGGTGAGCAGCTACCGCACCAGTAAAAGCACCTTTAGCGTGTCCGAATAACTCTGATTCAAGTAAGTTTTCTGGCAGTGCGCCACAGTTAATGGCAACAAACGGCTTGTCACGTCGGTCGCTTGCCTGATGCATGGCATTGGCAAGTAATTCTTTACCTGTACCACTTGCTCCGCTAATGAGTACACTGACTTCTCGTTGTGCAATCCGGTACGCTTGATCAAGTACATTAAGCATATCTTGAGAGCGAGTAACAATACTTTTCGCCCATTCACCGGGCTGAGCCGCTTGTGACTGACTTAATGCTTTTTGTAACAAGGTACGAAGTTCATCATGATCAACAGGCTTTGGAAGAAAACCAAATACGCCACGCTGAGTAGCCGCAACCGCGTCCGAAATAGTACCGTGGGCGGTCATTAAAATAACGGGAATATCTTTTCGAATACCCATGATTTCTTCAAATAAACTTAACCCGTCAAGGCCAGGCATGCGCAAATCACTGAGAACCACGTCAAAAGCATCATTTTGAAGCTTTCTTAACGCCGCATTACCATCTTCAACCGCAGTAACTTGATAACCTTCACCTTCTAAACGAATGGTTAAAAGGCGAAGTAAACTTTTATCATCATCAACCAACAATAAATGGGGTTTGTTCTTGCTACTTTCATTCATTGTTAGTTGTTCCTGTTTTTATCCATAAGTGTTGCTTCAATTTGGAGTAGTTCTTCTAGTTTTTTCTGCTGAGCTTTAAGCTCAGCATACAGCTTTTGTAATTCTTGACCTCGAAGGGTGTTTTCTTTGCTTAATACACTCAACGCAGACTCAAGTTCCATTAATTGTTTGTTTGGGTTACTTACCACAACGTCAATAACCAACGCGGCAGCGTCGGTAAATTCAGGCATTAAATCATCTATAGAAAGTTGGGCTCGTAGCCTGTCTTGATACGGGGTATCGCTGGATAAGGATAAAAGGTAAGCGTGAATTTTGTCTTTTTTCGATTGACCAAGCGCTGTCAATTGCGCTTTGCGTTCAATCCAAGGCGTAGCATCAGCTTCAAGCCAAACTTCCAACCAGTAAGCCATGTCGCAATTGTAATCAAAATTTTCAGGTTCTGAAGTGAACAGGCAAATATCGTCATCTACAGCCACTTCAACGATCTGGGGTGGAGAAACTTCAATTTTCTGTTCGATTGGCTGCTTAGACAACACACTGCAACCCGACATCATCGTCAGGGCCAGTATCATACAACTTATTCTCATTTTATTTTTCCTGTTGAGGAATCGTCACCCTAAAGCACACATCAGCATAATCAACATCGACAACTTGCACGTCGCCATGCATCAGTCGCGCACAATCCGCAACAATCGATAAACCTAATCCTGTGCCTATAACGTTGTCATTTCTCGGCTCTGCGCCACGGGTGAAAGGTTCAAACAGTGTTGCAACCGACTCTTTGGCAATCCGCTTGCCCCGATTTGCAACGTCCAATATAGCAAAGTTATTATCTAAATATATATGTACATTGATGGGTCGCCCTACAGCACCATGAGCTACTGCGTTAGACACCAAATTGTCGAGTATTCGTCGGAATAACTCTTCGTCAGTCCAAATATGACTGCTTTCTACCGATACCGTCACTTCACGTTCTTGTAACGCCAGTGCGTAATCACCCAAACATGCATCAACCAACTTCTTCGCATCAGTTTTAACAATGTCGGGCTGAGCTTGCTGTAATAACAAATTATAATCGAGTAATTTTTCGATTAGTGTGTTCAATCTTTGCGTACTTGCGCTAAGAAGCGACAATATTTCACGTTGAGGATCATTTAAATCGCCCACAACATTTTCCGATAATAAACTACATCCTTCTTTAATGCTGGCTAACGGTGTTTTCAACTCGTGAGCAGCATGCCGCAACAATGCTGTGCGTATATGTTCCAATTGACCAAGGCGATCGTACAGCCAATGCAGATCTTTCTCCACATCTATTAACTCTCGCGGAGCTTGGCGAGACAAAGGGGGAAGATCACCTTGTTGATGAGCCACTATGCGTATTATTTGCTTTAGTTTATTGACTGGATTAACAATCAGTTGGCTTCCTAATAGGATAAGCAGCAAAGAAACACTTACCAACATCGCCGTAGACCACGCCTGCTTTGCTTGCATCGCGTTTAAGTCATCTTGCTGCACTTTGACCCGTTCGGAAATAGCAAGTTCCACGTCGCCTCGAAGTTGTGAAACACTTCGTGAGACGTTAGCTAGATACGCATTAAGTAGGAGTTGATCTTCAATTATGCGGTAATCAGAAAGGTCGCCTAATTGTTCTGACAACCTCTCGCAGGTTCTCTGAACAGATAAGGCTTGGCAAAGATTATCAGCAGCCACGGCAAATTGATCGAGTGCATTATCGGATAAGGTGGCAACTTTTTCGGTGCGAATAACGGCGTATTGGCGAATACTTCGCTCTAAATCAACAACAGCACCATCCAGGCGCTGCATATCGCCCACAACATCAACCACATACCGGGTTTCCAGCGTGGTCATTTGCCCCACTTTAGCTAAGTCACTTTGACTTTGCCACAACAGCGCAATTAATGGAATTAACGCCAGCACGAAGCTACCTAGCGTTAGTTGACGTAATGAGCCTAGCTGAACCAGCCGTTCACCAAATGAAAATTTCTCAATCAGAGTGGTATTCCTTCAAACAAGTACCGGCAGGCGCATCTGCTAGGCTTTTATTTATTTTGCTCGCTGACTGCCGCTATTTACTAACGGCAGATTTTGCATTTCCCGGTGTCAGTTTACTTTTTGCTAATTCGTCTTCGGTTAATTTGCCATCTTCATTGTCGTCAATTAACCCGAAATTACGCAATAGTTCGGTGTGACGAACCGCTTCTTTTAGTGATATCAAACCGTCTTTATTAGTATCTAGCTGCTGCATTAACGTTTTCGCAGGTGACGCATGCGCTTCAACTACCGAAATAGTCTGTATCGCCGTGATAGTCATTAAAATCAGAAAAACCTTCTCTAGTCGTTTCATCATGAATCCTCCGCATTACTGCTTGTTTATAATTCCCTTAAACTAACTTCGATAACGCTGTTAACTCTGATTAGATAAGCTAAAATTGAGCCAAAAATACAATTAAACTATATATCATACACTTACAGAAAATAAACTGACTAGTCTCCTGTTCGATGTATCTAGAAACAGACACAGTTACACAAACTCCTGTAAATGTATCCAACAACCCAATAAAGCGTCAAATAGGTTGCAAAAACAGCCTGTTAGAATAGCCTATTTAACTCCCTTAAAAAAAGAAATGCATTGGCATTGAATGCCTACCTAGGCTTCACTATTGTCTGTATTACCGATGTAAAATTGTTTAGGTGATTGAACAAGCTCATCCATAGGAATAGGTTTGCTAAACATAAATCCTTGAATGTAGTCACAACCGTGATCAATCAAATAATGCCACTGTGTTTCATTCTCAATACCTTCAGCACATACAGACAGTGAAAGACGTTTGGCCAAATCGATAATAGCGCCCGTTACCAAACGGCTTCTGTCTGATGTTTCTAACTCATGTACAAATTGCTTATCAATTTTTAGGGTATCGATACTTATTTGGGTCAAATAACTTAGTGAAGAATAACCCGTACCGAAGTCGTCAAGGGCAATGGCGCATCCCATGTTGCTCATGCGCTTAAAGAATTTATTTGAAGACGCAAAGTTCTCTAAGTAAGCAGACTCGGTTACCTCGAATTCTACATATTCAGGGTTTACATCGTAGCGCGTAAAAATCTCATAGATATTATCAAACAGGTTGCTATCACGAAGATCGTGCCCTGATAGATTCACTGACACGCGAAAACGATGGGGAAGCCATTCTCTTAATTTGGGCAGATCAATACAGACTTTTTCAATGACCCAGCGCGTAATGGCAGATATCTTGCCGCCTTGTTCCGCGATGGGTATAAATTCATTCGGGCTGACCAAGCCATATTCGGGGTGTTGCCATCTAAGAAGCCCCTCTAAGCCGATAACCTTCCCTTTTTGATCGACTTTAACTTGGTAGTACACCATAAACTCATCATTCTTTAGCCCTTGCTCTATGGCATTAGCTAAATGGAATTTACGCTTATGTGATTCCACCATATCAGGTGTAAATATGGTAAAGCTGCCACGCCCTTTAGCTTTAGAGCGGTACATGGCAAGGTCTGCGTTGCTCATTAATTCGCTTAAATCGTAGTCGGCGTCTATGGCTCGCGCTACGCCCACACTAACGCCGACAGACAATGATAATCCTCGTAATTCAAAAGGACTGGTAAAGGCATCAATTAATCGAATGGCCATATTTTCAAGAGTGGTATCTCGCGTTTCCCTGTCGGGTAGTACTAAAAATTCATCTCCCCCTAAACGGGCGACTAAATCCCCTTCCCGCAACAGTGCGCTCACCCTATCTGCCACTTCTATCAATATTAGGTCACCGGTCTCATGACCGAGTGAATCATTTATTCCTTTAAACCCATCTAAATCGAAAAACAGAAGCGCTAGATCATCATCATTTCTTCGAGCTCGAGCCAACTCTAAACGCAAATTATCAAGCACAAATTGCCTATTAGGTAACCCGGTCAGGCTGTCATAGTTCGCCAAGCGAATCATGGTTTCCTGTTGGTCGACCAACGTTTGATTTTGTTCATGATTAATGAGTAGTTCAACCTCTATCATTTCTAACAGGAGGTTGATGTTTTCTCCTAACTCCCCAATTTCATCTCTCGAAGTAAGGTTTTGCCGTAACGCATAATCCTTTGTATCGGTGACTTGTTTGGTGAAAAAACTCAACTCACTTAAAGGGCGAAATACACGACTAATAAAAAACAATGTGCCAATAATGCTTATTACCCAAAGCACGAAGATAAGAGGAACGACATTCAGCAATAAACTTTTAACACTACCGGTGAGAGGTGCCTTAGCATCCACGAAGAGTATCAAGAAGCCGTCTGGCTTTTGCGAAGAACCTATAGCCCTTCGCGCTATAATAACGTCATTTTCCGAGGATACGCCTTCGCTTAGAACAAATGGGTCGAGCGTATTGAAAAAGGGCTCATTTAACCTATCAGCAGATGGGCCTTCTTCTTCTAATAAAAGGGTAAAGTTACTGTCATAGATTCTTGCTGAAATAACATGTTCATGCTCCTTCAATAGGATCAAAACATTCGAAATAGATGGGGCTTTTTGTGTATTTAATAACATAGCTGGCGCTACGTTTTTCACCACACCATTTGCAAGAGAAACAGTATGAGAATGTGCCAACTTGAGATAAAGCGCTTTATGTTCTAATACTGCAAACCACAACACCGCGGCAGCCATAACAGACATAGACAAGGTAACGACTATACTAATTGGGGCTTTTATAGACTTAAACACACCCACTTCCTCTAACACCACCCGCGTAATAGATTGCAATCATGTTTCAAATAAATCTTACGTAGTCATCACAATCTCAAGTGTGTATGAGACCATGGAAATTCATGATTTATTTATAGCATTATTATTTACTAATTACCTGTGTAACAAGCACTTTTTTTTCAAAATTAATAGCATGTGGGTGTGTTAAGTATTGCTTTAATTTTCTGGCGAAACACGCAATTTAGCTTTAATAAAATGGGAATGCGGCACATGCAACAAATCTGATATACGCCGGATTGTATGCTCTTCAATAGGAGCAAGTTGGTTATCCGCATAAGCAATAGCCCATAAGCCTTCAAGAATGTCCCGCTTTTGGTCTGGATCACAAGTTTGATTAATTATTTTGGTAAATTGGACTAAATCGACGGCTTCTTCTGCTGATGAACGCCCTTCTTCCATAAGTAATTTTAGCGCTTCGTCAGAAAGCTCAAACTGCTTATATAAATGCGTCTTGTAAGCATTGAGCTCGCTGTCTGTAACATTATCATCTGCCCTTATTATTTCACTTAACAAAGCAGCAGTGGCAAGTTCGACTGTATGTTTCTGTTGCTCTTCTGACTCTTTCGTTTCGAAAAGCTGTAACAAAGATTTAAGCATTAGACGCTCCAAATAAACAACGAAGCTATTGCATAACACATCCACCGTTTCGAAGTGGGGATATACGGCAAATCGTTGGCATTTTTAGTTTAGTGGTAGTTATTCAACGACTGTATTGAGCAAACAGTTTATTTTTCTCCCGCCTTTTTCAAACCACACTTTACTACTTAGCGCTCTAATGAGGCCTAGTCCTCTTCCGAATGAGTCATTACTTTCGGGGCTGGCTTGTTGCTCCCACTCAAAACCATTTCCACTATCCTCTATAGAAAGGAAGACAATTTCTTTTGCAGGATCCGACTCAATATTAATAATAATCGTCCCTTTATCTAGGGCACTAAGCAGCCTTTCTCGCTGCTCATAATATAGTTGAAAGCCTTCTGGAGAGTGCTTTAAACGTGAATCCATGTTCAAAATCCCGTGCTCTAAGGCGTTGCTAAACATTTCGGAAACCACGGTAAAAAGCACTGAGCGAACATGTTCAATTCCACTACACTGAGAGGTTTGATGGAGCATGCGAGTTTGAATGTCAGGCTGCTTTAAATGTTTAGCACTTAAGGTGATGGTGATATTCAATGGGATATCATCGGTAGCTTTATAAGGCTTAATCCCTTCTAAAGCCTGACTTTTAAAAACAACGATAGACACATCGTCGTCAAAAGTAGGCGTAGCCGAAAATGCTTTAGCGTGATCGAAAATTCCTTCGGCGGTAATATCCTTGACCTCAGCACACCATTGCTTTATCCCCTCTTCGGTTAGCATATTTCCTTGTACATCAACCGCTTCTGTTAACCCATCGGAATAGATAATTAACTTGTCATTCGCCAACATCTCAAAAATTTCGCATTCACTGTCAAACTCGTGCTGCTCAAGAATACCTAGCGCCATATGTGGAGAAGAAATAGTTTTAATAAATTTCCTTTTGTCTGACACCACCAGCATCTGCGGCATGCCACCTTGCCAAAGGGTAATACGAGAACCATCAGAGCCAACCTCGCCGATAACCGCCGCCATAAACATATCGCTGGGTAAAAATCGCAGAAGTATTTTATTAAACTCTGTCGCCATTTCATTTACCGATAACCCTTTTAAAGACATCTCTTGAAATGCGCGCGTTACCGGCAATGCACCTATGGCTGAAGCAAGCCCGTGCCCAGTAAAATCTCCCACTAAAAAGTACAGGCCGCCACTTGGGCTAGCCTCACACACAAATACATCCCCATTAAATGTTTCAGCTGGCGTTAATGCGTGATCAAAATATTTAAGAATGTGGCTTTTATTAACAATGGCATGACTGAAAATATGCTCAACAATGGCATGCTCTCTTGCTACCCGTTGCTGATAAAATCTAAGCTCTTCATTTTGCTGTTCGATATGCGCGCTTAGGTTACGAATTTTTTCGTGAGCACGAATTTTAGCGGTGAGAATATGTTTGTCGAAAGGTTTGGTCGCAAAGTCATTCCCTCCTACCTCTAAACACTTAACCAGACTTTCTTTGTCATCCAGCGCGGTGATGAATAAAATAGGTAAGTATCGGCCGCCAGCTAAGGTTCTAATTTGTGGTGCAACTTCGAAACCACTCATACCCGGCATGATTACATCAAGTAACACTAAATCGGGTATCGCTTGTTCAACTATCGCTAGCGCGTCTTCACCGCATGCAGCTTCAACACAATCAGTAAACCCCGCCTCGCTTAACATGCTAACTAACATGGTGCGATTTATTGGTTCGTCATCAACGATAAGAATTTTCATTTAATGTTAGCGCCCTGTGGCTTACTTACCGCTACGTCTCAACGAATAATAAATTTTTTGTCAAAACGCGATATTTTTAGTATTCGCTCCACGGGTGGTCGGCTATTTTCAATACTGAATGTAAGCGTTCGTTGTGATAATACTTTTTGCATATTTAGCAACATACCTAAGGCTGAACTATCCATATATTCTGTTTTAGCCAAGTCTACGGTGATGTGTTTCACGTCAGAGTCTAAATCTTGATAGGCTGAGCGAAAGGCTTCCACTTTACTAAAGTCAAACTTTTCGCCCATTTCTATTATTAAAGTCTGTTGTTGATTAACTTTATCCATTGAGACATTCATTTAACGACTCCTTCTACGTGGACTACACTGTTTACTTTGTTCTCCAGAGAAAAACACAGCGTGTAATTAGGCTTTACTGAATTTATTCTAGCGCAGATATTTCAGCCTGCCATGCTACAATTGTAGATAAGCCTAAATATGGCGCTTTTAACGTACAGGAAAAGTAATCAGAGGATAAAATGCAAGATTGGCAAGATGCACTGCTGGTGTACAGTACCGATAAAGGTAAAGTTAAACCTTCGCCTAAAGAAGCAAAGCGTTCCACTTCCGACGATGGTATTGTTCGCATACATAGAGAAACAAAAGGCCGCAAAGGAAAAGGCGTGTCTATAATAAAAGGGCTCGATTTAGCCCCCGATGCGCTAAAAAAGCTAGGCACTGAATTAAAAAAGAAGTGCGGCTGTGGTGGCGCGGTTAAAGATGGACAAATTGAAGTTCAAACGGATGACCGTGAGAAGCTAAAAGCTTTGCTGCAAGATAAGGGCTTTAGCGCTAAAATTGCTGGGGGTTAATTCACCCTCCTACTTTCCTTAAAATACCAAAAAGAGAACGGAATGGAAAAGCTGTCAATTTCTGATTTACATATCATATTAGTTGAACCCTCTGATACACAGAGGAAGATTATTACTACCCTATTGTTGAAAGAAAAGGTTAGGGAAATTGATCCTGTAAGTACCCTTTCTGAAGCTATATCGGCGGTTAAAGCGCATGGTGCAGACCTGATTGTTAGCGCGATGTATTTCGAAGATGGCACAGCATTAGATTTGATCAAGTTCATCAAAGAAAATGACGAATTTAAATCTATTCCGTTCATGTTGGTTTCAAGTGAGAACAGAATAAGCAAGTTGGAAGAGTTCAAACAAGCGGGCGTTTCAGCCATCCTTCCTAAACCTTTCGAGCCCCTTCATTTGTCTCGCGCGCTCAATGCTAGCCTTGATTTAATCAATCACGACGAACTTGAACTCGAGCTATTTGATATTCACGATGTTAGGGTGCTGCTGGTTGACGACAGTAAATTAGCGCGTAATCACATTCGTCGTGTACTTGAAGGCATGGGATTGCAGCGTATAAAAGAAGCCGAGAACGGCGCAATGGCACTTACCTTTATAAAAGATGAAGCCTTTGATTTAGTCGTTACCGACTACAATATGCCAGAAATGGATGGCCGAGAGCTATCTGAGTTTATCCGTTTCAACCCCGAAACTACGCATATTCCTATCATCATGGTAACGTCTGAAGCGGCCGATAGCGCCCATATGGCCAATATTCAACAGACCGGTGTGAATGCGCTATGTGATAAGCCCTTCGAACCTACGGAGGTTCGACAAATGCTAGCGGCCTTATTAGGTAACTAACATCACGAATTCCTAAAAAAAAGCCTACTGTTAATTAAAGCAACAAACAGGCATCATGGTGCCTGTTTGTTGCTTTAAGGCAAATTCGCTATTGCCCTACCCCTTCTACTAAAATCTATCAAGCTTTCCCCACTATAAAAATTAAAACCAATGTAAAAACAGGTTGACACTGAAACGCTGTACGCATAAAGTCAGGCGTATGAAACAGAATAATATACATGCAGTAGCTATCTTTTTTGCGTTTATGCTCTTTAAATAGGGAGGCGCAGCTACATGCATAAAAACCTCCCTCAAGGGAGGTTTTTTTTTAGCTAATACGATAAGTGGAAAACTATGTCTGACAACGCCTTAGATGCTGTAAGAGAGCGCATAACATCTTTAGATAGCGAACTTTTAACCTTATTGGCAGAGCGCCGTGTGCTTACCAATGAAGTCGCTGAAACTAAAATTAAGCACCATATTCCAGTTCGGGATCAGAAGCGTGAAGAGCAACTCCTTGTTCGCCTGATTAAAGAAGGTAAGGACGCTGGCCTTGACCCTCACTACGTTACCCAAATATTTCACGTCATCATTGAAGACTCAGTATTAAATCAGCAAGCAATGCTTGCTGAACGTGCCAACCCTGGCAGTACGCTTCCTCTTAATCGCGTGGCTTTCTTGGGCGACAAAGGCTCTTACTCGTATCTTGCTACCCAGAAATACTTTTCTAGACGTCCTGGAGAATTACTGGAGATAGGTTGTCAGAGCTTTAGTGAAATTATTCAGAAAGTAGAGAATGCAGAAGCCGACTATGCGGTTCTACCTATTGAAAACACAACTTCAGGCAGTATTAATGAAGTTTATGACCAACTTCAACATACTCACTTGAGCATTATAGGCGAACTTACTCACCCTATTCGTCACACCTTGCTTGTTGGCGCAGACACTACCGTAGATAAAATAAAAACCGTGTACGCGCATCCACAAGTATTCACGCAGTGCAGTCACTTCTTAGCTGAGCTTGGCAATATTGAAGTGAAAACTATGGACAGTACGTCATCGGCCATGTTGACAGTAAGTGAGTTACAACGAGATGACATTGCGGCTATTGGCAGTGAGGCTGGTGGAAACCTTTACGGTCTTACTGCAATAAAAAGCAACTTGGCCAACCAAAAAGAAAACCACAGTCGTTTCATTGTTGTTGCTCGTAAAGCGGTAGTCGTGCCACTTCAAGTTCCGGCCAAAACCACACTGGTTATGTCAACGGTTCAAAAGCCTGGCGCATTAGTTGAAGCGCTTTTAGTGCTAAGTGAAAACAATATTAATATGACGAAACTAGAGTCTCGTCCTATTCCTGGTAACCCCTGGGAAGAAATGTTTTATATTGATGTGAAAGGCAATGTAGAAGATGGGCCAGTGCAAAAAGCAATTGAATCGCTACGCAGTATAACCCGTTATTTGAAGATACTTGGTTGTTACCCTAGCGAAGAAATTAGCCCTACCAAAGTCGCTGCGGCAAGTGCATTGGCGGAATAATATAAACCAGCTATACGAGCGGTACTGCGGGGTTAATGGCCATCGAAGTACCGTTTTTTGTTGCTAGTTTAAAGAAAACATACCTTATTATTTTTTACGCAATAGCTGGCCATCATCGGCCTTTAACAACAATTGTTTACTATCAACCAGACAGTTTTTTGCGTAACTGCCAAACCAGTTTCCTATAGTTAGAAACTGTTTGATAAACGCTTTTTTATCTCCCTTTTCCAACAAGTTTAAGGCTAGACCGAAACGGTCATAGAATCGTCGAAGCAAAGCGAAGTTATCAGGATTATTAAAAATAATATCCGCGTACAATTCGGGGGCTTGCGCGAATAACCGCCCAACCATCGCTAACTCTAACCGATAGATAGGTGAGCTAAACATAGTGAGGGATTCAAGATCAGGATCTTCTCCACGTAAATGCTCACCATACACAAAGGTATTGAAGTGGCGCATTACCTGAATATAAGCCATAGATTTATCATGCTCTTCGGCGGTGCTGTTGTGAATAGTTGCGCCCCAGATTTTCATTTGATCGATAAGCCAGCCATAAGCGCTTTTTTCGCGCCCCTCACACACCACCACGACCTGTTTAATCATACCTGGAGCATCGGGTCCAAACATAGGGTGTAAGCCAACCACGGGCCCCTTATGCACTGCCATCATGGCCTCAATGGGCTTAACCTTGATACTCGTAATATCAGCTAAAATACAGCTTTCGGGCAACATCGAGAGCTGACCTATCACCTGTTCAGTAAGGTTAATAGGCACAGCCACTACCACTAATGCAGCGGTTGAAAGCACGTTTTCAGCATGACCATTCTCCCAGTCTTCTCTCTCGACGACAGAGACTGAATAGCCGCTTCGCTCGAACAAGCTTACGAATATTTTACCCAGTGCCCCCGCCCCACCAATAACCACAATGGTACCAACGTCAGCATTTACCCCAAGGTATCGATTATTTTGCGTATGGTAAGACTCACGCATGATACGGCGTAATAAGTCTTCAGTAAGATCAGGGGAAACGCCTAACGCTTCAGCTTGCGCTCGTCGTGAAGCAATGAGTTCTTTTTCTCTGGAAGGTACATAAACAGGCATGCCAGCTTCGGCTTTTACCTGACCCACTTGTGTAGTAAGTGCGTTGCGTTTTGCGAGAAGTTCAACGAGCTGGGTATCCAGCTCGTCAATTCCTTCACGCAGCGTATTTAATTGCTGCGAAAAATCGGCCATTCAGTGTGTCCCTCAAATCAAATGGCACTGACTACCTCACCTATTAGGCAACATCGGTGCGCTTATTTTGGCGTAAGGGTAGCACAGTTATTAATTTATCTCTGGTTTGAGCAATAAGCGATTCTGTAGTTTCCCAGTCAATACAGCCGTCGGTGATAGACACACCGTATTCCATTTCGCTTAGCTTTTTCCCATCGGATTTTTGGTTACCCGCTTTTAAGTGGCTTTCTAACATCACGCCAATAATAGACTGGTTACCTTCGAGTATTTGATTTACTACGTTTTGTGCAACCAGAGGCTGACGACGGTAATCTTTTGAAGAATTCGCATGACTACAGTCCACCACTAAGCCAGCTGTTAGCCCTGCTTCTTGCATTTCAACTTCACACTCGGACACACACACTGAATCGTAGTTTGGTTGTTTACCACCACGTAGAATAATATGGCCATCTGGATTACCACTGGTGGCAATAACACTCACTTGACCTTGCTTGTTAATACCCATGAAGCGATGACCTGATGCTGCTGATTTAAGGGCATTTAGGGCAATATCTAAGCTGCCATCAGTACCATTTTTAAAGCCTACTGGCATTGATAGACCACTGGCCATTTCACGGTGAGTTTGTGATTCTGAGGTACGAGCACCAATTGCAGACCAGCTGAATAATTCGGCTAAGTACTGAGGGCTAATTGGATCTAGCGCTTCAGTCGCAACCGGAAGTTCGAGTTCAGCCAACCAAATCAATAGTTCACGGGCTTTACGCAGACCAGCTTCAATATCGAATGTATCGTCAATGTGAGGGTCGTTAATTAACCCTTTCCAACCCGTGGTGGTGCGCGGCTTTTCGAAGTATACGCGCATAACAATAAACAGCGTGTCTTTGCACGATTCATGCAGCTCTTTTAACTTCAGCGCGTACTCTTTAGCTGCTTCAACATCATGGATAGAACATGGTCCACATACCACCAACATACGATGGTCGCGACGGTGAATAATGTCAGAAACAATTTTGCGAGATTCTGAAATGGCAGCAAGCGCTTTTTCTGAGGCAGGCAACTCAGCACTTAATGCTTCTGGGGTAATAAGCACATCTTCTGCACTTACGTGGATATTATTTACAGTGTCCTTGATCATGGGGCTCTCTTAACTACTAAAAAACGGGAAAAAATAAAACGTCAAAAGAGTATATTTTCGCGTGTAAACTTATATGTACAACAGGCATTTTCTAATTTTCTTTAACGTCATTGACTTTTTAACAACAAACGAATAAGCACGCAAGCTTTTACGTATAATACTTTGCTTTAAGTCCAACAAATATGTTTTTTACATGACGATCGGTTAAGTTCATGCTTGATTAGTTTACTTTTCAATCAATGGTGAATTTAGCTTTTCGGCGTGTAGCCCTTCTTAAATATATTTGGTTTCCAGCCCCAATGTAGCGAACCTAGACGAATAAATACGGTTGTTATCAGTGAACCCAAAATACACCATGCATAGGGCGCATCTAACGTAAACAAGGCAGCATACGCCAAACCTCCAGAAAGACATGCTGTAGCATAAAGGTCACCACGCATTACTAATGGAACCTCTCGGCAAATCACATCCCTGAGTAAACCTCCAAATATCCCTGTGGTCATGCCCATAGTTAGCGCCACTATCATACCTGTACCTTCTATCAGCGCTTTTTCCATGCCCATGATGTTAAAAATGGCAAGCCCTGCGGCATCCATCAAAATAAAGTAATAGTTGGATAATGGCGGTAGATAGCGAATGGATATTACTGTGAGTATTACTGCGCCATAGGCAGAATATAAATAAGAAGGCGTTTCTACCCAAAAAATAGGTTGGGTAAGCAACAAGTCTCTGATGGTTCCACCGCCTAGTGCAGTGACCGAGGCCACTACAACCACGCCAAAACCATTAATACTTTTCTCATGCCCCATAAGTGCGCCCGATACCGCAAAGAACGCCACCCCAAATAGCCCTAAAAAAAGAAAGTAATCTGCCGTCATCCCTGTCTCACTCGCACATTGGTTATAGGTTTATTCTGAGAATAGTCGAGTACAGATCGTTAATTTACGAATTTCGTGTCAATATTATTGTCTTAAACATGCAAACCTATTTTATAGATGAAATTTATACTCATTTTATTCTTTGTTGTTACTACTGTTAACGCTCAGGCAGCGTCTAGCGAATATGCGTTTCCAAATAGTATAGACCCAGCCAAACGCTACGTGTTCTATTCACATGGCTTTATTGTAGAAGGGGAAGAGCGAACGCCCATACACCCTAGGTGGGGTGTTTATGATTTTCCTAGCGTTCTAAAAGCACTTGAAGACGAAAGCTATGTTTTAGTAGCTCACCACAGACCAGAAGGTGTGAGTCCTATCGACTACGCTAAACGTCTTGCTGGAGAAGTTAAACAACTTATCACCGCAGGTGTTCCCCCACAGAACATTACCCTTACCGGGTTTTCACGGGGCGGCGTGATTACAATACTCGCGTCAAACGAATTAAAAAACTCTCGAGTTAATGTTGTGATTTTAGCGGGCTGTGCAGGATTAATTAATCGTAAGCGCGATATTCAGCTATACGGCCGTGTGCTTTCTATTTATGAAACTTCTGACGACGTTGGCTCATGCAACCTTTTAGAAGCACGAAGCCGCAAGCTTAAAGAGTTTAAAGAGATAGCCATCACTACAGGAAAAGAACATGGTGCCTTCTATCGTCCTATGGATGAATGGGTAATACCGCTAAAACATTGGATTAGTGAATCAGGCCCCCAAAACGCACAATAGCACTCATGCTTACTGCTGCACCTTCCCATGTGGTTTGTTTGCGTAAAGCCAATCTACCCCCTGAATAGCGGTGGTAGGAAACGCAGTAGCGTGAGTGGCCTCACCAATAAGTGTGAACTTCAGATTTACCTGATTATCATTCTGCTGCGTTATTTTTTGAGCCAGTTTTTGTGCTCCTTCCACCATATCTTGCCTTTCACCATATTCGGGGCGTTCTAATTCGCCCACGGCAAGAAAGACCTTAATTGGCGTTTTAGGTTTAACAACCGGTTCAGACAAAACAGCATGGTCGCGAAACCATACCGATGGGCTACCAATAATGTAACTACTAAACATATTTGGACGAGTAAAAAGCACATAGGCACTAAACAACCCACCTAAAGAATTTCCCACTAGCGTTCTAGGCATTCCCTTCACGCGATAGTTATTCTCTATGTAGGTAAATACCGTGTCATTGATAAAGTCAGCATGTTGCCCCGCTTTGCCAGTTTCAAGCTTCCAATCTTCAGCAAGGTAAGGGGTATAGTCGCGAACGCGACTAGAGGCACCCTTAGACCCTTTCGAATAGGATATGGCCACTATGATAGCCTGCTCCATTACGCCGCTGTTCATAGGAAAACGTGTTGCCCCGGACACAACCTGAAATGCATAAGAACCATCCAACAAATAAATGACAGGATAAGATGCTTTGGTATTAGCTCGGTAGCTTTTCGGTAACTTGATAAAAATGGGGTAAGTTCGGCTAGATTTAATGTCTTGAAGCTCCACAACAGTACTTCTAGGTATTTTGAATTCAACGTTAGCATTTGCCACGGTACTAGCCAGAGCACTAAAGACAAACACCGTTATTACCCAGAAAAAACGCAATCGCATGGGCCACTCATTGTTTTAATTATCTATTTTCAACATCTTATCTCGCAAACGTGCATTGAGCAATTGTGCCAACACCAAGGAATACATTCCGGAATGCTACGTAGTTGGCAGTGACCTTCCAGCGCATGGATGCGCTGATATAGCGCCCACGGATGGGTTTATGCCGCACTACTCCATGGTACGGGTCAGCGTTTATAGGAGAGGGAGTCGCCCCATCAGAAGCCTTCCACAACATAGAGCTATTGCGAAAACGCCAAAGATGGATTCACGCCGCGTTTCACGTGGGCTTCTACTGGCGACTAGTATTAATATTCAACGGTGAGCCTTAACCGGCTGTTCAGAAGGAAGGGCTTTGTGCGCCTCGGAAACTCTCTACAGCATGGATGCTGTAGCGAAGGCCCCATGGATGGGTTTACGCCGGGTTTCAGAGGCACACAAAGCCCTTTCCCTTCACCTAACCAACTCATGCTATAAAGTGCGACCGGAGGATGCGGTGTAGGTGCCGATGGCCTTCCAGCGCAGGACGCGCTGGCAGAGCCCCCAACGATGGGTTTACGGCGAGTCATTGGCATCATCCTTCAACTCACCTATCGTGGCTACAAAGTGCGACCGAAGGGATGTGGTGTTGGGCTCGCTGACCTTCCAGCGCAGGATGCGCTGACATAGCGCCCACGGATGGGTTTACGGCGAGTCATTGGCACCATCCTTCAACTCACCTATCGTGGCTACAAAGTGCGACCGAAGGGATGTGGTGTTGGGCTCGCTGACCTTCCAGCGCAGGATGCGCTGGCAGAGCCCCCATGGATGGGTTTACGGCGAGTCAGAGAGCCCAACACCACATCCCTACCGCTTTTTTGCAGACACAAAAAAGCCCGCTAATAAGCGGGCTCTTTCGAAGTTAACAATAACGCAAGGATTAGTAATCTTAGTTAAGCTTTTCTTTGATACGTGCAGATTTACCTGAACGTTCACGAAGATAGTAAAGCTTAGCACGACGAACCGCACCGCGGCGTTTAACTTCAATTGAAGAGATAGCCGGGCTGTGTGTTTGGAACACACGCTCAACGCCTTCGCCGCTAGAAATCTTACGTACGGTAAAAGACGAGTGCAGACCACGGTTACGCTTAGCGATAACAACACCTTCATAAGCCTGAAGACGCTCTTTGTCACCTTCGGTAACGCGAACTTTAACAACTACTGTGTCACCCGGGCCGAACCCTGGAACATCAGATTTAAGCTGTGCTTGCTCAATTTTCTTGATGATATCTTGACTGACTTTGCTCATCATATCCTCTCGTCCTAGTTAACTGTCATCTCGCTGCAACTGCGTTTGGAATATTTCCAATAACCGCTGCTGCTCCTCAGTCAGAGCTAGGTGATTTAACAAATCAGGGCGACGCAGTAAGGTTCTACCCAAAGACTGCATTAATCGCCACTGCCTAATTTTTTCATGATCACCACTTAACAACACGTCAGGTACCGATTGACCATCTAGTACTTCTGGCCGCGTATAATGCGGACAATCCAGAAGACCATCGGTAAAGGAATCTTCAACTGCTGAAGCTTTATGCCCCAACACGCCGGGAACTAATCTGGCAACTGCGTCCATTAAGACCATTGCCGGCAGTTCACCGCCACTCAGAACGTAATCACCGATGGAGACTTCTTCATCTACATGGCTTTCGATTACGCGCTCATCAATTCCTTCATATCGACCACAGATTAAAATCGTACGGTCAATGCCAGCAAGACGTTGAACGCCTGCTTGGTCAAGGGGTTTCCCTTGAGGTGATAAGTAGATCACGCTACTGTTTTCGCCACCAACTTTCTTGGCAGCTTGTATAGCATCGGTAAGCGGTTTAACCATCATCAGCATGCCGGGTCCGCCACCATAGGGGCGATCGTCAACTGTGCGATGGCGGTCGTGAGTAAAGTCGCGGGGGTTAAAGGTATCAACCGATAATTTACCAGACTTAACTGCCCTGCCGATTACACCCTGCTGGGTGAATGGCGCAAACATATCTGGAAACAGGCTAACTACCCCGAACCATTTTTCCGGTGTCACTTAAAACCCCGGATCCCAGTCAACTTTAATGACCTTCGCTTCCCGATCAACCTCTTGTACAACGTCGTCGAACACAAAAGGTATTAATCTTTCTTTTTGACCAAAAGCATCGCCTACATTTGCTTTAACGTGAACCACGTCATTGGCACCTGTATTAAATACTTCTTTCACCACACCTAAGTCGTAACCTTGCGTAGTTACCACTTTCATGCCAGTGAGCTCGCGCCAATAAATGCCATCGTCCCCTAAATCGGGAAGTTGCGAAGCGCTAATGTTTATATCCAAGTTTTTGATGCGTTCTGCATCATCTCGGTTATCCACACCAACAATCTTTGCTACCAGGCCTTTACCATGCGTTCGCCATTGGTCAATTTGGTATTCGTTTTCTTCGCCAAGGAACCAAGGCAAGTACTCAAAAATACCTTCTGGTGCTTGTGTATAGCTGTTGATTTTGACCCAACCTTTTACACCGTAAGGTGCACCGATTTTGCCAACAACCACAATGTCAGACGCTAAACTCATCTATACTCACCAGTTAATTGCAACTTACGCTGCAGATTTTTTAGCTTCTTTTACCAAGCTAGTTACGCGCTCAGATAAGCTCGCGCCAACACCAACCCAGTAATCAACACGTTCTAGGTCAACGCGTAAACGCTCTGCTTGACCTTGTGCAGTTGGGTTGAAGAAACCAACGTTTTCAATAAAACGACCGTTTCTTGCACGACGGCTATCAGCCACCACTAGTTGATAAAATGGACGCTTTTTCGCGCCACCACGCTGTAAACGAATAGTAACCATAAATGCCTCAAACTCGTTGTAGCGTTACCGTTAACTTAAGCCTTCTTTCGACGCCTATAAATTAAGCGCCTAAGAGAAGGCCGCCGAATTATACGGATATGGGGTGTGAATGCAAGTATAAATGCGGGTTAAATAGGGATTATGCATCCCTATTTATGACTAATGTGGTATTAGCGCCTATGAAGCGGATATTTGGTGAGGTTATTGGGCGCCCTTCTCACCTAAACGATAAAGTAAAATAGCGGCTTTATGCATGTTTTGCGCAAAGGTAGACATATCGGCCACTTCATCTTTGGTGTGCCCGCCGTCCCCCATTAAACCTAAACCATCAATTGCCATGTCTACATGATCTGCAGCGAATGAAATATCAGCGGCGCCGGCGTTTCGCGGATTTACTGGCGCAACAGGGCCATAACCTAAAGATTCACTCACATCGCTATACATCTTTAATAATGCATAGTTTTTATCAGTAGGCGCCATTGGCGGATAACCATCGGCAAACGTTAAAGTTGCTGATGTGTGTAGAAGGTTATCTGCTACAATTTCTTGCATCACCGTTTTAGCTTTTGCTAGCTCATCAGGCGTTAAGGTACGAATGCCCCCTTTTACAGTCACTTCTTTGGCCACCACATTGGTTTTGCCAAAGCCTTGTACAATAGAATTCTCTGGCTGTACTTCAACTTCTGTACCACCCGCAATAAGGCCAGGGTTGAAGGTAATATTGCCTACGCCGGCTAGTTGCTCTCGGAAATCATTTAAAATACGGGCGGTTTCAAAAATAGCGCCATAGCCCACATTGTCGGTGAATATTTGTGAAGAGTGCGCAGGCTTACCTACTACATCTAGCTGCCAGCCTATAGAGCCACGACGAGCAACCACGGCCGTTTTAATATCGCCATCGGCATCTTCAAACCCCAGCGCGATATCTGCCCATATTGCCGCATCAACCAAGGCTTTCTTAGATAACGAAAGGGGGCGGCCACTACTTTCTTCATCACCCGTCATCACTACCTTAATACTGATTTTATCGAGTAAATCTAAGGCTTTCAGCGCTTGCAGTGCCGCAATAATAATCACATCGCCGCCTTTCATATCGGTGATGCCAGGCCCTGCAATATGGGTGTCATCAACGACACTGTAGTGCTGAAATGCATCATCTTTAGCAAATACTGTATCTAAATGGCCTATCATCAGAATCTTTGGCCCCGAATTGCCATAGCTGGCCACTAAGTGCCCAGCCCGATTAAATTCACTTCCATCAACCCACTGGGTATCAAACCCCATTGCATCGAACTCGGCTTGATAAATAGCCCCTACTTTTTTGACTCCGTCGAAATTCATGGTGCCACTATTGATATTCACCGTTTTTTCTAACAGCGCTTGGGATTGGGTGAGGTTATCATTAATATGCTTTGTAATTTTCTGCTCGGTGGCAGTATTAGCCATACTGGTTTGGCTAAACATGAATAGCATGCCAACGAACAAAGTGTTGAATTTGATTCTTTTGATCATGAATTTTCTCTTATTTATTATCATTTAAGGCTTGAATAGAAACAGGAAGAATAATGAGAGTAAAACGGGCGTTCTGTAATGTCTAGTGCGACGAAAAAAGGGAATGTTAGTGAATAATGTTTTATTAGAAGCCGTTAAAAATGCGTAAACAGTTTTGCGACATGGGCCCAAGTTGACCCATGTCATATGAGAGTTTTATAGCTGTAGTTTATAAACCTAACTGAGCCAACGTTACATTCGCATCGTTATAATCAAGGGCAATAAATCGATAACCTGATTCATTTTTTAAAATTAAGCTGGGAAAGCCCTGGGCGCCAATAGCTTGCCCCATGTTTATTTCTTCTATTAATGTTCGTTGAGTTTCTGCGCTGTTTAAGTCTTCTTCGAATTGCTCTGGGTTTAATCCTAACTCGCTGGCCAGTTCAATCAACGTACTGTCATTGGACGGACTCATGGCGCGAAGATAGTACCCTTGTTGAATAGCATTTATCATCGATTCTTCTTTACTGGCATCTTGATTTCTTGCAGCAATTACCGCACGGCATGACGGATAAGTTGAGCGTCGTGGCTCGCATTTTTCCCAAAAATCAAAGTTGAATGTGGTACCCGGCACCCGCTGCATAATGGTTTTCCAATATCCGCTGATGGCAGCTTGCATAGCACTTGGCATGGGTTCGTTAGAATCGGGCGCTAGCCCGCCTAATACATATCGCACCTCTATGTGATCTGGCAGGTTTTGTTTTATGGTGTTCCATACTGGTACAAACGCCCAGCACCAACTGCACATGGGGTCGTGCACGTAGTAGAGAATAGATTTACTACCTTGCTGTGTTACTTGTTGTCTGGGCTGATGCACTGGCTTTTCCAAAACACTCTCCTACATTTAATTAACAAATAAATTTTTAATACTTCACAAGTAAAGATTTTTGGATTACCTTGATCAAAAGCTTTATAGACGTCTAACCATCTAAACATCTAAACGCACAAAATATGAATTAACTTTTAAGGTATGTTCAATGAAACCAGAAACCATTGCATTACACGCAGGCTATACTAGCGAAGAAACTACAAAAGCAGCAACTACTCCTATTTATCAAACCACATCGTTTACGTTTGATAATACGCAACATGGTGCTGATTTGTTCGACCTTAAAGTGCCAGGTTATATCTACAGTAGAATTATGAACCCCACCAATGCTGTGTTAGAGCAGCGTTTAACTGAATTAGAAGGTGGTGTTGGGGCATTAGCGGTAGCCTCTGGCATGGCCGCTATTCGCTACGCCATAGAAGCTATCGCAGAAGTCGGCAGCAATATTGTGAGTGTTGGGCAGTTATACGGCGGCACCTACAACCTGTTTGCGCATACTTTTCCTCGCCAAGGTATTAATACGACCTTCGTACAAGCAAATGACTTCGACGGTCTTGCTGCCGCTATTGATGAAAATACTAAAGCGGTGTTTTGTGAATCTATTGGCAACCCTGCAGGAAACATAGTTGATATTCAACGTTGGGCCGACATTGCACATGCCGCTGGCGTGCCTTTAATTGTTGATAACACGGTAGCCACGCCTATTCTTTGTAAGGTATTCGACCATGGGGCTGATATCGCCATACACTCGTTAACCAAATATATTGGCGGTCACGGTACGACTGTGGGCGGTATTATTGTTGATTCAGGTAACTTTGACTGGGCTGCCCAGCCAGAACGATTCAGTATGCTAACCACTCCCGATCCAAGCTACCATGGTGTTACCTATACCGAAGCCCTTGGCCCAGCTGCGTATATTGGCCGTTGCCGCGTAGTGCCTCTGCGTAACACGGGGGCTGCGCTTTCAGCACAAAGTGCGTTCAATATTATGCAAGGTTTGGAAACCTTATCGTTGCGCATGGAGCGTCATTGCGAAAACGCAGAAAAAGTAGCTGCGTTCCTGCAAAAACACCCTTCAGTGAATTGGGTAAACTATGCAGCCCTGCCTGATAGCGATCACTTTGAAACCTGCCAACGCATTTGTGGCGGTAAAGCAGCCGGTATAATTAGCTTTGGTATTCAAGGTGGGTTGCCAGCAGGCGCTAAGTTTATCGATGCCCTACAGCTAATTTTACGCTTGGTTAATATTGGTGATGCAAAGTCTTTAGCCTGTCATCCTGCTAGCACAACACACCGACAATTAAATGCTGAAGAATTGGCTTCGGCTGGTGTTAGTGAAGATATGGTGCGTATTTCGGTGGGTATCGAACATATTGACGATATTGTGGCTGACATTGAGCAAGCGCTTATTGCCAGCCAAAGCTAAGCCCAAAGCTAAACATTGGTAGTTGCTAGTTGCTATTTGCTACTTGCTACACTCTACACATCAAAGTGCTTAGCTATATTTAAGAGCGTTGGGGTTCTAGATTGTAAAAGGAACCCCAGCCTCTAGCTTCTCACATTTAACCTAGCCGTTTTCTTTCTCGGCGCTCATTTCATTTCTCTTTTTACTGATATGCTCTTTCATTTCTTTGTTCGGTTCCGGCTTCTCTAACAAATTTTTAATTAAGCCGGTGTGAGTCAGGCACAAGTAAGGGCAAGTCAGCTCCACCCACCTGATTTACTGCAGCTGTAGTCGCATGAGTAAATCAACTTTTCCTTATTCAGCGTATAGTCTGAACACTTAACCGTTCTTAACTGCTGTTCGAACGCATCGATAGCGCAAATTAAATACGGTTTACCGTAACGTCGCTTTACCCTGTTAAAAATTTAAAAGAGGTTATTTTGGCAACACCGTTAAATGAAGTGTCTACAAAACAAGTACTGCAGTGGATAGGATCACACTTAAGCCAATACAAAAAACGTGTTGCTGGGGCCATTACCGCTTTGTTTACTGCTGCTATAGCATGGTTAATGCTAGGGCAAGGCATTAAATACGCTATCGATAGTGGCTTCGTTGAAAGCGCCTCTGAAACCTTAAATCAGGCCACGGTTATTGTGCTAGTGATTACACTGATTGCCTGTATCGCGACTTATGCCCGTTTTTACTTAATGACGTGGTTAGGCGAGAGAGTTAGCGCCGACATTAGAAACCAGGTTTATTCTCATTTGCTCTCACTTCCCCCTTCATTTTTTGCAGAGCTTAGAACCGGTGAGGTTATTTCACGCTTCACTAGCGACACCACAGTAATTCAAACCGTGGTGGGCATGAGCCTCTCGATGACGCTTCGCTCGGTAGTCA
>NZ_CAXBMP010000037.1:0-33343 GCF_963976965.1 uncultured Alteromonas sp.
GCTACCCATGTACTGCTGAGTGAAATATATGCAGCAAAGATCAACAGGCCCTAGTGACGCTGAAATTAAAGCAGTATCTGCTTTAGAAGACGATACGCTACTCATATTGTTTGGCACATGGTGTCATGATAGTGAAAGAGAAGTGCCCCGACTTTTAAAAACACTAGATGCTAGCGGGTTAGATGTGCCTCAATTTACTTTATTTGCCGTTGATAGGAAAAAGAGCGATCCGGAAGGGGTGGCAGAAAAGCATGGGCTTAAATATACGCCAACCTTCATATTAATGCGCGATGGTGAAGAGATAGGGCGAGTGGTAGAACGTGCAGAAACCAGTTTAACCCAAGATTTACAGGCGTTAGCGGCAGCGGCCGAGTAAAATAGCGGAAAAAGAATTAATGGATAAAGAGCTAACGGATTAGGTGGGATTACATAAAAGAAGCAGCAGGCTTTCGTTAGCCTGCTGACTTATCCGCTATATTTTTTACGTTAGCTTAGTTCAAGAACTAAGCCCTGAAGCTACAAGTAAATAGCAGCGTGAAAAAGACGACTACTTCAACGTGTACTCAAGGGTGATTTTCGTATCTAAAAGCTGCGAGACTGGGCAGTTATCTTTTGCTTCCTGAGCAATTTTAGCAAATTCATCTTCGGTAATACCTTCAACGCTAGCTTCTAGGCTTAACGCTGACTGGCTAATCTCATAACCATCGTCTGTCTTATCTAAACTGATTTTAGCGGTAGTATTTAACTCTCCGTCATCATAGCCTGCGCCTGATAATGCAAAAGATAAGGCCATGGTGAAGCAGCTAGCATGCGCTGCACCAATGAGTTCTTCGGGGTTGGTGCCTTTGCCATCTTCAAATCGTGTATTAAATCCGTAGGGTTGATTAGATAATGCGCCTGTTTCGGTAGAAATACTGCCTTTGCCTTGTTTGCCTAAAGGTTTGTATGCCGCACTGCCTGATTTAACTATGCTCATTTACTATTTCCTTACGTTTTTGACCAAACTGGTTATACAGTTTGAAGTTTAAAAACGTAACGATGCAAGTGCTCTGCCGTTATCACTTATTTTCTGCAAGCCAAGGCCATGCGGGCGTTGGCGATAAAGTGATAATAGTAAGCGCCATTGGAGTAGTACGTTAATAGTCGTGTTATCACGTTTAGGTTACAGGGCTAAATGAAAATTTTACCCACAATTTTAATGAGACTGATAATGAAAGTTTCTAAGGCTTAATCCGTTCTGTATTTGTGAGCCGTATATTTTGTCTTCGATAGTTAATTTTAAGGTTAATAATGAAATCTATTTTGCACGCGTTATTGTTAAGCACGTTTATCGCTGCGCCAATTGCCACTGCTGACGAGACTGTTCTGGCTGGTGGATGTTTCTGGTGTATGGAATCTGATTTTGAAAAATTAGAGGGCGTAACCGATGTGGTCTCGGGTTTTACCGGAGGAACCGTGCCCAACCCTACTTATAATGGTAACCATAAAGGGCATTATGAAGCGGTGAAGATAACTTACGATGAAAGCAAAATATCGTATCGAGAGATACTCGACCACTACTGGGTGAATATCGACCCCTTCGATGCAAGAGGGCAATTTTGTGATAAAGGCCCCAGTTATTTAAGTGCTGTGTTTGTGGCAAGTGAAGAAGAACGTGCCATTGCACAAGACACTAAAAATGCGGTAAAGGCGCAATTTCCAAATCAAACAGTGGTTACGCCTATTTTAGATTCATCAACGTTTTATCCTATTAAAGGTGATGAGATAGGCCATCAGGATTTTTATAAGAAAAGTCCTGTGCGTTATAAGCTTTACCGCTGGAACTGTGGTCGCGATCAGCGCTTAGAAGAGATTTGGGGTGAGAAAGCGACCGGTAAGTCTTAGCCGTTCTCCTGTTGTCATCAATATTATGCAATGCTGCAGTAAAGTTAAACACAGGTCTGCTTTGTGCGGCATTGCAGAGTTTTTATTTTTATCTCGTAATTTTTTCTTTATAGTTAATTAAAAGTATATGTAGTCGTTGTTTAACCCTAAGTGGCGATGAAATAACCAAAACGGCTGGAAGTAGTACATGAAAAAGTACGGTGTAGTAGGGCTTATCTTGCTGTGTTTGGGATTTTTACCTTACTTTAGTGTGGCTGCACAAAAACAGAAGCCGCTGCCGCTAGATAGCGATACGCTATTAACCACTGGTGCAAGCTACTTCCCTTATGTCGATAAAAATGCGCAAGACGGTGGTTGGTCTGTTTCCTTAGTAAAAGCTGTTTTCAAGCACATGAATACTCCCATTTATATTGACATTTTACCGTGGCAGCGCGGTTACAAGTGGGCGCTTGAGGGCAAGTATCAAGGGACATTCCCTTATGTTTATACCGACGAGCGAGCTAAGTCGTTTATTTACTCTAAACAAATTAATTCAATTCCCGTACGTATTTATACCTCTAAAGAAATGAAAGTGAATACATTGGATGATGTGACAGGGGCTCGCCTGTGTTTGCCCTATGGCCATAGCTTGAGTCGTGAGCAGTCGGCGTTTATCAAAGCTTATAAACTTTCTGTTCAACGAGCGGTTGATGCAGGAGGGTGTATTGTTCAAGTATCAAAAGGGTGGGGCGAAGTAGGCTTTACTAACGGTTATCTGCAAGACGATCACAATTCAGAGCTCTTTGAGGTATTGGAGAATGTTAATATTATCGACATTCCTGTGGCCACTATTCCGCTTTATTACATTGTCTCTAAAGAGCTTGAAAATGCGCAAGCGCACATCGATAAATTTAATGCTGCATTAGCGTTTATTGAACAGTCCGGCGAGCGCCGCCAAATAGATAAGCAGTTTGAAGCCATAGCCAATCAAAAATAGCGCTGGATGAAAAAAGCTTTCAGTAATTAAGTGTTATCACTTCGCTCAATTTATCTGATTATGCGCAATAGGTATCGTCTTCAATCGCTGAAAACCACTAATTATATTGCGTGTTGGCTAATTTTAATTGACTGATATTTATGATTATCCGCATGCTAATAGCGTGATAAAGTGGGTCGAGGTAGTGTTAAGGGCAAGTATAAGGAAAGAGGGGCGATATGGTCATCGATGGTGTAGTGCTAGCAGGTGGGCTTTCAAGTCGAATGGGGGAAGACAAGGCGCTTTTGAAACGAGATGAGCGCGATATGCTTACTTACACAGCGGATTTAGTTTCTTCGTTATCTATTGAACGTTTATTGATTAGTCGAAATGAAGCTACCACCATTGGTTATCAGCCTAATGATGCTGATGGCGATGCTTATAACTGTGCTCATAAATCCGCTTATAATTGTGCTCATAAATTTGAGGTGTTCAATGATGTAGTGGCCGGTGTTGGGCCTCTGGGCGGAATATATTCTGTTGCTATTCAAAGCAAAGCTGATGCATTGATTATCACGCCCGTCGATTTGCCTTTATTGCGCACAGAAGATTTAGAGCAGCTTATTAACGAAGGCTCCAGCGCGAAACGGCCCGCGTATTTTTCTCATCACTACTTGCCTTTGTTTTTGCCGTTGACTAAAGAGGTTCGTCAGTACCTTGATGATGTTGTTAAAGGCAAAGTGCCCCAACGCTCAGTCAATACAATGTGTACAAATTTTGGTGCAATTGAAGTAACACCTAAAAATAATTCGCGGCTAACCAATGTGAATACTCCAGCACAATGGGATGCCGCAAAAAAATTGCTATCACTGGCCGGAAATTAACGACACTTTAACGAACATGACGTACTTGTTAGTGTGTTTAATAATCAGTTGGCTTATGATTTAAACGTTTATTATCAGAGTGCTCGAACTAACGAGCTTGTGCTAGAGCGCTAGTTAGACAAAGTTTATCAATTACATCAAATTCAATATTGCTCGTTCATACACTTAAGGGTTAACACAATGCTTAGTATCTGTTTACCGCGCGCTAAATCTTTTATGAAGATAACTAGCTTGTGCATTAGTAGCGTCGTTGTTTCTTTCTCGGTGAGTGCTGCAAATATCGCAAGTGCTGAAGGCACCGAGGGCCAAGCTAGCGTTAAAAACCAAGCCTCAACGAATAGTCAATTTCCTCAGGATTTACCTTCATCCAGTCTGGTAAACGTTGAGCGTTACCCTGAAGCAAATGTTACCCACCCAGTACCTCAATTTAGTGTAGACGCTAGCTGGCCTACCATGCCGAAAACGATGATAATTGGCCAAGTACCAGGGTTGTCTGTAGATAAAAACGATAACGTATGGTTGCTACACCGCCCAAATTCACTAAGTAAACTCGATGTGGGGCTTACCAACAATATGGGGCTATGCTGTGAAGCAGCTCCTCATGTTTTACAATTTTCCCCACAAGGTGACTTATTGAATGCGTGGGGCGGACCTGAAATCTCACCTTCAATAAACGGCGAAAACCAGTGGCCAGCAACTGTCCATGGATTATATGTGGATGATGAAAACACGGTATGGTTAGGTGGAAATGGTGATGGGGATCACGTGGTACTCAATTTCACTGAAAAAGGCGAATTCATTCGCCAGTTTGGTACCCGTGGAAAAACCGATGGTAACTTAAGTAAATCAACGTTAGGCAACCCTGCCGATATTTTTCATAACACCCAAACCAATAAAGTTTTTATTGCCGACGGATACATTAATAAACGGGTGACAGCGTTTAACACAGATGCCAATGAGTTTGACCAATTATGGGGGGCATACGGCACTGCACCTGGCGGCGGCACGCGAGAAGGCGCATTCGATGTTTCTCAAGCCACCGCAAATGCTGGTGCTACTAGTACACAAGCGCAAAATTTTGGTGATATTGTGCATTGTGTTACCCAAGCAACTGACGGCAGAATATATGTATGCGACAGACGGAATAATCGAATTCAAGTATTCAAAGCTGATGAAAGCGGTACGGTTAATTTCGTGCAAGACGTGATAGTGGCTGGCGAAACCGGCGGCTTAGGGACAGCTTCTGATATCGCGTTTTCGCCCGACAATAAATACATGTACGTGGCCGATATGATGAATGGCCGTATTTGGATTTTATTACACGAGAACTATCAAGTGTTGGGCAGTTTTGGTCGTCCTGGTCGCTACCCAGGTCAGTTTACTTGGCTGCATAGTGTGGTAGCTGACAGCGAGGGTAATCTGTACACCTCAGAAGTCAGTACTGGTCGACGAGTGCAAAAGTTTGTATTAACAGGCTTTGAGACTAATTAATAGCGCTAGGTCCAAGCATTGGGCCCAAGCGTTGGACGCAAGCGTTGGGCACTAGCGTAGGACATAATCGCTAAGCCAGATAATAATAAGCAGCAGTAATAAGGATAATAATGGCTCAACAGCAAAGCGTTAAATCACACCGCGTGAAAGTTAGGGGTAGTACAAGGTTAGGCCTTTGGTCTTGTCTATTAAATGTAGTGCTATTACGGTCGGTGCCATTACGTTCGGTGCTAGTACGGACCGTGTTATCGAGCGCATTGCTATTAAGCGCTGCGGCTGATGCGAAAACAGAGGTAGCTGAGAATAATCAAAGCCTAAGCAGTTCTGCAGCCTCAAGCCAAAACGTAAACTTAAGCCAAAAGATAAACTTGAGTTCGGGTGCCAAAGGGGTGCTAGAAAAGCCTAGTTGCACCGCTAAAAACGATTCAAATGTTAATGTAAAAGGCGCAGTACTGTTAATTCACGGTTGGGCAGGGCAAAAAGACGAAGTAGGCGATTTATATAAAGATTTGGCTCATCAGTTAAGTACGCATTGCATAGCCTCTGTTAGATTTGATGTTCGAGGTGAGGCTGAGCGTGAAGCAAGTAACTATACACTATCGAGTACCTTTAAAAGCCGCGTAGAAGATGCGCAAGCCGGGCTAGATTATTTGCAAGCGCAATATCCCAGTACAATGCTGGTAGTGGTAGGGTTTAGTTTAGGTGGTGCTACCGCTATGGAGTTAGTCAGCACGCACCCTAAAGCATTTGAAGGTATGGTGCTTTGGTCTACAGCGCTAAACCCGAATGAAGTCGTTACAAATACGCAAAACTACAAGGAAGTAAGGCAAGCGCTAGAAGAGGGGCAAAGCACGATAAAAAGCTGGGTTCATTTGACCCTGACCCGTAAGCACGTAGTGGGAATGTTAGGTTACAACCCTATTCGCAATTTAGGTGATTTTGAAGGGAAGCTATTAGCGATAAGAGGCTCGAACGACTATTTACCTGCCCACGAAAAAGTCATTTTTGAGGCAAGTAATGCGGTTAGTGAAGATGCCTACTACCTAGGTGGGGCTGATCATATATTCAACGTTTATGAGCCGGATAAGAGCAAAAAAGAAGAGGTGCTGGATTTATCTGTTAATTGGATCAAGTCGCTTTTTAATTAACGCGTGTTGCGCTTTCAATGACTGGCTGAAAACACAGATGAGATAACATAAGTCGGTTAACGGCGGGTGTATAAAAACCGCCGTGTTAAATACTAAGTGTTATGGTTCAAAAGATATTCTATTAACGCGTTTTCGGGCAATGGTTTAGACCAGAAATAGCCTTGGCCAATGTCGCAGCCAAGTGACAGTAGCTTTTGCAAGGTTTCGTCATCTTCAATCCCTTCCGCAACCGTCTTTAAGCCTAAACTGGCTGCCATATTGATAATTGCACCTACCAGAGACTCATCGTGCTCAGAGAAACACAACGGGCTAATAAAAGATCTATCTACTTTAAGCTTTGAGGCGTTAAAGTTTCGAAGATAACCTAAGTTAGAATAACCAGTACCAAAGTCGTCGATGGCAATGGTAATACCAAGCTTACTTAGTGAGGCAAGTTGCTTTTGTATCTGCTCGGTTTCATCAATCAACAACGATTCGGTTAACTCTAGTTCTAGCGCTTCTGGAGGTAAGCCCGCTTCGTACAATGCGCTTTCTATGGTGCGTTGAAGCTGGCCGTCTTTAAATTGCATCACCGATAAATTCACCGCAATACGTATGTCAGAATGTCCCTGCTGGCGCAATTGGGCACAAAATTGGGCACAAAATTGGGTGGCTTGGCGTACTACCCAGCTACCTAGTTGATTAATTAAGCCGCTATTTTCCGCCAAGGGGATGAATAAGTCTGGTGGGATCATACTGCCATCAGGTTGAGGCCAACGTAATAGCGCTTCTAAGGTGTTAATGTTGCCACTCTTTAAATCTACGATAGGCTGGTAGTGAAGCTCAAATTGTTGTTCGCTTAGCGCAGGACGCAGAAGTTGAAGCATCTTAAACTTGTTTTCGCTGGCTTTGTCTAAGCTCTCATCATAATGGTGGTAGGTATTGCGACCATCCTGTTTCGCTTTGTACATGGCGATATCGGCTTTGCGGCACAACTGCTTAAAATCAGTGCCATCTTTTGGCGCGCTTGCTGTACCTAAAGAGGCTGAAACCGTGACTTGATTTTGAAATATATCAAAAACAGACGCGCATTGGCCAATCAGAGAATTAGCGAGGGACGTCAACTCATTGCTTTGAGGATTGATAGGGGCAATAACTAAAAATTCATCGCCACCGAAGCGGATGAGATATTGTTTAGGTAACAGTATCTCGGTTATCTGTTGGGTAAGTAGTTTAAGTAATTGGTCGCCCGCTGCATGGCCTAAGGCATCGTTAATAGGCTTGAAATTATCTAAATCAATAAACAGAATTGCTAATGACAGCCCATTTTCTTCACACTCGCTTAGCGATAAGTTAAATAGGGTTTCACCGTAAAGTCGGTTAGGTAAGTTTGTTAGGCTATCGTGGTGCGCTAAATGCTGAATCTGCGTGCGACTTTGCGCCACTTTTATATTTTCGCCCTGAAGCGATGTCATCAAATCTTTGATATCACGAACTAAAATGTAAACACTAAAACCGGTGACGATAAATATCACTAGTGTGAAAATTAAATGCTCCCAGCTTGTGGAAGGAATATGGGGGGTAATAACACCTTGTAGCGACAACCCGACAATCAGAACACACTGCAAAGTCACGAAAGAAAGTAGCGTTAAAAACAAGCCCACACCGCCTAAAATAGCAGCGAAGATTATCAGGGTGGGATAACCCAAAATAGCTAGGTCGAATAACCCTGCACCGGTTGCCGCTAGCGCGAACAACATAGTAGATAGTGACACCAACAGGGTAGAAGCTGAGGCAAGTAGTTTATGTTTATAAGCGAATACAAACGCAGCAATTAAGCAGGTAAGGCCGGCGGCAATAATAATAAAGGTAATATTTCGAGCCACAGAAAGCGACGCCACCAGTCCGAGGGCAGACACGCCACAAATTTGCATGAGTCTACGGCGACGTATTTGGTTAAACGCGTCTTTATCTATGGTTAACGAAAAATTTGGAATTGTGAGCTCTTTTAGTAACTAAAGGCCGTGGGAGATGTATTTATAATAGCTCACTTTTCCACTAAGGAAGATTAATTCCAGCGCTCGTATTTATACCTTAAGCTGCCTCCAGACACTTATGTGCAAGGTCAGAATGTGTTATCGATGGTCTTGAACCATTTCTTATTCATTCACTCACTCTCTCACTCAGTTCAATATAGTAGCCACATCTTTTGACACTTTGTCATACTCAACCGATTCTATAAAACCTATTGAGAACGTTTTAGGTGTATTCAAAAACTTGTTTTTATCTTGGCGACCAAATCCGAGTACGGTCATGTGAGGACGGCTTACGTAATTATCGGGATGGGTATCATCATCATGATTTAGCAAGAAAATCATTCGGGGAGATGATTCATCGCCAAAGGCATACCATTCAGGGCTGGGCAAATCGCCTTTGTGTGAATCATTTATTGGGTGGCGTATGTCAGTAGCAGAATTAAACCAAAAATCGGTGTCATCCATAGTGCCGCCAGGCACCCCTTCATATTGCACCCAATAATGATAACCGGGGCTTACTGTTGTCATTGTGAAATCACAGTGGGTAGGGTAGAAATCCCATTGGCCTACCCATTTTCCATTTGCTGAAGTAAATGCTATACGAACATGGTTCTGATGCTCGATAAGCACTTCACCATTGGCCTTGTTGGTACCAGCATTCATAGCATGAAAATAACTACCATCTTGCTTATGAATGGCATTTGGAAAGCCGCGGTATTCCCCTTTGTGGCCAGAGCCTTTGATGTTGTTAAAACCAATCCAGTCTACCCCGTCTTTATCGAGCATACTCGATAGCCCGCCACCGTGCTTTTCAAGATAGTAAGTCGCCGACGGGGTTGAAATAATATAGGCAGGTACAGGCCCAGCCGACTCATCCATTCCCTCAGTTAAGCTTACCTTGCCACTTTGATGACTCATTGAACAACCTAAAAGCAATAGTGAAACCAACGTCGTGCCTAACCATTGCGCTAATGTTTGTAGATTTGATGAACACACGAAAGGTTGGTTTCTTAATGCGGCAAATAGCGTCATTCTAAGCATGGTTTTTACTCAACGATGAAGTGGCAGTAGTAGGCTCTTTTTTGGCACTGTGTTTAAGCAGTAAACCTATGGCTAGCATAATGACAGCACAACCTAAAAACATAAGCCGTCCCCACAATGGGTTGGGAATAAGCATCATAACGAGCATGCCTGCGCTCATGATAATAACCATCACACCCAGTTTATTGCGTTGTTGGCGGTCGTAGTCATCTTGCTCAAAATCGGCTATCACCGGTGTTTCTACATCTTTAAAAAAGCGCTCGGTCTCCGCTTTATGCGTGTCTTTTTCGGGGTTATAAAATAAGGAGGTTGCACAGAAGAAGCCGGCGGTAATCACCAGTTGAGCAACAATAATAAGCATTAGATTAAGATCGATTGACTCACGACGAGTAAGCGCTTGTTCTAGCCCAATCCAGCTAGCAAAAAGCTCAGGAGTGAATACATTCATCATTAACCAGGAAACCGTCAGGCCTATAGCCACAGTAACCCAAGGTGCCCACTGGGGCGTTCTTTTGATAAAAAGGCCAAATATTAAGGGAATGAGCAGGGGAACTTGAATCATGGTAGACACGTTCATCATTAGCTCAAATAAACTCAGCTCTTTTAATGATTTGAAGAACAGTGCAACAGCAATGACTAAGATACCACTAATAAAGCTGACCAAACGGCTAACGTTCAACAGGTGCTTGTCTGATACTTGTTTCTGTTTTTTCAGTAATAACGGCTGGTATAAGCTTCGAACAAAAATTCCCGCATTTTTGTTAAGCGCTGAGTCCATAGATGACATCGAGGCAGCAAATAGACCAGCGAGTAATAAACCTACGGTACCCAGCGGCATGGCATTTCGGGTAAACACAAGGTACACCGCATCGCCCGCTTTGTTACCCAGCTCTGGATAGGCGGTAGCTGCATCAGGATAAAGAATGGCCGATGCCCAAGGGGGGATGAACCATACAATACTGCCCACACCCATTAAGACCATGGCCAGCAATGCCGCTTTACGTGCGTTTATGGTGTCTTTTGCGTTTAAAAACCGAAACGAGTCGTTTAGGTTCATGATGGTGATGAGTTGCTTTGCCAAAAAGAAAACAAAGGTACCAACAAGCAATAGGCCGTAGTTCATGTCGGGGCCCATCACAAAATCGACGGGGAAATCGGTTACCAGTGCAACAGGCCCACCTACTTTTACGAGGGCTACAATGGCGCAGGCTATTGAGATAATTGCCACAATGAGGGTTTGTACAAAATCAGACGCTACCACGCCCCATGCACCAGACAATACCGATACAAACAGCACGGTAAGACCGGTGGCAATAATGGTAATACTAATATCAGTATCAAATACGGCGCTAGAGAAAACACCAAGCGCGTTTAACCACACGCCAGCGTTTATCATACTTAATACAATCAGTGCCCATGAGAAGAATTGCTCATTCTGGCTTCCGAAGCGACGTTTAATACCTTCAGTAGGGGTGTCCACACGCATTTGCCTAAAGCGCGCCGAAAAATAGAGCCAGCCACAGAAATAAGCAAAGGTATTAGCGAAGAATACTAGGCTTATAGCAAAGCCATCACTAAAGGCTTTCCCTGCTGCGCCCGTAAAGGTCCAGGCAGAAAACTGTGCCATAAAAGCCGTTGAGCCTACCATCCACCATAACATTCTACCGCCACCACGAAAGTAATCGCTGGTGGAGTTTTTCGCCATCGATTTAAATGCAAAACCGATCCCGAGGATCAGGCAGAAGTACCCTGCAATAACCAGATATTCATACACCATGGGACACCCTTTTATTACAGTTGGCTAACGTCTATCCAATTATCGTTTCGACGAATAAGATCGATGAGTTGCTGGTATTGCGCGCCTTCTTTAAAGGTTTGATAAGGCAAAATATTTTCACCTTTCACATCGTTCACTAATTCGCGAATTAAATAGCGCCAATTGCGTTCGGTGTCACCTTCGCCTTCGGGCGTATTGTCTATGATGTCTTGCGGTAGCGGCAGCTCAGTCCATTGTTTATTTTCGTCATAGTAATAAAGGGGGCCACAGGCGTAATGACCTTTAATGTAGATAGCACCTTTGCTACCGTAAACAACAATATGGTCTTCGTTAAAACGTGGTTGTAAACCGCCATGTTTGAACAACACAGAGACAGGCTTTGCTGCGAGTTCACTGCTTAACTGTGCAAGTACGGTGTACGACCACTCTACATTCGAGTCGCCCCATTTGAGGGTTGGGTCGGAAAGGTCGCTAGGTATAAAGTCGCGGCGCTTCTTGAAATTATGTACCCCTTCAACAATAGGGGCTTTACCCAAATCATCCCGAACTTCGCCCATAATGGATAATATTTCTTCGCCCACAATAGAGGTTACAATTGAAAGCTTATGGGTAAAGTTGTTATTTAAGCGCCCGCCACCGTCTTCTTTGCGGTGAGACCAGCCAAAGGGAATGTCACGTTCTAAATTGAAATGAGAAATGCACTCTACTTCTAGTGGCTCACCAATCATTCCTTGCTCCACTAAACGTTTGGCATGAATGACGTGTGGCATATAGCGAAAGCTTGAAGCAAACGCAGTTTTAACCCCTTTCTCTTTAGCCAATTCATACAGCTTTTTAGCTGAATCACCGGTGGTAGAAAGTGGTTTGTCACTGAATACATGGCAGCCAAATTCAATAGCTTGAATAATGGGCGTTTCGTGGGCGCCGCCGGGGGTGGCAATAGAGACAATGTCTGGCTTGCAGTCTTTAAGTGCTTGTTGCCAGTCAGTGCTGAAGTAAGGAATTGAAAGCTCTTTCGCTACACTTTCCACTACGCTAGGGGTTCTCCCCACTATGCCAACTACCTCTGCACCTGCATACCTAAACGCTTCTGCATGTCCTTGGCCTGCAAATCCAGTACCTTGAATTAATACCTTGATAGGGTTACTCATATTCTTTCCTTTGTCGTATCTGTTGTTGCAGCGCAATATCTCATTACCAGTTCCACACCGTACCGTCTTCTAAACGGCTCACGGGTAAATAAGAGCGTTTGTAGGGGTATTTTTGCGCTGCAGATTCATCAAAATCTACGCCCAAACCGGGTGCGTCTAAAATGGCAACCGTACCGTTTTTAACTTCATAGCGATGGGGGAATATTTCGTTAAGTTGCTCATTTCCAAACCCAACAAATTCCTGAATGCCAAAGTTAGGCGCCCAAATATTCAAATGCATATGGGCAGCAAAGCATATTGGAGATAAATCTGGTGCCCCGTGAGGCGCGGTTTTCACGTTGTAGATATTGGCAAAGTCGGCAATACGACGCAGACCGGTTATACCGCCAGCATGGGTAGCAGCTGCACGTATATAATCAATAAGCTGATCTTGAATCAGGTTTTTGCATTCCCAGATGGTGTTGTAGGTTTCACCAATGGCCAGTGGGGTAGTGGTGTGATGCCTAATCACCTTATAGTTTTCTTGGTTTTCAGCCACTGAAGCGTCTTCAAGAAATAACAGGTTATAAGGTTCTAATAGTTTACCCAGTCGCGCAGATTCAATAGGCGTTAATCGGCTATGCACATCGTGAAGTAAATGAACGTTGTTGCCTAAGCGAGCACGAGCTTGCTTGAAAAGGTCTTCCACCATAGTAAAGTATTTTTGTGTAGACCAAGGTTCTTCTGGGGGAAGCGGGCGGTTGCCTTGTAATTCAAAGTAATCTTTCTTATCACCAAGCACGCCGTAGGTCACCTCTAATCCAGGAACTGCGGCTTGCAAACGTACGGCTTTAAATCCCGCATCAATATGCGCTTGCGCTTTATCAATAGTGTCTTCAATAGTGTCGCCACTAGCGTGTGCATACAAGGTAACTGCCGTACGGCTTTTTCCACCCAGTAATTGATAAACGGGCATATTAGCGGCTTTGCCTTTTATATCCCACAGTGCCATATCAATTGCCGCAATGGCGGCCATATTTATGGGGCCTTTACGCCAATAAACGCCTTTATAAAGATATTGCCAAATATCCTCTATGTCATGTGCATCGCGGCCAATTAAACATGGTGCAATATGCTCTTCAAGGCAGGTGACTACCGCCATTTCTCTGCCATTTAACGTTGCATCGCCTATACCGTAAATACCGCTATCTGTCATGACTTTTACGGTAACGAAATTGCGTCCCGGGCTGCATACAAATACCTTAATTTCTTCAATCTTCACCAGTCTTCCCTCTGCTTTAAATGAAAGAATAAAACGTTTTAGTAAAACGTTTTAGTTGACTAAAGCTAGCATACGAACGCATAATGTCAACAAGTTGTTAACAATGGTGCGATAAGCTACAGGTTTTTCGCAGAAGCTATGCAAAAAGTGAAATTGGCGGATGTGGCGCGCTTAGCCAAAGTGTCGAACAGTACAGTATCTCAGTACATTAATGGGCGTTTCGACTATATGTCGAAGGAAACCGAGCTTCGAGTTCGGGCGGCTATTAAAGAATTAAATTATACGCCTAACCGCTTTGCTCAAGGCTTAAAAACTACCAAAACCAAGACAATAGGGGTGATTGTTCGGGATATTACCGGTTTTGATACCAGCCGAACCATTCGCGGTGTGGACGACTTCTGTAAAAAAGAGAATTATAACGCACTCATCTACAACACGGATTTTGATCCCGAGGTAGAAGCCAAATCGTTAGAGGCGTTATTTCAGTTGCAAGTAGACGGAATAATTATCGCCTCATCAGGTAAAAACAATGGCCTTATTGAAGAGTATATTCATAAGGGCTTGCCTATAGTACACGTGCAATTAGAACATGACGGCAGCGAGAAGAACCTTGTTTTATCTGATTACCGCAAAGCCGCTTTTGATGCGACAGACTATTTAATCAAATTAGGGCATGAACGAATTTGCTTTGTGACGCAGGAATACCAGAACGTTAAATCGAGGAATGAGCGTTATTTAGGTTACACCGATGCACTCGAAAAGCATGGTATTCAATACAATGAAGCGTTAGTGCAGTACTGGCAACGAGAAACAGGGTTTGAACACTCGCCAAAGGCAATTCTTCAATCAGATGCTGCGCCTACGGCGTTTTTTACTCAGCATCTCGCTATTACTACCGAACTTTTAGCGCACTTAAACCAAGAAGGGGTAAGTGTGCCTGACGATGTTTCTTTGTTAGGTTTTGATGATGTTCCCATGACGGAGTTTTTTAAAGTACCGGTTACGGTAGTAAAGCAAGAGCCTTACATTATCGGAAAGGAAGCTGCCCAGCTTCTTCTTGAATTAATAGAAGATAAAGACAGGCATTCACAAAAAATTATGATTTCTTGTTCAGTAACGCAAAGAGAATCTTGCGCTAGCCCGAAGAAAAAAGGGGGGCAGTAAACGCGAGAGGAATAGGTGAATTTTGCTGTGGGGCGTAGGGTTTACTTGATACTTAATGGCAAATAAAAAAGCGCTTTCAATATGATTAAAAGCGCTCTTGTTGCAAAATTTTATCTAGTTAGAAGCTACCGACTACGGTGACAGAGTCATTCGCTAAACTCTCATCCACAAAGCCAATAGTGTTTGGGTTATCAGCAACAAGTTGCAGCATTTCTTCTTGTGTAGATACCTCTTCAGGAGGCGTTCCTTGGCCAGTAAAAACTAATTTAGACCAAAATGCAGAATATTGGCTTTCTGACTTTCCTAATACGCCCGTGTTGAAGGCACCACGAACATCATTACCTTGCTCAAATGTCAAAGGAAGTGCTTTGCTACCGTCAGGAAATGCTTTCATTTTGCCAAGGTAGATTCTTTTCACCGCATCGGCGTCAATACCCGAATTATTTTTTGCACTAACGATAATTACGTTTGCTGCACTTACAGGAAGTGCACACATTAAACTAAGTAATAGGACCGCTTTCGCTTTCATTTTCATTATTCCTTAAAATACTAAATCTAAAGATACTGCTATTGCAGGGGGGCGATTGCTCTATCGTAAGGCGTTAGTCGATAGCGCCGTTGCGTCTGTGTCGTCGAATCCAGCTTGTATCCTGCTAGGCGCGATAATTACGTATTAATTCTTCGAACTTAGAATAGTATAAGTTCAGTATATTAGCAGTGAAAGTTTATGCAAAATGTTAAATCCTCCATACTGAACGTTAATGTGCCTACTTTTACCTTTTACCTTTAAAAAATAAACAAAGATGCAGACTTCCACTACGGCATACCCAGAATAAATACCTAAAACCGAATACCTCACATAATTACCTGAGTGTTATTATGGAGATATGAGCCTTAATACCATAATAGGTGAAGTTTTCGGGAACTTCCATTAATGACAAGCTAAGCGTGTGTCCAAGAAGTTTATGGATTGGTGTATTATCAATAATTAGCGCATGTGGAAAGGATAATTGTTGTTGCCACAGTTGTTTAAATTTAGCATCGCCAGGAACGAGTTGATTCATAAAATGGGCAGATATGGCTAAACCAAACAAAAAGGGGCCAGTTCGAACAGTGCAAATAGCCTGCGCGAAATGTAAAACCCCAATTTTTAAATACCGTAAAGGTGGTAAAGGAGCATTAGTAAAGTGTTTTAAGGAGCGTATTGTTGAAAACTATACCACCACACCTTGCCAATGCCCGGGCTGTGAGCAGCCCTTTGCTCGAGAAACTCTCGTGCGGGGCGCTCCTGCTTATAAAATAATTGGCGGAAAAGTGACTATGAAATAGTAAAACTCTCGTTATTTGCCAACGCTAGTTTCTATGGTTGGCACTACCGACATGCCCACCCGTAAATCTTCAATATGTTCTTGTGCCCCGTCTAAACCAATGCGTATGGGGAGGCGCTGAACAATCTTTGTGAAATTCCCTGTCGCATTGTGTGGGGCAACTGCAGAGTAACTGACATTACTTGCTGGTCCTAAACTGGCTACCTTACCCTTTAGGGTGATACCCGGTAAGGCATCGACTTCAACGTTTACAGTTTGGCCCGCTTTAATATGTGCCAATTGCGTTTCTCGGTAGTTTGCCGTGATATATAAAGTATTACTAGGGACGACTACCATCAAAGGTTCCCCTGTATTTATGAACTCACCAACCCGCGCTAGTTTCTTCCCAATGATACCGTCTATAGGGGCATAAACCTTTGTGTAGGACAGTTTAAGCGTTTGAGTGTCAAGATCTGCTTCGGCGAGTTCAAGCGCTGCTCGGGCCGCGTCCAAACTTGCTTCAAGTACCTGGGTTTGCTGCTGTGTAAAGGTTAATTCTGCTTTACTTTTCGCTACGTTAGCCTGAGCAATAGTAAGTTGAGCATCCGCTTGTTGTAGTGCTTGCTTACTACCTGAACCATCTTGAGCGAGGTTGCTGAAACGAGTTTGATTCGCTTTTGCTAAGGCCAGCGCGGCTTTACTCGCTTCATATGTTGCCTCTGCTTGTTCAATCTTTGTGTGTTGTTGAGATAATTTCGCTTTAATACTCGCGAGGTTCGCATTAGCACTATGGGCTTTCGCTTTGCTAGCGGCAACGGCTAGCTTAACATCATCATCTTCAATTAAAACCATTAGGTCACCTTGTTTGACCTGCTGATTTTCCTCGACTAAAACGGCTTTAACCGTCCCTGATAACTTTGCACCCACCGAACTGAAGTCGGCTTCTATATAAGCGTCGTTTGTGGTTTGGAAGGTGCTGTTAGATTCTGGTTCATTTAAATAAACTACAGTGCCTACTGCTAAGACGACAAGTACGCTAGCGATAGTCAATTTGATAGGGCGGGGTAATGCCATAATTTGTTATCCTTGCTAAAAATGATTAATTGGTTACAGGTGAGCTGGGCGCTGGCACGTGAGTCATACTGAGCACTATGGGGATCAGCAGGCATGCAAGCACACCAAATAGACGGTAAATATCGGCTATTGATAGCGTAAGCGATTGCTGAGCGAAAATGTGTGACAACTCTGCAGGGTTCAGTATGGGTAAATATGAACTTGATGTTGACGCGTGCCCGATAAGCGTATCTGTATGCAAACTGCCGCGCTGCGTCAAAAGGTGGCCTACTAATGCGCCGCCTAACAATGTTCCTAATACCCGCAACGTATTGATAATACCTGAGAAGTAAGGGCCTTCGTGTGGTTGAACCACGCTTGTCATCAGAAACAGCATAGACACCACCGCCATAGGTTGCCCAATGGCTTGCAAAATTTGCGTTACTAAAAATTGATCACGGTTCCAGCTGCTGGTAATACCGGCACCTATGAAACACGCGATACCAATAGTTAATAAACCTATTGCGAACACAACACGCGCATCAACCCACTTTTTATATAGCAGTATGGCTACCACAGAACCCAACACTAGCTGAGGCAGGGCGATGATCAGTGCAAGTTGAGACGATTGGAGTACTCGATAATCTTGTACTGCAGTTAAAAAGTTCATGGGTAGTACCGTCGCTGACATGAACACAATTAATAATAGGGTAAAGATGAGCGATCCTAATCCTAAATTTCTGCGTCCGAGTAGTCGCAAACTTATAAAAGGAGTAGGGTGGTACCACTCGGTAATAAGATAAAGAGTGAGCAATGCGCCCCCATTTATTAATGCTAGGGTGATTAAGGTGGAATTGAACCAGTCTAAACGTTCCCCTTGTGTAAGAGCGATAGTTAGCAGCGCCATGCCAATTACACCTAAGCCCATGCCTAGCCAATTCCCTTCTTTAAATCGCCCATACTTGGTAGCTTCCTTCGGAGCCCCCCAACGTACCAACGCAATAGCCACAAAACACAGCGGGATAACTTGCCAATATATAAGGCGCCAATTGTTTACCTCATCAGTCCATTGTCCGGTTAACCAAATAGCAATATTAGGCGAAAATGTCGCTGTCATGGCGTATAGCGCTAGCCCATGCAAACGTATATGCAGCGGCAATGCTTTTAACGCCATCATCATCAATAGTGGAACAAGAGCCCCACTGGCTACGCCTTGAACGAACCTGAGCGCGATAACCAGTGATAAGTCATTGACGAAGGGCAAGGTAAGCGCAATCGATGCGATAATTAACACCATGTAGGTGTGAAAACGACGAACCGAAAAGGTAATGGCAAACCATGTCGCAAAGGGGGTAATGAGTATTTCCCCGGCTAAATAGCTGGTAGTTATCCATGAGCTACCATCTACACCAAAGCCGAGCGCGCCACGCACATCCACTAGCCCCAAGGTGCCAACTCTGTTGTTAAGACCAGCCATCATCGCACTGATAAATATACCCAGTAACGCTGCGAGAATTTTGGTGGGTGGTAAAGCTGGTTTACTCATCGCTCACCTCTACTGCGTTCCAGCCACCGCCCAACGATTTATATAAAGACACCAAGCTTAAGCTTGTGCTGGTCACACTTTCACTAAGTGCAAGTTGGCTATCGAGTAAATTGCGCTGTGCGGTTAGTACATCAAGATAGTTTCCCGCACCTTGTTCAAAACGGCGTTCTGCAAAGTGAAGCGCCTGTTGATAGCCATGATAGGCTTTTTCAAGGGCGTCATGATGGCTTCGCATTGACGCTAATCCATCGAGGGCATTGTCTACTTCGTGCCACGCATTTAATACGGTTTTTCGGTAGGCGATAGCCGCACTTTTTTGCGCTTCCTCAGTTAGCTTTAAGCGTTGTTCGAGCTTCCCACCCTGAAAAATAGGCAAGTAAATGGCAGGGCCCACACTAAAAAACTGGCATCCCATGTGGCTAAGTCGCCACTTTCAAATGACTCGAACCCCGTGCGGCCAACTAAGGTAATGCGCGGATAGAAGTTAGCTTGTGCTACCCCAATATCAGCAGTGGCCTTATGAAGCTTAGCTTGGGCAGAGAGCACATCAGGGCGTTGTTGCGCTAACTCACTGGGTATGCCAATGGGAATGGTATTAGGTAGCGAAGGTTGGGGCATGGCATAATAAGCAGTGCATCGAGTGCGTGCGGCGATTCGCCAAGCAAGATAGCAATACTGTTCATTTGCGCTTCCACCGTGGCTAGCTGAGCCTCTGCCATCGACATATCATAGCGCGTAGCAAAACCATTGTTAGCTTGGTTACCAACCAGTTTTAGTTTATGCGCTGCAATAGCTTTATTGTGTTGCACGATCTGTAATTGGCTTTGCGTACCTCTAAGTTGTAGATATTGGTGGGCAACTTCGGCCATCAAGCTAACCTTAAAGGCTTCTCGGTCTAGAAGTGTTGCCTCTAACTCAGCCATAGCACCTTCTTCGGCACGCTTGATATGACCCCACAAGTCGATTTCCCAGCTTGCATCGAAGCCTGTTTGCCAGTAGTTGTTTCCACTGTCTTTAGCGCCAAGCGCTGCAAATTTACTATTGTCACTAATATCTTCACGGGTGTAATCACCAAAAAAAGATACTTGGGGCAGTTTATTGGCCTTGGTTATTCCTAAGCGTGCTCGGCTTTGCTCAATGCGACTCGCGGTAAGTTGTAAATCCAGATTGGCGTGCTCAGCTCGCTCGGCAAGTTCAGTCAGGATAGGGTCATTAAAATGCGACCACCATGAAGAGGAAATCATGGTATTAGAGACATTATATTGCTGAACGTAGTCTCTATTATTCTCTATATCCGTTATTGAATAAGCTTCTTCAGGAATAGTAAAGTTTGGACCTACTGTGCAACCAGCAAGAAGCGCAATGCCTACAGAAAGAGTCAGACTTTTAAGCCTAGGGGCTGTTTTGAAGTAGTGGGTGCGCATAACAATAGAATCTCTTGGTTATTACAAATCATAAAATCGAACCGAACTTATCGGTACAGTTTGAGGTCGTAAGAAAATCGACTCACTAGTTAATAGTGAATCGATTTTCAGGTAATTCGTGGTCTTTTAAACTTAGTGTTATTAATTCTCAGACAAATTCTTGGGAAGAGAATAATATTGAACTGTACCGCTCAGTTCGGTACTATAAGGTTGAATTGAAGATTTGTCAATAACGTTTAGGGTTGGGTAGTGCACAATGACGATAGCAAATGAACAAGAAAACGTAGCACAAGCGCTTGGTAAGACACTAGGCGCAAAGGCCCTCACGGTTTTACAAGCGGCAAGAAAGGTATTTTTAGCCCATGGATTTTCTAATGCTACCACTGACATGATTCAGCGAGAAGCGGGAGTATCTAAGTCTACGGTTTACGCGCATTTTGCCAACAAAGAAACCCTTTTCAGTGCGGTTGTACAGACCGAATGCTTTTCCACCTCGACTAGTATGCGTACCATTCGATATAAACCCGGACAGTTACGTGACGTGTTACACGAGGTGGCTAACGTGTACTTGAATGTTGTTCTATCTAAATCAGGGGCAGCATTAGCGCGTATGGTAATTGCAGAGGTAGAGCGTTTTCCGAATTTAGGTAAGATTTTCTATGAATCTGGCCCGCGAGCGAGCATTAAGGTTGTCGCAAATATTATGGGTTCAGCGAATGAAGCAGGGGATCTTGAGCTCGGGTCATTAACGAGTGAAGAAGCAGCAAGGATATTTATTGGTTCAGTGAGAAGTGAGTTACAACTCTATTATTTAACTCACCCAGATGATATGCCTACAAAGGCTCAAAAAGATCAGTGGATCACGTTTATTGTCGATACCTTTACGCGAGCTTACGGAAAGGCCGCTTAGTGTAGAACGAAGATTCATACCTCCTGTTGTACTTAGTAATACGTGCAACAGGGGGCGTATGATTTTACCTATTGAATCTGCTGATTATTTACATTGCCGCTTGTAACTTGCTGTACAGCGTATCTTTGAGTACTGCGCGGTCATGCTTCATTTGATGCAGAGTTTCGTCGCTGGTTGGCCCGCCTTTTAGCTCCAGCTTGCGGATTTCTTCATCTAACCCGTTGTATTGTTTAGTCTCGCTGGCAAACGTACTGTCGCTTTCTACAAGTTTTTCAATAACGGCTTTGTATTCTGGAAAGTCAGATTGTAACGAGTGGTTTTCACCTAACATAATATGCTCCTAAATTTTTTGTTCACTAAAATGTTTCAAGTAGTATTAGTTAATATCTTGTACGGCAACAACGAGATCATTCCAATTACGTTGATTTTCCATATCGTATTCCATTCCTTTAATGTCTGCTTCGTTAAATCGTTTAACGGCAGGGGTTTTACTGGTTGCTTGATATAGCCAGTAAGCTTCTGCACGTAACGCTTCATCTATAGGTTTATCGATAGATTCATATACAGCTTGTTTGCAGGCATTAATCGATTCTGCGGGAAACAGCGCAATGCGTTTGGCAAGGGCATCTACATATGGGCCTATTTCATCAGGCTCCAGCGCTTTATTAATGGTGCCGTAAGCTTCGGCTTCATCGGCGCTAAAATCACGGGCACTTAAAATTATTTCTAGAGCTCGGCCAAGGCCTGTTTGACGAGCCATCCGAGATGCGCCACCACCACAAGGCAGTATTCCCATGCCTACTTCCATCTGCATTAACTTGTATTTGCCGCGAGCGGCGAAACGCATATCGCAAGCTAGAGCAAATTCATGACCACCACCTCGGGCAAACCCTTCTAATTTCGCGATTGTGGCCTGTGGCAATTTACTAATACGCTCTAATACCACTTGAAGGTCGAGCAATTTCACATCGCTGCGAGCTACCGCTTCGGTTGACATATCTTTTAGAAGGTTAGTGTCATAGTGACAAACCCAAATTTCCGGATTAGCTGATTGGAACACTACAACCTTGACGGTGCGATCGCGCTCTAGGCGCATAGCAAGACCCATTAGGTCTTCTAGCATTTCTTGGCCCTGAACATTAACGGGGCCGAAATCGAAAGTGACGGTAAGTATTGCACCGTCTTGCTTTGCGGTAAAAGTGGTATAGCCGTTATACGCCATGATAGTTTCCTCTGATTGCTTTAATTGTTAATTCATTTTTTAGTTGTGGTTAACTTGCCAATAAGAGATTAACAGCGATGGACGGGCTTAATAATCGGTAAACCTGTGGATACAGTTTATGCATTTTATTGAAGATAGGAGTTGGCGTAAGCGGTGAATTCCCGCTACATCTTGAAGTTATGAGAAAGGAATAGGAGGCGGAATACGTGTATAACACGCTGAATGCACTAACTATTAGGCTGGACATCTCTCGTAACAATTTCTAAAAAAATTTGCGACTAGTCAGGTTGCGCGCCTCGATAAACCTGATTATGCTCCCCCGCGATTATACATGGGGCAATGCTCCGGCTTCAGGAACTCAGTTCCCTCTCTACATGGAATTATAATATATGAGACGAATCATAACGTTGTTTAGTTGTGTTTTGGCGCTGTTAACGACTCAAGTGTTAGCAAAAGACGTTGAATACCGCTTACCATCTTCCGTAACGCCAACCTTTCAAGACATTCATTTAAACCTGGATCCCGACGCACCACACTACTCTGGTTCTACTCGTATAAACGTCACAGTTAATACGGTAACCAAAAGAGTAGGCTTTTATCAGCAAGATCTTGCGATCACTCACGCCGAGCTTATTCAAAACGAGCGTGCAATAGCACTTAATGTTGAAGAAGGCGAGTACAACATTAATTGGGGTATGGCTGATGCTGACATTGCACCAGGCAAATACACCCTTGTAATCGACTTCGAAGGCAAGGTGAATACCTCATCTGATGGTATGTATTTATCTCGTTTTGAAGAAACAAACTACCTATTTACGCAGTTTGAAGATATGCATGCACGTAAAGCATTTCCTAGCTTCGACGAGCCCGCTTTTAAAATAGCGTACCAAATGACAATCACAGCGCCTGAAAAACAAGTGGTGGTATCGAATACGCCGGTTGAGAGCCGCGATGTTAGCGAAGGCATGCAAACGGTTAAGTTTGAAAAAACCAAACCTATGCCAACCTACTTAATTGCTTATACCGTAGGGCCGTTTGATAGCGCAGAGTTAGAAGGCTTGTCGGTACCTGGTAAAATCTACGTGCCTAAAGGCTATGCAGATAAAACAAAATTTGTGGTGAAACATACCCCTGAAATTTTAGCCACGCTAGAAGACTTTTTCGATATTAAATACCCTTACAAAAAACTCGATTTTGTTGCAGTGCCTAACTTTACGCACGGTGCGATGGAAAACGTAGGGCTAATTACTTATCGCGACAGCTTATTATTATTAGAAGACGAGCCGGGTTTAACAGAACGTAAAGGCCCGCTTAACGTTATTGCACATGAATTGGCACACCAATGGTTTGGTAACTTAGTTACCATGGCGTGGTGGGACGATTTATGGCTAAACGAAGCGTTTGCCTCGTGGGCTGCCAGCTATACCATGATGGAGCTGTACCCAGAGCTTAATTTTGCCGATCGTATCGTGCAAGAATCTGCGTTCGGTGCCGATGCTAGCCCTACCGTTAAACCGGTGAAAAAAGTGGTTCGTACCCAGCCTGATGTAATGGATGGCTTGGGGCTTAACTACTCAAAAGGCGAGTCTATTTTGCAAATGATAGAGTCGTTAATTGGTACTGAGAAGTTCCGTGAAGGTGTACGTAACTATATGAACACCCATGCATGGGGCAATACGGTTGCTGACGACTTATGGGCTGCTCTTGATGGTGTATCAGACATTAATTTAAGTGCCATGATGAAAGCCTATTTAGAACAGCCTGCTTACCCACTTATTTCTATAGACGATAACGGCACTATTACGCAGGAACGTTTTCATTACGCAGGCGCAACCGTAGAAGCACAAACTTGGGCTGTTCCACTTAAACTTACTTACAAAGTAAATGGCAAGATAAAGCAAGAAGTGGTGTTTATCGATAAAGCCAAAACCACATTGCCTCAACTTGCTGAAGCTGACTGGGTTTTCCCTAACGACAACGCAACAGGCTATTTCCGCTGGGCAATTACAAGTAAGCAACTTGCTAACTTACTTAGCGATTTAAATGTGCTTAATAACCGCGAAAAGAAAAATGTGTTGTATAACATGCAAGCATTACTTAACGCGGGCAAGGTAAGTATTGATAGCATAATGCCAGTATTAACTGCATTGGCGAAAGACAACGACCCTGTTGTTAAACGTGCCGCGGTAGGCGTTTTGGGTGAGTTTGACTACTTAATTAACGACGACAATAGAGCGAACTATGCTGCGTTGTTGAACCAAGAGTACTTACCTTTATTAAATGAGCTTACCCTTGAGCAAACTAGTGGCGAAGCGGAGAGTGTTATTAGCCTACGTAATCAGCTTTATAGCCTGCTCGGAAACAGAGCAAACAACGAAGCACTGATTAAAAAGAGTGAATTGATAGCCAAGCAATATATTAAAGATAGCAGTGCAGTTCCTGCGGGTATTGCTGACACCGCGATAGGTATCACCACGAAGTATACTGAAGATGATCTCTACGATACGTTGGTGGCCGCATTCAAAGAAGCGCAACTACCCAATGTTAAACGTACCTTGCTTTATTCCATGCGCTACACTGATGAAGCCACGGCAAACAAAATGCTAGATTTAGCATTAACCGATGATATTACGCCAGCCAACACGCTTTACATGTTGGTAAGAGTATCGCGTAATTTAGAGCTCAAAACTGCCTTGTATAAATGGTTAGACAAGAACCTTGATGCCTTGATTGCAAAGATGCCTGATTACCATGTATCTCGTATGCCTGAGTTTGTATCTACTACCTGTAGTGCCGAAAACTTAGATATGGCTAAAGCGTTTTACACGCCAATCAAAGATAAGCATGAAGGTATGGCGCGTAGTTTCGACATTATGTTGGATGAGTCGAACCAATGCTTGCGCTTAAAAGCGACATATCAAGAAGACTTTAATAAATTCTTAGCCAAATATGGAAACTAAACATAAGAATTAATTAATATCTTTATAAATCAACAGTATTACTGTGATTAATCGTAAGAGGCTGCCATTCGGCAGCCTCTTTTTTATTTTCGACCTCAAATTGTCATATAAGAGGGCGGTAAGCTTCAGTTTTATTACGACCTAAGTATTTGCACAAAATTTACACAGTTAGTTTTACCTGTACCAAAGTACACTTGAGTTAAACAAAAAATAAACTTATTTAAACGGCGTAAGTTTATGATTTTAATGTTTAAATAAAAATATGATATTATTTTGCACAAGTTCTTGCTGTGTATACGCAAGTATATAATTTTATACGTTCCTAAAAAAAAGTGGACGATAACAACATGGCGGAACTGGGTAGGCAAGGGCGAGCGAAGTTGAGTAAGTCAGCTTTGTGCGTGAAATTAATATTGGGTAGTGTGTTAACGCTGCCACTTTCTTTTAACGCTTTATCAGATGTAATTTGGGAAGAAAACTTCGACGCAGCCACATTAGATGGCAAAGGAGCGGTTGGAGGAGATACTATTACTATTGATATGGATGGCGTATCACGCTGGAGTATTGATGTAACAGACGCTGATTTAAGTGCGGTTTCTGACTGGTTTAAAGTCGATGGCGGCCAACTAAGTGCTCGCGACGTAGATGGCGATGCCGTGTGGGTGTCTGAGGTTATTGTCGTAAATGGCTTAACTGACTTGCAGCTTGATGTCGAAGTATCAGAAAGTGGTACGCAAGAAGACATAGATTATGTTGATGTGATGTACTCAGTTGATGGTGGAGAGTTTGTCTTAGTCACCAATGCACTGGGAACAGATATTCACACTCTTATAGATGACTACACTAGTGTAACCGTTAATTCTGCTATTCCTGATGCAAGCACGGTTCAAATAAAACTAGCTATGAAGAACAATGCTGGGACAGAATCCCACTTTGTAAACAGCGTTGTTTTATCAGGTTCAACTGGCTCTGAAGGAGAGGATGAAGGCGGCGATGATGGCGAAACATCTGACGACACGCTTCGTACCTTAACCGAAAGTTGCTTTAACTGCCCTGATTTAACCGCGGTTAAATTGCCCAGCGACTATGTTGAAGCGGATTATTATGCGCAGCTTGATACAGCAATAACGAATAATGAAAGCGCTGAAACACTTAAAGCGCTGGCTCAAAATATTATCTCACTCGATCACCATCAGCTTTCTTATTCAGAAGCATGGACAGCCCTAACTGACACCGATCAAGACCCTGCCAACCCAGACAATGTCGTGTTGTTCTACATGGGAACATCGTTAGCTAAATTCAGTAACGGTAGTGGCACGCAAAGCAGCAATCAGGACAATTGGAATAGAGAGCACGTTTGGGCGAACAGCCATGGTTTCTCTAGTAGCAGCTTAGCCGCATATTCAGATATTCATCACCTTCGCCCAACCGATATATCGGTAAACGGTTCTCGCGGCAATCTAGATTTTGATTTCAGTGATGGTGCACTACCTGAAGCGCCAGCAAACAGCATTGATAGTGACTCTTTTGAACCTCGTGATTCAGTAAAGGGTGATGTAGCACGCGCTATGTTTTACATGGACGTACGGTACGATGGCAGTGATAGCAGCGAGTCGGAAGCAGACTTGGTATTGGTTGACCGTTTAACCAGCACTGACGAAGCCGCCCAAGGCAAACTGTGTGTTCTTTTACAATGGCATGAAAGCGACCCTGTTGATGAATTCGAACTTGAAAGAAACAGCAAAGTTTTCGAATTCCAAGGTAACCGTAACCCCTTTATCGACAAGCCTGAGCTTGCTTCACTAATATTCAATGCAAGTTGTGATGGTACAGACGCTGGCGATTCAGATGGCGGTGATACGGGAGAAGATTCTGGTGACTCAGTTGATGATGGCACTGACGGAAGTACAGGTTCAGGCCACGCCGTTTTCATTTCTGAATACATTGAAGGCAGCAGCTTTAACAAAGCGGTAGAAATTTACAATGGTTCAACTGAGGCAGTAGATTTAAGTAACTATAAGCTTAAATTACTTTCAAATGGCGCTACCAGCGTAGGTGACGAAAAAGTATTGGAACTTAGCGGCACGTTAGCCTCTGGTGCCGTGGCTACCTTTAGTCATGCTAGCGCTGAAGATGCGCTGACTACAGGCTCGACGTTGAGTAGCTTTGTAATGAACTTCAACGGTGACGATTACATCGAGCTAAGTTACGGTGATGTCACCATTGATGCTGTTGGTACGTTTGGCGTAAAAACCAACTGGGGTAAAGATGTAACCCTAGTGCGTAAAGCTTCAATTACTGAAGGTAATGCAACACGTAACGCTGCTTTTGACCCAGACAGTGAGTGGGATAGCTACAGCCAAAACACTTACGATTATTTTGGTTCGCACAATGGCAGTGTGGTCGACCCTACAGATCCAACCGACCCAACTGATCCGACAGACCCTGTCGACCCAGTAGATCCGGTAGACCCAACAGTCGAGTTGGTGCTTATCAGTGAACTGCAGGACGAAGGTGATGCTTCACCACTTGCTGATACTACCGTAATCATTGAAGCGGTAGTGACCAAAGTAGCGGAAGACTTGTCTGGTTTCTTTGTTCAAGAAGAAGCGGCTGATTCAGATGGCAACGACGCAACCTCTGAAGGTGTGTTTGTATATGCTACTTCCCTAGAGACTTTCCCAATGGTTGGCGACTTGGTTCGCATGCAAGGTGACGTGGTTGAATACAACGACTTAACCGAGTTTGTATTATCAGGCGACGTTGAAGTGTTAGGCGCAGGTGGAAGTATTCTCTACACAGAACTTAGTATGCCATTTAGTACAGATACCAACCTTGAAGCCTATGAAGGTATGCAAATTACCTTTACCCAATCGTTGCTGGTCAATGACGTATATAACTTAGGTCGTTACGGACAGTTTAACGTGGGCTCTGAGCGCGTGATGATCCCGACTAACCAATATCCTGCGGGCACAGCCGAAGCGATAGCGTTAGCAGAACAAAATGCCCTCAATACATTGTTGGTAGATGATGCTTCAAATAGCCAAAACCTAGATGGTATTCCATTCCCTGTGGGCGGGCTAACGCATGCTAACCCTCTACGTTTGGGCGATACAGTTGAAAACCTCACAGGTGTAATGCATTACTCGTTCAGCGAGTATCAATTGCTACCGGTAATGGACTTAGAATTAGTTCGCACCAATGCACGTACGGCTTACCCGTTAATCGGCTTAACCGGCGATGTAAAAGTGGCTAGCTTTAACGTACTTAACTATTTCGATGGACCAGACTTCCCAACCTCTCGCGGCGCTACCAATGAATTCGAATTGGTTCGCCAAGAAGCGAAAATCGTTGCAGCGCTAGCAGCAATGGATGCAGATGTTGTGGGTCTTGTAGAAGTTGAAAATGATGGTCATGGTGAAGACTCTGCTATTGCAACATTAACCGCAGCGGTTAATGCTGAAATGGGCGGTGATGTGTATAGCTATGTGTCAATCAGTGAAGCATTAGGTACCGACGAAATTGCAGTAGGCATGATTTACAAGCCTGCAGTAGTCACACCATTTGGTAACGCTGTTACATCGTCTGAGTCACCGTTTGACTATGGTAACCGTCAGCCGCTTCTTCAATCATTTACAGTGAACGCCAACGGTGAAGCATTCACCCTTGCCGTAAACCACTTTAAATCGAAAGGAAGTTGTTCAAGTGCTACCGGTGATAATGCCGATTCAGGTGATGGACAGGGCTGTTGGAACGCATTGCGTACCGATGCAGCTAATGGCTTGGTTGCCATTGTAGAAAACAATAGCGATACCTTATCTGACCGCTTACTCATTATGGGTGACTTAAACGCGTATGCAGCAGAAGAGCCTATTTTGGCCCTTGAAAGTGCTGGCTATACCAACTTAGTTAACACCTTTGGTGGCGATTCGGCATACTCATACACATTTGGCGGCGAACTAGGTTACCTAGACCACGCATTATCTAGCCCAAGCTTAACTGAATATGTGGTTGATGCGACGGTATGGCACATTAACGCAGATGAGCCTCGTGTGTTTGATTACAATGAAGAGTATAAAACTGACGCGCAAATCACGGATTATTACGGCGCTGATGCATACCGCTCTTCAGATCACGACCCAGTATTAGTAGTACTTAACTTCCCAGATGCGGTACAACCTGGCGATTTTGATGGCGACAACGACGTAGATTATAACGACATTATGGCGTTCTACGGCTTGTTCTTATCAGGTGGTGCGAGCGATTTACAGTATGATTTTAATAATGATGGCATGGTTAATTTCTTTGACCTTAATGCCTTGATGACCATGTGTACCCGCGCTGGTTGTGCAGTAGAATAAGTAGGAATTGAAAAAATGAAAAAATTTATTATTGGTTTATTTGCATTAGTTGGTTTTAGTGCGCAAGCAGCGGTTATTAACATTAGTACCGATCAGGCATCTTATAACGTGGGTGATACTGTTACGGCTACGGTTAATTTAGATGTGAACGCTCTACTAGCGATTGGTGGAACACTACCTCTGATATCATTCGATAATACGTTTATCTATGATTCAACAAGCTTGACGTATTCAGATGGCTCTGTAACCTTTGGCGATAGCTCGGGATTTACTTTCTTAGATGGTTTGTTCCCAACGGCTCCTGGAATGATCTCTGTATCGTCAACGGGTTTGCTCCCGTTTTCATGGATGTTAGAGATGTTAGGGACTCAGCAATTACTAGCAGGGACCTTAGAGCTGTACACGTTGAATTTTTCAGCATTAAGTGCTGTGAACGACTCACTGTTTGATGTAAGTGGCAGTGTTCTCAACTCCAATGGCCAGCAGTTGCAGGCGACTACGTCATCCGCTCAAATTTCAATTACAGAAGTTCCAGCGCCAAGTACTGGTGTTCTAGCATTACTTGCTTGCTTCGGTATGGCGGTATCGCGGGTTAAGGCTCGTCGCTAATCGAGATATTCTAGCAATGTAACTCAACACGCTTATTACTAAGCATGTTAACAAAAACCCAGCATCTGCTGGGTTTTTTATATTTGATGCTCGCTAAATCAGTTAAGGCTTCTTGTAGAAGACACGCCCAAAAAATACGACAAAATTTCTATTTACAGCGCGCTCAAAATGAACCACACTGGTTAAAGGTACAGTTAAATGGAAATGATATGTCTGCCACCAAAATGCTAGGTAATGAAGGGCGAGAGTTCGGCCTTAGTGATGCTTCACCTTCAGAAAACGCAAGTCTTGATACCGTCAGCTTTGCTCAGCGCCAGCGGTTGGCTTATATCGATTTTTGTTTGTTGTTTAAAGGGGCGATTTATCGCCAAGATCTAATTGGCCGCTTTGAAGTGGGTTTATCTGCGGGCTCTCGCGATTTCAGTCTGTATAAAGTGCTGGCGCCAAATAACCTTACCTACGACGCAAGAGATAAGCGTTACTTTCAAACCGATACTTTTGTACCGTTGTTCGAGCACGATCCTCGTAGAACCTTGGTGAAGTTAGCGAACGATATTTCTGATGGCTTCGATGCTATCGGTGATATCCACTTTCCGGTAGAAAGTGCGTCGTCGTTAAATATCCCCGATATTTATGTAGTGGCGAAACTAGTGCAAGCTATTGTTAATAACAAAGCGGTGAGTGTTATTTATACATCGCTTTCAAGTGGTTCGGGCGCGCGAGAATTGGTGCCCCATAGCATTGTAGATAATGGCCAGCGTTGGCACGTGCGTGCGTTTGATAGAAAAACCGGAAGCTTCAGAGATTTCGTGCTAACCCGTATTAGTAAAGTTACCCTAAAGGCCAACCCTGCATTAAGCGAACAGAGCCTAGCCGATGAAGCATGGCAGCGAAAAATAGCCTTAGAAGTAGTGCCGCACCCGAAAAATATAAACCATCCTACTGCCATTGAGCTCGATTATGGTATGGAAGAAGGAGTACTTCACCTTGAAGTACGGGCCGCTATGGCAGGGTATCTACTGCGCCGGTGGAATGTAGATTGTACTAAACATGCCAGTCTGCGTACGGGTGAATACCAACTGTGGTTGCGAAATCAGGAAACGCTGGAAAATACCGATAATCTTGCCATTGCACCAGGGTATATTGGCGAGGAAAAACGCTACGAGTAAAAGATTTTTCTCTAACGGCAGGTATGTCGGTCGCTTCAAGGTGCGTTACCACTTTTGCGTAAATTGCTTAATACTAGAGAGCAGCAGGTCTTTATCTAATGGCTTGGTAAGAAAGTCATTCATGCCTGCATTTAAACATTCTTCTTTATCTTCAGGGAATGCATTGGCAGTAAGTGCTGCGATAGGCGTGTTTATCTTTAATTCGTTTCGAATAATGCTAGCGGCCATAATACCGTCCATTACGGGCATGTTGCAGTCCATCAATATGAAGTCGAACAAGTGCTTGGCACAGGCTGCAACGGCTTGCTCACCATCTTTCACATGCACAATTTTAAAACCTTCGCCTTCAAGCATTGCTTTTACAATTTCGGCGTTAATATCATTATCTTCTGCAATAAGAATGCGCAACCTAGGCGCTGCTTTATGGGGGAAGCCGGTTGGCTTGCTGGCTCGGGACACTAGGCTTTGTAAATCGAGCTCTAAGTCTTTGCGGATGATCGGCTTTGCATGTGAGCGCCAAATAACGTCTTTCACGGCCTCTTCACAATCTAATCGTTCAAGTTCTGCTGAAATCAAAATGATTTTTGGAAATGGCGAGATATCTGTTTTTACTAATTCTCGCAACAAATCAACGCCGCTCATCTCTGGCATCGCTAAATCGAGAATAATAACATCGTAATTATTGGGCGTATCTTCCAGAAAGTCCTTTGCGCTTGAGTACGACGTTGGAATAAGCGACATTGCGGCAACCACGTGTTCTAGATATTCTCGGCTTGTAAGCAAGTCGTCCACAATAGCGCAGCGCAATATGGCGTCAGTTTTAACCTCGATGGCGGGCAGAGACTCTTCAACCACCGGAAGGGTTAGCGTAAATTCACTACCGGCGCCTAAGGTTGAGGTGGCTAAAATATTACCGTCCATTAATTGTGCTAATTCTTTAGCGATACTCAGCCCTAGCCCAGTGCCTCCATAATGGCGGGTGGTTGACTGGTCTGCTTGCTCAAATTTTTGAAAGATAGTCGACAATTTATCAGAATCAATACCAATACCGGTATCTTTAACCGAAAACAGCAAGGTATTGCCACTCTCCGTGAGAGCTTGGCTGACCGATAAGGTTACGCTACCTGACTCGGTGAACTTAATGGCGTTACTCAATAGGTTATGTAAGATTTGTGCAATACGGGTGATGTCACCTTGAATAATGGGCGCTAGCGTTTGCTGTTTATTGTAATGAAAATCTAAGCCTTTGTTCTGGCAATAAATACGCTGTATAGATACCACCTCATCAAGCAGTTGAAGCAAGTCGACAGGGCCTTTTTCAACCACAATTTTCCCCGCTTCAATTTTTGATAAATCGAGAATGTCGTTAATAAGGGTAAGCAATTGTCGCCCAGCGGTTTTGGCCTTTCGTAAGTAATTTTCACTCTTGCTTGGGTTATCCATCGCAAGTTCAATCATGCCAAACAGCCCATTCATTGGCGTGCGTAATTCGTGACTCATACTCGATAGAAACTCGGACTTAGCTCTATTGGCTTCCTGCGCCTTTAGCGCTTCTGTTTCTGCTTTTTCAGAGGCTTCATATAGATGCTGTATTGTCTTTTTTATTTTTCTATCCATGGGCGCGAAAATGAAAAAAGCTTCAACCCCTAGTAGGAATATAGTGGCAAGCCACAAATAGAACTCAAGAGACGAGACCGCATCAACATGACTTTTCGCCTCTAGCTCGAACATATAAACCACACTATTAAGTTGCTCTAGCAGCCTGGTGGCTTGTTCTATAGTAATAACAATTGAAGAAGAACATTGGGGTGAATTCACAAGTGCTCTTGCTTGTCCAATATATTGATTAACCTTTGCATCAAGCTGGCTAGTACCGAAATACATATTGGAGATAGAGTCTGGTAAAGAGGGCAATGAGATTAGTTTTTGATGATTACTTGAAAAGGTATTAATGGCCGTTTCAAGTATGTCGGTAGACGATGCGCTGTCTTCACCACAGGCATTTATTTTT
>NZ_CAXBMP010000038.1:0-31410 GCF_963976965.1 uncultured Alteromonas sp.
CCAAGGTTAACCCACCAGTAGAAATACGCGCTTTTGCGCTGTCCATTTGCCATTCGTTGGTTTCAGTTTTTGCGGGCATTGCAGTATCGGGGGGCCTAATATCAAGGCGCTGCTGTACCACTTTGGGGCGATAGGCCGGCGGAGCTGCACTTGTCGGTTTCTCGGTACTTTTATCTATCGAGCTTTGTTCATCTATCGAGCTTTGTTCGCTCATCGAGTCTTGTTTATTCATTGGAAACTCCTTCGGCCAACAAGAACTGGAGTAGTCTGTCCAACCCTCTGCCGGATAGTATTCGCGCCATATAGTCTTGCGGCACTTGGGTGTTCAATACTGGAAAATGTGCATCTGCTTCCATGGCTTTAAGTGAAGCCGGTATCGGTTCAAATGCCGCTTCTACATAACCATTCTCGGCATCTTGATAACGCAGTGCATTTGGCGAGCTGCCTTCATCCGTGACTTGTATTGCCGATACTAAAAAATGCTCAAATTTAATAGGCTTATCAACAAACCGAGCTCTTGCACCTTCAGTAACCTGCTTGAGTAACGATAACAAGTTTTCGCGCTCAGACACCGGGATTAAATCAGCTTTTGTGGCTACAAAAGCCACTCGGCCAATGGCTTCTTTGCGCATAACATTGCGGGCAAACCACCCTGTTTGGCCATACACAAAGGTGTCGGCCAAATGACTAAGCGTTTCTTTTAATTGATACAAATGCTGACGGCTGTGATTTAACCCTTCGAATAAATCCACCAAAATAATTTGTTTGTCGGTTTCCCGAAATACAGACTGCTTTAACGGCGTTAACCAGTCTTTTTGAAACCTCGTAAAATGCGCATCAAATACCTTGTACCAAGGATGAGATACATCGCTGGTAATACTTGATGGTAACGGCGCAAAGCCTAACTGCTGCCAATCAAAATCACTCGAATCTAATAAGAAGCTGCCGGGTTGTAGCAAGGATATTCCATTTTTTTTCGCCACCACTAAATAATGTCGATAGGCACTCACGAGCGCGTTAATGTTCTCTTGTGTGGGCAGTTGTTCGAAGTCAAAGGCGTTAACCACCGTTTTCCACTCATTCGCAAAATGCTGCTGAGGCCCGCTACTTAATTGCGCCCATGCAGAATCAGACCACTGAGCGTAGGTTTTACCTAGCATAGGAATATCGGTTATCCACTCCCCTGGATAGTCGATAAATTCAAAAACAATATCGGTGTGGGGCAAAAGGTGGCGCTTAATACTCATGGTTTGTGTTAACCGCACAACAAGCTTAAACCCATAAGCTTCTTCGGTAGCCTCAGGCCACCGACCTGATGCCAGCGCATCCATGTTCTCTTTGAGAGGGAAAGGCTTGTACCCGTCTATGGGTTCAATCCGCATGAATTCTACCTGTGAAGGCGGAAGATATCGCAACAAAGGCATACAAGCATAACCTTCTTCGCTGCGACTTTTCAGCATGGTCATTAAGCTGGTGAACAACATAGATTTTCCGCTTCGGCTTAAGCCGGTAATGGTAAATCTATGGGTTTCTTTACTGAAAATATCAGACAGGGTTTCCCCTGATGCTGACGCGGCTAAGCGCACCTTATCAAGTAAAGAAGACAAACTGTTTTGCATGAGCCACCCGTTCCCTTTTAGTTGCACTTAACCATACGTGCCTCTACATAATGTGGTCATTAATTGATGTAAGACAAGCATATTGCACGTTTTGTTACAACTTCCGCAATTTCACCTTAATCTAAGTTGACGACTATATGATGCACTGATACATAAGCTTATATGCATATAAGAATTTTTTTACTTTGTGCTTAGTCTTTACCGTTAATAGTAAAAAGGATCATCAAATGAGCAAGTCGTACCCTGATATAACTAAACGCATTTCAGATAACATGAAGTCTCTTCGCGCTGGCATACCCGACACCATGCAAGGTTTTTCAGCTATGGCGAAAGCAGCAACTCAAGACGGCGCCCTAGATAAAAAAACCAAAGAGCTAATTGCATTAGCCATTGGTATTTCAACGCGGTGTGACGGCTGCATTGGCTTTCATGTAAAAGCATTGGTCGATTTAGACGTAACCAAAGAAGAGTTAGAAGAAACACTAGGGATGGCAATTTATATGGGCGGTGGCCCGTCACTGATGTACGCTGCTGATGCCATGTTAGCCTACGAGCAATTTACTCAGGGGTAATATGCATTAACCGAATTTAGTATGCTGGCTTTGGCTAAAGCGCCTTTAGATAAAGCCGCCTTCGCACTTTTGCAATATGCACTTTTACTGAACCCACTAGTGCTGAGCGGTTTTGCCAAACAGCTTTCGATTTATACGGTTTTTAGCTGAGTGCCAGTGATTCTTTGGCAAGGTAGGCGCGTTCTCGATAACGTGATCAAAAGGAATATCAGCCAACTGTACCGGTGCAACATGGGCGCAAAAAATAGTTTCTATAGACGACTGCGCAATACGTTGTAGCGACTTTCGATATTGATTTGGGTGGCATAAGGGGTAAGGTGGTACTAACTCACCTTTTACTTTTACCAATAAATCGGCCACGTACGCTTGCCGCGTAGGTTCGTGCATAATGGTAAGATCGTGGTCAGTGTGCCCCGGAGAATAAAGTACCTTCCACTCGTTAAAAAAGGGCAGATTTTGCTCGTCTTCCAGCAAGATATCAGCCCGCAATACAGGGTTATACCAAATAGACTCACGCTGCTTACCTATGCGGTTTGCTACCCACCACGTCAGGCCCAAATCAATGGCGTGGGCTGCTCTGCCCATTAAGCCAGCATACCAGCTTTTTGCTTTTGGGTGCGCGGCAATAGACGCCCCGGTTAACGCCTTAATTCTTGCAGCGCCACCAGCATGATCAGGGTGCATGTGCGTTACCACAATCAATTTTAGGTCGCTTAAAGGCCGATGTAAGGTCTCAGTAATAAACTGGCTCACCGTTTCTACATCGGCGCGACTACACCCATCTAATAGCAGTAAGCCATGCTCGTGCTCTGCTAGATAGATGTGTTGAATGTAGCCCGAAAGGGTATGGATCTTCATTTAGATTCTCATGGCGTTGAGTTGAACGCTGTCGTTAATACTACGTGGATTGTGGGTGTGACTTATTTTTGTAGCAAAACACGCCAACAATTCGTACTGAAATACTAACAAACATTACACATAACAACCAGATCAAGCAAACAACTGTAATACCAGAGCCTTAAGCCACATTAACCCTGGCTCGCCTTCTTGATGCTGATGCCAGTACAGATGTGTTTCCAATGCGGGTAAGTTGAAGGGCAGTGCCGCGATACTTAAGTTTTCGTCAGCAAGGGCGCTGGCAATAGAGCCTGGTAAGGTTAACAGCGCGTTGGTGTTCGCGGTAACCTCTGCCGCAGCCCGATAATTTTGACAACGCCATAGCGAAGGGCGGCTGACTCCAAGTTGCTGTAGGGCAATCTCCTCTACCGAGGCCCCTTTTATTCGATTCGACACCGTAATATGCCGTGCATTTAAATAAGCCGCTGCACTTAGGCTATCACGCAAAGCATGCTGTGTATTCATTAGTACGGCGTAGTTATCACGGGTTAGCAAACAATGTTCAACTGGCGGTGAAATGGGCCGGCCAATGTCTACCACTAAATGTAAATTGCGATTACTTAGGTCGGCTACCATGGTGTCGCGATTTAATCGCGCACTCACAATTTCGACATTAGGGGCGTGAACTTCAAGCTTGGCTAGTAGTGCCGGTAAAACACTAAGCTCTAGCGACTCTTGCATAGCAATAACGAAGCGCTGATGGCTGTGAGCAGGATTAAATTCGGTAAATTCACTTAGTGCGCGGCGAATATTAGCTAACGCTTCTAGAATTTGAGGTGCTAACCGTTCGCAGGCGGCCGTAGGCAGCATATGGTTTTTTTCACGAGCAAATAGTGGGTCGCCAAGAATTTCGCGAAACCGTCGCATGGCGTGGCTAACCGCTGATGGCGTGATATGCAGCGACTCTGCGGCATGGGTCATGTTACGCTGCTGCCACAAAGCTTCAAACACTTTCAGTAAGTTTAAGTCGAGCTTTTCAAATTGCCGTTTATCTTGCATTAAGGCTTTCCCTTTAATACCTAAACCGCCCCACAACAAACTACGCTGAAAAACAGTGCTAAAGCCACCTATTGAAACCGGCTCTCAACATCACAGCGCAGTGAATAGCATTCACAATACTATCGGACTAGATTTCATTTCATTCATTCTAGTAACTAAACTACGCTATAGCTATCAAATTTATTACCCACTGCTTTTAAGCTACTAGCCATTTGTTAAGCACCCGAGGATAGTCATGGATTTTTCGCATAACGATAAAACAAACGCCCTACTCGAAAAACTTGATGCATTTATTGCTGAACATATCGAGCCCATTGAAAATGAAGTTTATGATTTTCATCATAAAGAGAACCACCACGGTGATTGGAAAAAGTGGAAGCTACACCCTGGCACCGAGGCACTAAAACAAAAAGCCCGCGAGGCAGGATTGGCTAATTTATTTTTGCCCGATGCTGAGCTTGGTAAAGGACTAACCACGCTAGAATATGCGCCTATGGCTGAGCGTATGGGCAGATTTCTTTTCGCCCCTGAGATATTCAACTGTAACGCGCCAGATACAGGCAACATGGAAGTGCTTTATCACTTTGGTAACGATGCGCAAAAAGCCAAGTGGCTTACCCCGTTGCTAGCAGGTGAAATACGTTCTGTGTTTGGTATGACAGAGCCTGACGTAGCATCGTCTGACGCCACCAATATGGCAGCAACCATTATTGAAGATGGCGATGATGTAGTGATCAACGGCAAAAAGTGGTGGTCTACCGGTTTGGGGCATCCCAACGCTGCTTTCACTATATTCATGGGCTTATCTAACCCAGAAAATGACAAACACAGCCGCCATAGCATGGTGATTGTGCCACTAGATACACCAGGAATTACCATAACCCGTATGCTAGATGCGTATGGCGATTACGATGCCCCTTATGGTCATGGTGAAATGCATTTTGATAATGTACGGGTAAGTAAAGAAAACCTAGTGATGGGTTTAGGTAAAGGCTTTGCAATTGCTCAAGGCCGTTTAGGGCCTGGCCGAATTCACCACTGTATGCGCGCCATCGGCATGGCTGAAAAATCACTAGAGCTTGCCCTTAAACGTGGCCACGAACGGGTCGCGTTTGGTAAGCCCATTATTCGCTTAGGCGGTAATTTAGAGCGTGTTGCTGAAGCACGTATGGCCATAGAGCAAGCCAGACTATTAACCCTTCATGCCGCATGGAAGATAGACAACCTTGGCGTGAAGCACGCCATGACAGAAATATCTGCCATTAAAGTGGTGGTGCCTAACATGCTGCAATCGGTAGTAGACATGGCCCTGCAAATTCATGGTGGTGCTGGCATGTGTAGCGACTTCCCATTAGCACGCTTTGCTGCAGGTGCTCGCGCACTACGATTAGCTGATGGCCCTGATGAAGTGCATAAAGGCATGGTGTCGCGCATAGAGCTTAGAAAGTATCAATAAAACAGCCTTGAGCGGATAAACAGCCCTGAGCGGATGAACAGCCCTGAGCGGATAGACAGCCCTGAGCGGATAGACAGCCTTGAGCAGATAGACAGCCCTGAGCGAATAGACAGCCTTGAGCAGGTAAACAGCCCTGAGCGGATAACCAGCCTTGAGCGTTTATAAATAACCTTGAGCATTAAACAAAAAAAGAGGCCTACTTTTCTAAGTAGGCCTCTTTTTCTTATTCACTCTTCAGTATTAGGTGCTCAAACGAATGGTGTTCACGCTACTCACTGTCTTCGTTCAAACGACTATGAATGAGCTCAAGTTTGGCAAAACTTTTGTTTAACTCTGGGTTCGTCATGACTAACGCCAACACGTGTTCATAGCTTTCTTCGCGAGTTTGTTTGGTTAAAAATTTAATCATTTGGTCGCTAGGTAATCGACTCAAATCAATCCCTGTGCCAGTAGACATGGCTTGGATATACATTGCTCGCGCAGTTTTAACATACCGAGGCTCACAGGTTTTTTTGGCAATTTTGCTGCCTATAGGCCGATGATAAGAACAGAGCACGTCAAACTTCGCCACTTCATTTAATTCATGATACATATCCAAGAAATCAAATTTGGCTTTATTGAATTCACGCTGTAATTGCGGTTTTGTTTTTTGTCCAAGTATTTCAAATTTCTCATACTGTCGAGTTTTATCATGCTGCGCAAATACTGCACTACTAAACAGAATAGAAGCTGCTGTGAATAGGCCTGCTAAGTGCTTTATGGTAGCGCCAGATATAGCGGAAGTGGTGTGTGCCTTCATCATTTGTTCCCTTTTTGATGCGTTAAATTCAACCTAGCACATGTACGATTTATAGGCAAAAAAATAGCTATTGTGCCTTCTGCTACCGCTTGGGGCTTGGGCTCGCGCCTTTCTTGGCAAAACCTTCTTTTTAAGCCATGCTACCCACGGTGCTTTTAAATCGACGTAGGGCAATATAATAAAATACCCCACCAATAAATGTTAGCGCAATAAGTTGAGGGTACACCACACTTAGCCCAGCCCCTCTGTACAGCACACCTTGTGATGCCATAACAAAATGAGTATTAGGCGCAATAAGCATAATGTTTTGAATTAAGTCAGGCATACTTTCTCTTGGTGTTACACCACCAGACAGCAACTGAAGCGGTAATAATACTAGAATCAATAAAAGCCCAAACTGTGGCATAGAGCGCGCGATGGTTGCCATGAATATACCTAAACTGCTCACCGCAAATAGGTGAATAGCCACCGCCAGCATAAATAACCACACATCGCCATTAATGGGGACACCCAACACGTATTGAATGACCAAATACACCGACATGAGTGTAGCAAGCCACACCATCAATAAGGTAGCGGCAATTTTCGATAACATTATTTCACTGCTTGATACAGGCATTGCCAATAAATGCTCTATTGTACCCCGCTCTTTTTCTCGAATAAGCGCAGCGCCCGATAAAATAATCGCAATCATCGTCACCGCATTAATGAGCTCCATCACTGAACCAAACCAGAAACTTTCTAAGGCAGGGTTAAACCGCGCGCGCATGATTAAATCTACGGTATAACTGGTTTCTGACTTGTACCCCGCCACGTAAGCGGCCACCTCTTCGCCGATAATTTCAGTAATATAGCCGTTACCGGTAAACGCCTGGCTAATGCGGGTAGCATCTACGTTAACTTGCACATCAGGTACTGAACCCTTCATTACGTCTTTTTCAAATTCAGGAGGTATCGTCACGACAAAGGTGTACTTTCCCGTATCTAAGCTGGGGGTAACGTCTTGTTCAGAAATAATGACGGGGGTTAAAAAATAGGGAGGCACAAAGCCGTCTATCACCCGATGAGAAAGCTGCGAACGGTCATGATCCACAAACGCAATCGGCGCGTTATGCAAAGACTCAGGTACTGCTGTGGCCGCCGTGTAAATGTTTAAGGTGAACACATAGAAAATGAGCACCAACATCACAGGGTCGCGCCATAAGCTCCATAATTCTTTTACACTAAGATGCAATACATTGTTAAGTTTCATTACTTAGCGTTCCTGTTTCTTAAGTAGCGCCACTGACAACCACAGGGTAATAGGAATGCTGATAGCGATGGCATACACCGCAAAATCTAATGAACCAAAGCCCAACCCTTTACTGAAAATGCCTCGACTGGCTAATAAAAAGTAACTAATGGGATGCATCTCACCAATAATTTTTCCTGCGCCCTCTAGTGCTGAAACCGGCGTGATCATGCCCGCAAATTGTACCGCAGGTACCATGGTTCCTATGGTAGTAAGTAGAATAGCGGCAATTTGGCTGTTGGTAAAAACAGACGCCAACAAGCCAAAACTGGTAGAAAAGGTCACAAACAATAACGCGATTATGGCAAACGCGAAGACATCGCCTTTAAGCGGTACTTTAAAAAAGTACACCGCCATCAGAACCAATAAAATGAAGCTTACAAACGAAGTAAGGATATAGGGCACTTGTTTGCCCAGCAGAAATTCGAGTTTCGATACTGGCGTCACATACAAGTTAATAATTGAGCCTAGCTCTTTTTCTCGCACCACGGCTAACGAGGTAAGCAACGCCGGTATCATCAATAACAGCATTGGAATAACCGCAGGTACAATGGCAACTAAGCTTTTAATATCGGGGTTATACAAGTAGCGCGATTGCACATCAATCAGCGAGGTAGAAGTGGTCGTGCTCATTTGAGAAGCTTGTTCTAACAACCAGGTTAAGTGAATGCCTTCAACATAGCCTTCAATAGTTTCGGCTCTAGAAGGCATAGAACCATCTATCCATGCGCCAATTTGTACGTTCTCACCTTTATGGAGCTTTTGGCCGAAGTCCGGCGGTATCTCAATGGCCAGTGACAACTCGCCACTTTTCATTCGCCGGTCCATGTCTTCGTAACTGGTAATATCAGGCTGGGTGACGAAATATCGTGAACCTGCAAGGCTATTGGTGTATTGCTCACTGATGGCAGACTTGTCGCGGTCGAACACCGCATATTGTAAATCTTCTACATCCATGGTTATGCCGTAGCCAATGACCAGCATCAATACGATAGAGCCTAAAAATGCCATGGTTAAGCGGATAGGGTCGCGCATTAACTCCAGCGTTTCACGGGTGGCATAACTCATTAAACGTTGTAGCGACTGTCTATAGCGGCTCTTTTGTTTTGTAGCCGCAGGCACTGCACGGGTATCTTCTTTTTCTGGGCTGGCTTCTTGTCCCGCTGAAGAAACACCTTTCTTCAAGCTAGCCTCTTCGCTTTGCACATCATCTTTACTTGGCTGCGCGGCTTCTAAGTAGTCGATAAACGCTTCTTCTAAGCTCGCAGCTTGCTTGTGGGCCACAATGGCCTTAGGTGAATCAGTTACCAGCACTTTGCCAGCGTGCATAAGCGAAATGCGATCGCACCTTGCCGCTTCGTTCATAAAGTGTGTGGAAATAAAGATAGTCACACCATCTTCTCTGGCCAAGGTGATGAGCAAACGCCAGAAATTATCCCTCGCGATGGGGTCTACCCCCGATGTGGGTTCATCTAGAATCAGTACTTCAGGTTTGTGTACCATGGCCACCGCCAACGACAACCGTTGACGCAACCCTAACGGTAACGATGCGGGCAACGCATCTTTGTGATGACTTAGTGAAAAGCGCTCAAGCATCTCTTGTACGCGAGCCTCACGCTGCTTGTTATCTTGAGTATTAGCCTGTGTAAATAGCCGCGCGTGTAGTACCAAATTTTGTTCAACGGTAAGCTCGGTATACAAGGAAAAGCTTTGCGACATATAGCCCACGCGGTATCGCGTGGCAATGTCGTTCGGATCTAATACGCTGCCTAACATCCATGCTTCGCCAGAAGTTTGTGGCAGAAGGCCAGTCAGCATTTTCATGGTGGTAGATTTACCGCAACCATTCGAACCCAAAAAGCCAAATATCTCGCCTTTTCGAATAGAGAAACTGACGTTATCAACCGCAGTAAAATCACCAAACTTCATGGTGAGACTTTTCGCCTCTATGGCAATAGGCGCGTGAGCGCTTTCATCAATAGGGGTTATAACCACGGGCAAGTGGTTACGTTTTATCGATTCGGGCAATAGGGCAATAAATGCCGACTCTAGATTATCCGTTTGGGTTTTCGCCAGCAGTTCTTTCGGCGTACCTGTGGCTAACACCTTGCCATCGTTCATGGCAATAAGATGTTCAAATTGCTGCGCTTCATCCATATACGCGGTGGCAACCAGCACGGTTAAATCAGATTGCTCTCTATCAGCCCCACCTTTTCGAATATCTGCAATTAAACGCCAAAATTGGCTGCGCGCTAAGGGGTCTACGCCGGTAGTAGGCTCATCTAAAATCAGTAATTTAGGATCGTGAATAAGGGCACAGCATAAGCCTAACTTTTGCTTCATTCCACCAGACAGCTTGCCCGCAGGGCGAGATAAAAAAGGAAACAGCCCAGTACGCTTAGTTAAATTATCGATACGTTTGCGGCGTTCGGCGCGTCCGTGCCCAAATAGCTTGGCGAAAAACTGTAAGTTTTCTTCAACCGATAAGGTGGGATATAGATTCTTGCCCAATCCCTGTGGCATGTAGGCAATATCCGCACAAATGGCTTCTCGGTGAGCCCGCTCACGCATATCGCCATTCAGCACATTAAGCGTACCTTGCTGCAATATACGCTCGCCCGCAATTAACGATAAAAGAGTAGATTTACCTACGCCATCAGGCCCAATAAAACCAACTGTTGCACCACGGGGAATTCGAAGTGATATATCTGCGATAGCGGTAGTTGATTTGTAATGAACCGTCAGACCTTCACAGGTAATGACGTCTGTCATAGCGCAACCAACTCAGGCACATCACTTGGCCACGTTGCGTTATCATCAAGCTTAACCCATACCACGCCAGGCAAGCCTGTTTTTACCTTTTCGATATGTTTTTGTAGTAAGTCTTTAGGAATTTGCGCTTTTACTCGGAACATTAACTTTTCTCGCTCACTTTCGGTTTCCACTGAACGGGGCGTAAACTGCGCGACATCAGCCACGTAAGAAATACTGGCAGGAATAGAAATATCAGATGCGGCATCTAAAACAATACGTGCTTCAGAGCCAATAGAAAGTCGCCCTACTTGAGTAGCAGGCAAGTAAAATGTCATATAAACATTGGTTAAATCTACAAGGCTTAGCACACGTCCACCCGCGGCCACTACTTCACCAGGTTGCACAACACGGTATTGAATACGCCCGTTGCGCGGCGCTTTTAATAACATATCGTCTATTTCAGATTCAATTTGCGCGATGGTAGCATCGCTTGCCGTTACCGCCGCTTGGGCTGATAAATGCTGAGATTTAGAGGCTTCAATGGTGGCGTCTGCCGCTGCAAGCCTGGCCGCCGCGGCATTTACTGCCGCCTTTGCACTTTCTACCGTAGTTTGGTTATCTTCCGCCAATTGTTTCGACACAGCACCAGTTTTTGAAAGCTCATCGGTGCGTTTAGCGTGGGCTTCTGCCGCTTTTAACTCGGCTTCGGTTTGAAGCAACGCTGCCTGTAAGGCAACCTTTTCACTCTCACGCTGCGCAATGGCCATGTGCGCTGCGGCTACTGCACTTTGCGCCTGCACGCGCTGTGCATTGGCTTGACGAAGTTGGCCTTGAATAGTCGTGGTATCAAGCTTGGCGACTAGCATTCCTGCTTCTACTTGCTCACCTTCATCCACATAAATGGCTTCCACTCTTCCCGCTACCTTAGCAGCAATACCAATTTCAATCGCTTCAATTCGACCATTACTCGACACCACATCTTCTTGCTCTGCACCACCGAAGAAGGCGTTATAACCAAGCACCAATAATACAATCAACAAAAAAACTAAAACGAAGGGGGTCTTCTTCACTGTCTTCACGGCAACGCTTCCTGTGTAATGAATCTCGCTGCCTGAGAAGCGCGAGTAGTTTCACGGTGTGGGGAACGCATAAGCTGCCCCCGTGATTTAATCAATTATTTGGCTTACTAGATGAACTACCCATTTTACCTATTGGGAAAGAAGCATCTTTGTTCTAAATCAACAAAACGTAGTGTTGAGCTATTAGTAAGCTGAAGTTTATTAAACAGATGTTGCTTAGAAGCGTAAGCGAGGATATTTGTATGGAAAGTAAAAGAATATCGAACCTGATAAAGGTGCAAAAAATGAAAGTCGCCTCTACCTTTCTTGCACCTTTTTTACACCTTGAATAATCAAGTTTTAAGCAAAGCTTTTTAGCTAAAATCCTAAAGATAGAAGCGTTGAGCTAAAGGGTTTTGATAATAGAAGAAAAATCTAGCCCACCGTTTTCTTGTGCTTGTTCACAATACGCCCGATATAACTCGGCAGCTCTTTCTCCCATCGGCACTTTTGCTCCCACAGACTCAGCGCCCTGCATGGCTAAGGTCAAATCTTTCACCATAAGCGCTGCGGCAAAACCACCGGCAAAGTCATTATCCGCGGGGCTCGCTGGGCCTACCCCCTTTACTGGGCAGTAGCTGGTCATCGACCATGTTTGCCCCGACGCATTCGACGCAATATCGAAAAATACTTGTGGATCTAAATCTAGCTTTTCAGCTAGTTGAAACGCTTCACAGGTAGCAATCATGCTGGCACCTAGCAGCATATTATTGCAAATTTTAGCGGATTGCCCTGCCCCACATTCTCCCGCATGAATAATTTTCTTACCCATGGCTGAAAGTACTTTTTCTGCCTGTTCGAAGGCAGTGTTTTCGCCCCCCACCATAAAAGTAAGGGTACCGTCGCCTGCAGCCTTGGTGCCGCCAGATACTGGCGCGTCTACCATAAGCAAGCCCTGCGTTTTTGCCATGCCGCCGACTTCCTTTGCAGTGGCCACATCTATGGTTGAACAATCTAACAGCAAGGTACCTGATTTTGCATTGGGCAATACGGTTTCTTCGTATATGCCCTTAACGTGTTTGCCAGCCGGTAACATGGTTACCACTGCATCGCAGCACTCTACGGCTTGCTTGGCAGATTCAGCTAATTCGCAGCCATTCTCTTTTGCCATGACCATAGCTTCATTGCTTAAATCAAACGCCAATACGCTGAACCCATTTTTCACTAGGTTTTTAGCCATGCCCGAGCCCATATTGCCTAGGCCAATAAACGCAATATTTTTAGTCATTATTCACTCCGATTTATGTCGATGGACACAGCTTATTCCATGGTAGGAATAACAAACGCATTGTCGTTAGTATCAGAACCATCAGGCCATCGCTGGGTAACGGTTTTCACTTTGGTCCAAAATTTAACCCCTTCCATACCGTGCTGATTGGTATCACCGAAGGCCGAACGCTTCCAACCACCGAAGGTGTGATAGGCAACAGGGACGGGAATTGGCACATTAATACCTACCATGCCCACGTTCACCCGTTGTGCAAACTCTCTGGCGGCATGGCCGTTTCGGGTGTAAATGGCCACGCCATTACCGTATTGATGATCGCTCGCCAACGATACCGCATGGTTAAAGTCTGTGGCGCGCACAATTTGTAGTACTGGCCCGAAGATTTCTTCCTGATAAGAGCGCATATCTGCCGTTACATTGTCGAACAATGTGGGCCCAATGAAATAGCCATTGGTGTGCTCTGGTATTTGCGACGTGCGGCCGTCGTAAATAAGATTCGCACCTTCCGATATGGCAAGTTCAATATATTCTTCAATACGTGACTTATGGGCAGCGGTTACCACAGGGCCGTAGTGCGCCGACTTATCTTCTGAATGGCTTACTTTAATAGCTTTAATGGCTGGAATAAGTTTGTCGATAAGCTTTTCTGCGGTGCCTTCACCTACTGGCACCACCACAGGCAATGCCATGCATCGCTCGCCCGCAGACCCATACGCTGCGCCCACCAAGTCAGCCACCACCTGATCTAAATCAGCATCTGGCATCACAATGCCGTGGTTTTTGGCGCCGCCCATGGCTTGAATACGTTTGCCGGCTCGTGCACCACGCTCATAAACATAATTGGCAATGTCAGATGAACCCACAAAGCTGGCTGCCTTTACGTCTTGATGATCAAGCAAGGCATCTACCGCCACTTTGTCACCATGTACTACGTTCAATACACCTTTAGGTAACCCTGCTTGCAACATGAGTTTGGCTAGCTCAACAGGCACCGATGGATCGCGCTCTGAAGGTTTTAAAATAAAGGCATTGCCACAGGCAATGGCTACGCCAAACATCCACATGGGTATCATTGCTGGGAAGTTAAACGGCGTAATACCCGCCACTACACCTAAGGGCTGGCGCATGGAATACACATCAATACCCGGCCCTGCGCTATCGGTGTACTCCCCTTTTTGCGCATGAGGAATGCCGCAAGCAAATTCAATAACCTCTAGCCCCCGTTGAATGTCACCTTGGGCGTCAGATAGCACTTTACCGTGTTCGCTCGATAGCAACTGGGCAAGCCTGTCTTTGTCTTGTTCAACAAGGCGTTTAAATTCAAACATAACCCGTGCACGGCGCTGAGGGTTTGTGGCTGCCCATTCCCGCTGGGCTTTTTGGGCTACTTCAACAGCATGATTTACCGTTTCCACGGTAGCCAGTGTAACGTGGGCTTGAACCTTTCCTGTGTTAGGGGCGAACACATCGGCGTGACGCTCGCCTTCAGCAGTATAACCTTTGCCTTCAATAAAATGCGTTATGGTTCTCATGGCCTACCTCAACAACTTAAAAATAAAAACAGATTATTTACAATTTTGAAACCTTGCGTTAAAAACTGCAAGTCAATATAGTTACAGCACAGTGCTGCATTTTTGCAGCAAGTTAAAAAGGTAATCACGTGAACTGGGATGACTTAAGACTGTTTCTTGGCCTTGCTAGAAATGGAAAAATTAGCATTGCTGCCAGAAACTTACACCTTGATGCCACCACGCTCATTAGGCGTGTAAAAAGGCTGGAGACTGCCCTTAATTGCAATTTGTTCGAGCTAAGTAACAAAGGCTATTTACTTACCGATCACGGTAAGCGCTTAGTGCACTATATTGAACATGCAGAAAGACACATTTTAGAAGCGAAAAATGATTTAACCGACGAGCGTCAGGAGCTTTCCGGCACAGTAAGGGTCAGTGCATCGGAAGGGTTTGGTTCTTGGGTATTGGCCCCAGCGTTGGCTGAATTTAAGCAGCGCTACCCCGCTATTTGTGTGGAGTTAGTGGCAAACAGTGGCTTTTTGAATATCAATAAACGGGAAGCCGATATTGCCATTTTGCTAGAAAAACCCACGAAAGGCCTGTTGTACACTAAAAGACTTACCGACTACCGCTTAAATTTGTACATGCACGAAGATCTAGTAGCAGAGCATGGCGCCCCTAGCTCTATCGAACAACTAAGCCCCTTCAACTTGGTCAGTTATGTGCCCGATTTAATTTATGCACCCCAACTTAACTTCATTGAAGAATCGCTACTTTCGCCGCTTCACGCCCTTAAAAGCACCAGTATTAATGCGCAATTTCAAATGCTACGAAACAAAGCAGGTGTAGGTATTCTGCCTCATTTTATTGCCAAAAATGCCCATGAACTACAACCGGTACTGCAAGATAAAATAAACATTACCCGTACCTTTTGGCTGGCAACTCACCGCGATGTAAGGCACTTAGCCAGGGTGAATGTATTTTTAGATTGGTTGAACGATACCGTGCAACAACACGCTGACATCTTTTGAACTAGCCACAGGTTTGCCATGTTACTGTTTTCGCTAAGTTACACCTACATAAAAAAAGCGCCCGAAGGCGCTTTTTAGTGTTCTTTCTATTACATTTTAGAATGCGTAAGTTAGGCTCACAGAACCATTCACTGGTGCACCATAAAAGCCTATAGTATGTAGGCTAGTAATGTATTTTTCGTCAAAAATATTGTTGATGTTTGCACGCAAGGTAAGGTCGTTGGTTACCGCGTAGGTTGCATAGGCATTTGCTAAGAAGTAGCTGCCCTGCTCTACGTTGTAATCGGTGTTGCTGATTTCAGATTGCCATCTGCCGCCTAAGCCAACGGTAAGTGCTGGTACAGCTGGTAGTTCATAACCCAATTGGAAAGTCACTACATCACGTCGAGCCCATAGGTTCGCATCATTGCCCGCTTCATCTTCCACATCAATTGCGGTATACGATACTTGAACACGCAATGCATCAGTAATTTGACCGACCACTTCCACCTCAAACCCTTCAGACTCTACCGTAACACCTTCGTAGTAGTACTGCTGGTTTTCTGGGTTAATACCCGCAAAAGCAGCAAGATTTTCTTGGTCTGCTGTGAAGTATGCGAAGGTCGTTAATAGTTCGTCGTCTAACCACTGCGCTTTCACACCTGCTTCGAAGTTTTTGCCCTTAGTGGGTGCTAAAAATTGCCCCGACAAGTCGTATTGCTCTTGAGGCTGATACACATCTGAATAGCTTACATAAGTATTGATGTTTTCAGTTACCGCATAGGTCGCCCCAACATACGGGCTAGCTTCACTTTCTTCATTGTCGATAGTGGTGCCCGCATTGTTACCACTGCGCTCAAAATCAATTGCGTTGAAGCCCGCAATAACAAACAATTCATTGGTGACGCTTATTTTGGTAGAGCCAAAATAGCGGGTAAGATCTTGTTCAATATCAGAATACAGCACCGCGTCAAACCAGTCTGGTTCGGCAATGGCATCAAATGCATATGGGAACGCTGGCGTTGCGCCATAGGCAGGCGTATTAGCATAGTCGAAACCGTATTGATACATGGTGTCGGAACTAGAGGCATGACTTACACCAACGTTCACTTCATGTTGACGGCCGAAGAGCTCGAAAGTACCAAAGGTACGCGCTTCTACTAAGTTTGAATCTATGTCTGAATCATAACGACCGGGCCAGCCTACTAAACCTAAGCCCGTGTCTTTATCGATAGTACCGTAAGCATAAAACAACTTATCTTGTTCTTCGTAGCCGCGATAGTTGTAGCTTACTTTCACTTGCCAGTCGTTATCGAAAATATAGTCGAATTCAACGAAGGCATTGGTGTTTTCTGTGTCCCACATTGCCCATTCTTGCGCTGTGGTATCACTCACATCCCACTCAGCTTGTGTACCGTCTGTGTAATTAAATACTAACCCGCCCCAATTGTTTCCATCGGTGTTGGCATCTTGGTAAGAGTAGCCCAACGTAATGGTGGCGTTATCGGTAAGTTGCCCATCTACTACGCCATATAAAAAGGTGCGATCGTTCTCTAAGCCATCTAAGTAAGATTCTTTATCTTCTATAGCACCTACAAAACGTGCAGCCCAACGGCCATCTTCGGTTAGCAAAGTAGAGTAATCCGCCTGCAAGCGTTTAAAATCAAACGACCCTGCACTCACTGTCACTTCACCGCCTTCTTCATTGGTGGGGCGTTTACGTACATAGTTTAATGTACCCGATGAATTACCTACACCGGTTAGCAGGCCATTGGCACCACGAATAACTTCAATTTTTTCATAACCGTAGGCTTCAAGCGCACCGGTGACAATTCCCCAGTCGTTAGGTAATCCTACGCCATCAATTTGCGTGTTTTTAATTTCAAAACCACGGGCTGTGTAGTTTGTACGGTTGGTTTCCCACTCTTCTACGTTAATACCCGGTGCAAGTTTAAGTGCATCGTTAACATTGTAGGCACCAAACGACTGCATTAGCGCTTCAGAGATAAGGCTAATTGACTGAGGTGTTTCGCTTAGCTCCATTGTTAAGCCAGTCGCACCGCGACTTACGCGGTTTTGACGTACACCAACAATGTGAATTTTCTCAACCTGCGACTCTTCTACAATTGCAGTATCTGTTTGAGTTTCTTGAGCGTTAATTGAGAAAGCGAGCGCTACAGGGGTAAGCGCAAAGAGTGTGGTCAGTTTCATTGTGTTCTCTACAGTGATTTTGGTTTAGTTTTTAGTCGCAGAGGATTATACGGAAGTAGAGAAGGATCACAAATGATAATTATTAGCATTTACAATAATGCTAATATTTACCTGTTAATAAAAATTGATCAGATTTTTGCTTTCTTCAGAATATAAATAGGGCAAGTTGGTTGGCCAAAGAATTTAGCGCCTTCAGCCATCACTGAAAAAAAATACTAACTATCGGGAAGTCTCGATTTTACTTGGGTAATAAGATCCTGTTTCACCACAGGTTTAACAATATGACCTTGCATACCTGCATCGATACAACGCTTTCTGTCGGCTTCCATGGCGTTAGCTGTCATGGCTAAAATAGGGATATTATCCCAGGTAGCATTTGCGCGAATGTGCTCAGCTGCTTCTACACCACCCATAATAGGCATTTGCATATCCATTAATATTAAGTGAGGTTTGAACCCACTCAGAAGAAGATCTAAACACTCTTGTCCATTTTCGGCAAATTTTACGACAGCCCCTGCACTTTTAAGCATAGCGCCCGCAACTTGTTGATTAATTGGGTTGTCTTCCACTACCAAGATTAAGGTTTTAGCCAAGAGTTTTTCGTTATCTTCAACCTCGGGCTTTTCAGCTAATTCATCGATAGATTGGCTGCACGAAATAACCGTATCGTACAATGTAGATGGTGTGAATGGCTTATATAAAAGGTCGTCGTATAGCACCAAGCTATTTTTATCAAGACTCTCTCTGTTGTGCGAGACCACAACCAAATGGGTAATTTCTTTTTGTTCTTGTTGCCAACTTTCCAGTGCTTCTTTACTGATAACAGTTAAGATTGCTTCATCAATGATAATGACCCTAGGTAGGCTATTCGACGCTTTATGAGTAGTTAAGTCTTCAACACTTTTTGCCACATAGGACGGCCACCCAAGTACAGAACATTGGCGCTGAATGCCGGTTTCTACATTTACATTTTGCGTAAGCACTATGGCCTGATAAGACATAACATCTTGCTCACTTAAGCTGTCTTCTTGCGCTACCGATGCTTTTTTAAGCAACACATTAAAATGGAATTTACTGCCTTTACCCTGCTGGCTTACTACACCAATCTTACCGTGCATCATTTCCACTAACTGCTTGGCAATGCTTAGCCCTAGGCCTGTACCACCGAACTTAGAGTTGGTGTCGCGGCTAGCCTGAGTAAACGCCCCAAATACTTGGTTGGCTTGCTTTTCAGTCATGCCAATACCCGTATCTTGAACCTCAAACCCTAGCTGAACGGTATCTTCGTTTTCGTTTAGTAATTCTACGCTTAAATTCACTTCCCCACGAGAGGTAAATTTGATGGCATTACTAATTAAGTTACTGATAACTTGATTAAGCCTAACGGCATCACCCACAACATGTTGTGGGCATTTAGGATCAACATCAATCCACAGCTCAATATGTTTACCGTAAGCCGCACGCCCCATCATCTTGCCCACTTGATTCAGCAAACTATCTAAACGGAATGGGGCTTCAACCATATCGAGCTTACCGGCTTCAATTTTAGAAAAATCGAGCACGTCATCAATAATTCGGCTTAATAAAGAAAAGCTTGTGATAGCTTGCTCTATATTATCGTTGATTTTTTTATAGTTACGCTCACCCAGTGTGATTTGCAGGAGCCCATACACACCGTTCATAGGCGTTCTGATTTCATGTGACATTCTGGCGAGAAAATCGGCTTTAGATTTTTCGGCACTGTTGGCTTTATTCTTTGCTTTTATGGCAAGCTCTTTTTCCAAGTTCAATTGATTAAGCAGACGTATTAATAGATACGCTAATCCTATTAAAAACAAAGCCGCCACCGCAAAGCCCAAAGCAATAAAATGTTTGGTTCGCTCCAAATACGCTATAACCTCTGTTGGCTTTTCCATGACTAACCAGTAGTAAGCATCTTCAATGTCAGTGTCGTCAGTATTCCTTTTACCAATAGGAATAATGCCGTGTTTAAATCGACTGGTAAATTTCCTATCTGGCACGTCATCTTCGCCACCATAAAAGCGTTTTTCAAAGCCAGGAAATTGCATACTTACTTGGTTCTTGGGCCTATCGAGCAGCCAACCCCACGCTGCGTTATTCGGTGAAGCTAAAAAGAATCCATCTGGATTAATTAACCAATGCGCACTCTCGGTTTGCAGCTCTTTTAAGCGAGAGAATACTTCACGTAAATCAAAGTTCAGTACGATTAAACCCAAAACTTCGCCATCAACGCGATATTTAGCAACACTTCTAATAGTAGGCCGATAAGGCAGTTCTATTACTCCCCGCTCTTTATTTAAATCTAAGGGCGATATGTAATAGTCTTTTGATGATTCAACAGCTTCAATAAAATAATACCGATCTGCTTTGTTTTGAAGGTCTTGGGTGTCTCGCCAGATAAGGCTTCCGGACGATTTTTCGGCCCGTAGTTGTTCATTACCATCAAGGGCAATATAACGGATTTGCTGCAAACTTGGGTACGCATCGAACAGTGCTGACCAATGTGCAGTAAGGTACCGCTTAGCATCGCCTTCAACGAGTGAATCAACAATAAGGGTACTTTTACTTTCTTGAATAGCGATTGAACGCGCATCCAATATGACGTGGTTTATTTCGCTCTGAAAATTTTGATGCAGGACATCGAATTGTTGGCTGATAGCGTCATGACTAAACCGCTTAGTTTCTATCCACAAGATATTGGCTAATACCGCCAAGATACCTATAAATAATACGCAGAAAATAGAAATAAAGAGTGCTGATTTGGAGACTTTATTGACCACAATGCATCCTTTCGGGTTACTGCAACGGCTATCGCATTATACGAAAGTATAACACCTAAGTCGTACCGTACCGCAAATAAGCTAGCTTTGGCTATTAATGGCTACGTCAATGCTGACACCAAAGTACTTAATGGCCCTAAATCTGATTCAAAATGCTTCCATTACTGCATCTTTAAAATTTTACCTGGTAGCACTGTGTTCCAGTGCGCCATAAGCTCAACATAATTATTGTAGTACTTTCCAATACCTTCAAGGTTGTAACAAAATTCCAGCCGTTCCGCAAACAACTGCTTGAAGATGCTGAACCCGCATGACATGGGATCTCGTCGCGCATCAATGATTGTAGCACTTGGGCCTATCAATGCCCCCGCCCGTTTAACCTGTGCGCCACTCCGGCAACGTAGAGCCTGCTTGAGGTAAAGTTGCGCTGTAACTCATATGCGCTAATAATTTGACTAGTTAACAAGCAACTAGCAGAGTATAGAGATGCTTACATTAAGCGAAGCCTTATCACTATGATGAATTTAGCGTTCTCTTACCTACCTCTTATTTTGCTAATTACCTTAATGGTAAAAAAGAACCCTATGCCATCTAGCAAAGCCCTACCTTTAAGCGCTTTGGTAGCTTATATTGTGGTGCTGTTGATATTCAAACAAGACGCGAGGTTAGTGAATGCCAATGTAATAAGTGGCGCATTACTGGCACTTACCCCGCTTTCTATTATCGCCGGCGCGATATTCCTTTTTAAATGCATGGAAATTACCGGCGCTTTAGCTATTTTACGTAAATCGCTAGACGGCGTAAGCGAAAACCCCGTAGCCCAGCTAATGATTGTAGGCTGGGCGTTTATGTTTCTAATTGAAGGCGCCAGTGGTTTTGGAACACCGGCCGCTATTGCCGCCCCCATACTTTACAGCCTTGGTTTTCCCGCCTTACGAGTGGCACTGTTCTGTTTAGTGCTAAATACCATTCCCGTTACTTTTGGAGCCATGGGCACACCTGTATGGTTTGGGTTATCGCTGTTGCAGCTTCCCCAAGAAAGCGTGCGGGAAATAGCACAGCAAGCAGCCCTTATTAACACCATAGCCGCACCTGTTATTGTGATATTGGCATTGCGATTAGTAGTAAGCGATGCCGCCGACATTAAAAAGAACCTGCTTTTTATTCTACTTTCCACCTGCGCATGCACCCTGCCCTATTTGGGGCTAAGCTATTTTGGTGTGGAATTCCCTTCGTTGCTGGGCGGGCTAATTGGCTTAATCATTACCCTGTTGCTAGCGAAATATAAAATAGGAATAGAGGCAGTAAATCGACCAACAGATAATCGACCAGCAGCCACCGAACAAACCACCGAACAAGCCCCAGCGAAAACAGTACCACTAAAAACACTAATAAAAGCCGCGTTCCCGCTATGGGGCACCGTGTTGCTTTTAGTCTTAACTCGCCTGCCGGAACTAGGGTTAAAAGCGCTTTTACAAGCCACCGAACCCGCCTTACACATTAGCCTAGGTTTATTAGGCACTTTCCACATAAGCACAAGCTTAGTGGCCAGCTTAACCGACATCTTAAATACCGCGGTAACCTGGAAACATAGCGTTTTGTATATTCCATCTATCATTCCTTTTGCGGTAACCGGCAGCGTAACCTTGTGGCTATTTCGCCAACAAGCAGAACCAAATACGTTAAAAATAGCAGGCCAACAAACTCTTGCCCGCATGCGCACGCCTTTTTTCGCCATGCTAGGTGCACTTATCTTTGTGAACATGATGATGCTAGGCGACAGTTCTGGTCAAAACAGCGCGGCAGTAGCACAAATCGGTCATCACTTGGCACAAATTACCGGCGAAAACTGGACCTTCTTCGCGCCGCTATTAGGTGCATTAGGTTCATTCTTTTCAGGGTCGGCCACTATCTCTAATTTAACCTTCGCTGGTATTCAAACCACCATTGCAGAGCAACTGTCATTACCCTTAACCACCATACTGGCACTACAAAGTGTAGGCGCCGCCATGGGCAACATGGTGTGCATCAATAACATAGTGGCAGTAACCGCTATTCTTGGTTTGCAAAACCGCGACGGCGACATTTTAAAAAGTACTTCGCTAATACTGGCAGTGTTCGCAGTGGTGGCTGGGGGTATGGGTGTGTTGTTGATTCGGGTTGGGCTTGGTGGGTGAGATTGGTAGTTAATTTCCAAGCTTGAGCTGTGTACTAATCCTCAATTACTGAAACTGTACTACTGGTCGGGTACGAACTAATACGATATTGTATATGCAGAATAAATAAGGATTTTTAGTCTTGAAAGCATTTACTCCGCATTATGGTGGCAACGCAGATCGTTACGATTTGTTGGCTAACTTGGAAGTTAACCAAACTGTGCCCGAAGTTAAAAAATGACAGTACAAAACTATTTAATTACTGGCAGGCAAGAAAAGCACCTTCTGCATGAAATTCGAGACGCACTTAAAACTGCGACGAATATTGAAATTGCCGTTTCCTTCATTCGCAACTCTGGCTTAAACCTTATCGTCGACGATATTGAAGCTGCGATGAGCTCTTCAACAAGAAATGTAGAGCTCACGGTTTTAACGTCTGACTATATGAATATTACAGAGCCCCAAGCTCTGAAACGCCTTATGTTGCTGAAAGAGCGTGGCGCTAATATACAAGTATTCGAAAGCCGACAAGCTACTAGCTTTCATTTGAAATCGTACATTTTTGTGACCGACAGCGAACAAGGCGTTGTATCCGCTTCAGCATTCATCGGTTCTAGTAACATCAGTAAAACGGCTTTAACCGACGGTATAGAATGGAATTACCGTATTGATTACCCGAACAACAAAGGCAGTGAAGCAGAAGCTCGAATTGATAATATTCGAGAGGAATATAACCACCTACTCACGCTTCCACAGGTAAAGTCACTCAGCTATAACTGGATTCAAGACTACGAAGTTCGTTACAACACGGCTAGAAAAGTAACGCCGTTGTATTCTTCTTCTGCGCTTCCCTCTGAAACCGAACACGAAATACCCACTCCAAAAGACCACCAAGTAGAGGCGCTTGAAGCTTTAGAAAATGCTCGTGACTCTGGTTTTAAAAAAGGCCTCGTAGTGTTAGCTACGGGTATGGGGAAAACCTACTTAGCAGCGTTCGATGCAGCGCAGTTTAATGCTAAGAAGGTCTTGTTTATAGCGCATAGAGAAGAAATTCTTTTGCAGGCTGAAGCTAGCTTTTTAAAAATTCTCCCCAGTAAAAAAGTAGGCAGATACAGCGGTAAACAAAAAGACAAAGAGTTCGATATGCTGTTTGCTTCGGTGCAGACAATTGGACGAGAAAGCCATTTAAATAAATTCGATAAAAACGACTTCGATTATATCGTAGTAGATGAATTTCACCATGCTGCTGCCAACGGCTATCAAAGACTATTAGCGCATTTTAATCCCTCTTTCATGTTGGGCCTAACCGCCACACCAAATAGAACAGATGGTAGCGACATTCTTAAGTTGTGTGATAACAAGCTAATTTACCAAAAAGACTTGTTCGATGGTGTAAACGGTGAAGTATTAAGCCCGTTTAGCTATTTTGGTATTTACGATAAAGAAGTCGATTATGAGCACTTGCCTTGGAGAAACGGACGCTTCGATCCAGAAAAGCTTTCAAATAAATTAGCCACAAAAGGCAGGGCTAAACATGCATTAAGTGAATGGAAGGAAAAAGCTCAAAGGGTATCGCTGGCATTCTGTGTGTCTCGACAACACGCTGATTACATGGCCAAGTACTTTAATGAAAACGGCGTAAGTGCGGCAAGCGTTCACTCCGATTCAGAACTCACACGTACAGAAGCATTAGAGGGATTAAGTGATGGCAAAATAAAAGTACTCTTTTCTGTAGATCTGTTTAATGAAGGCGTAGATCTACCGCAAATAGATACTGTATTGCTACTTAGACCTACAGAATCAAAAATACTATTTTTACAACAGATGGGAAGAGGCCTGCGACGCAGCGAAGGTAAAGAAAGATTAGTTATTCTGGATTTTGTTGGTAACCATCATAGCTTTTTAAACCGCCCAGAAATGCTGTTCGCTGGCATTAAAGATAAGCCTTTAAATAGACATGAAATAGTAAGTATTGCCAAGAACCCTAACCCCTTACTACCCGACGGGTGTTACGTTAACTTTGACCTAGCATTTATTGATTTTCTTGAAAGCCTCTCAGAAGATCAACTTGATACGCAATATGAAAAACTAAAGTCATCGTTAGGCCGACGGCCTTCCTACACCGAGTTTTATACCGCCGGTGCAAATATGGATAAACTTCGCAAAAACCGTGGCTCATGGTGGGAGTTTGTTGATAACAAAGGCGACCTTACACCTGCCGAACTTGAAGTTCTTGAAGAACACCTTCAATGGTTTAAAGACCTTGCCGTTACCCGCGTATCTAAGTCATACAAACTAGTATTGCTAGACACACTAGTTGCTCATCAATCTCTTCATACACAAATTGCATTTGAAGATTTGGCGGCATGGGCAAGCCAATGGTATTTCGATAACCCTGTTTGGCTTACAGATTTACCAGAGAGTAAACGAGATATTCAAAGCCTTAGTAAATCAGAATGGTTACGCCATTGGCGTGACTTCCCAATAAAGTATTGGTGTACGGAAGAACCAGAATCAAAAATAGTGTGGTTCAATAACTCTCAAAATAAGTTTAGTTTTAATCAAAGCATTTCTGCCAGTCAGCTTGAAACATTCCGCTTGATGACAAAAGAAGTAAATGAGCAACGGTTGGCAGCCTACAAGCACAAGCGGCTGTCTGTCGACATTCCTTCAACCAATAATATAGTGCGGTTTCCTGAGAAGGAGCAGTTACCATTCTTCCCTGATATTAAAATAGCCTGCGGTCATTTTAAAACTGGTGACGCGGAAGCCTCTGAAATGGTTAATATGCCGAGCGGTTTTGGTCGCCTGGATACCACCAAGCATTTCATCGCTCGCGCATCAGGCAACTCAATGAATGGTGGTAAAACACCAATTTATGACGGCGATTATTTGTTACTAGAACAAATTACCTCTAACAACGCAGGCGGCATAAGCAACACCACCGTTGCTATTGAGCGCCAAGATACCGCAGGTGATAACCAGTACCTATTGAGAAAAGTACTGAAAAATAATGACGGCAGTTACACCTTACGCGCAGCGAATCCAGACTATGAAGATATAACAGCAAGCGAAGATATGGTGACGTTTGCTAGGCTAAAGGGGAAAGTTGACCCACTCGAGCTATTTGTAGGTGAAGAGTTTATGCGGGAGGAAATACCGCCTCTTTTCAATGAAGAATTTAACCCCGGTAATTGGCAGTCGGGCCACGTTGTCTTAAAAGAGAAGAACGCCCAAATTCTTCTAGTTACACTAAATAAGCAAGGAAAGGCAGAAGATCACCAATATCACGACTACTTTATGGACGAGAAACACTTTCACTGGCAGTCGCAGAATAGTACCTCGCCTAGTAACAAACGTGGACGTGAAATCATTGAGCATCAAAAAATAGATAGTAGCGTTTACTTATTTATTCGTGAGAATAAATTAAGAGGAAAAAGAGCTTCGCCCTTCACCTTTTACGGGGAAATTAAATACGTCAAACACGAAAGCGAAAAGCCAATGAATGTGACCTGGGAGCTATTAAATCAATGAATAGGTTTGATACGTATATTTTAATTTAAATACTTTATATTGAGTTAGCTAAATTTATTCTGCATTAATTTAGAACAAGGATGTCTATATATGCCTAGAAAAAGCAACTCTATCACAGATTTATTGCTACAAGCTCCTTGGTGGGTATCTGTTGTAACAGCAGCAGCTGTTTACATTGTCATGGGCGTTATCATTCCTGCCATAGAAACCAATAATCAATTCCTAAATATGATTTTAAATGCGGTCGCCGTCCCCGCGCCTATTTTCAGTTTTTTCTTTTTACTCTTAGCTCCTTTCGCTTTTTTTAATACCCGCAGGAAAGTTAAGATGCTAGACCAGCAAACCAACTTAAATTCAATTCGACAACTTCACTGGAAAAATTTTGAAGAGCTTGTTGCGGAAGCTTATAGAAGGTTGGGATATCAAGTTACAGAAGGTGGATTTGGTCCAGACGGAGGTATCGACATAGAGCTTAGAAAGGATGGAAAGCTTCTATTCATTCAGTGCAAGCAATGGAAAGCACGAAAGGTCGGTGTAAATATCATTCGTGAAATGTATGGAGTACTAACTGCCAGTAATGCTAATGAAATAATTATTATTTGTTCAGGCAAGTTTACTCAGGATGCATATAGCTTCGCTTTAGATAAGCCGGTGACGCTTATGGACGGCTATGAGCTTTCTGCTTTGATTCAAGATGTCCAATCAAATCCAATTTTAAGCAATGAAAAACAAGCTCTCTGCCCACGATGTAGAAGCGCTTTGGTACAAAGAGTAGCAAAGCGAGGTCCCAATTCAGGAAACGGATTTTTAGGGTGTTCAAGCTTTCCTAAATGTCGTTATACAGAATAAAACTTGATTCTATGGCCTTTGGAGCATGAGCAAGCAAGCTATAGTATTCCACTAACTATAGCTTCCCCCAACCAACCCATGAAAAACCCCAATAGCCCTATCAAAGCTTTCATCATTCTCAAAGTAAAGCTGGCTTAGTCGGCTTTTCTTTATTTGGTAGGTGTCGCTGGCAAAGGCTAGCGCTTCTCTAAAGCTCTCGAATTCTTCATCGAACACCTTAAACACCTCGCGCTGAGGTTTTGCTACCCGCGTTGTGCTGCCGTTTATTTCATAGTCGAACCCAGCAAATTGAATCCGTGAAAGGGCTTCTTTACCTAAATACATACCGCCTTTAAGGCTTATTTGAAATGCGATATCCATTTCTTCTATTTCATCCATGCTCCAGTGGTTAAATACCCTAATGGCTTTTTTATACTTTGCTGCCAATAGCTTTTTTAACACTGCTATTCTGGGTTCTAGCGTGCCGTTGTTTTCATTTTTAAGCAGGTCGAAACATTCATTGCATGAGGGTACACAAACAAAATCAGCGCTTGAGTTTACGTCTCGCCAGTCGTGAATAAATTTTATGGGCGGGATAAAGTCGGGGCGCGCCGCTTCGCAGCCGCAGTAAATACAGCGGTTAAAGTCAGCCGAATGTACTGCGTTTAATGGTTCGTAGAATTTTTGATAATTCGATACTGACATAGTGCTACTTGCTTGGAAATTTCGGGGCTTTTAATGCCAATAACGGTAACACAGCTAGCTTATAGGAAAAGTTAATTGCGCTGTTTTAAAAGCAAAAAACGCCGCCAATCGGCAGCGCTTTGTTTACCGTATTCGCACTTATAAACTACAGGCGCGACGGCTTGCTGTGTGGGTCGCCTTCAATATGTTTTTTGGGTTTACGAGGTCTGGGTTTTGCCGCAATTGGCACATCCTCTTCGCTTTTATCGCCCACTTCGCTTTCTTCAATATCCCACGTACCTTCTTCGCTCCATGGGTCGTCGTCGGGGAATTCGCCTATATTGATTTCTTTTATGGAATAATCGAGCTGGTAGCGCATGTCGTAGTTTGCCGCCCGCACTATGGAAATGCATAACATTAAGGCCACAGCTAATAGCGGTACGCCCCCTATTATCGATGCCGTTTGTAGCGTTTCTAGCCCGCCTACAAACATAAGTACAATGGGCATGAACGATAACGCAAACGCCCAGAACAAACGGTTCCAGCGTAACGGTTCTTCATCTACTTCTTTTTGTACTACGGCCGCTAGAATGTAAGAAATAGAGTCGAAGGTAGTTGCTGTAAAGATTAGCGCCAATAAGGTAAATACGAAGATAACCAGGTAGTCCAATGGCAGTGTATGTAGCATGGCAAATATGGCCGCGGTTGGGCTTTGCTGGTTGAGTATGGTTACTACGTCTAGTTCGCCCGATAGCTGCAAATACAAGCCGTAATTTCCCATTACCATGAAGAATAAAAAGCAACCCATGGTACCAAAGAACATAGAACCCGCCACCATTGTACGAATAGTGCGGCCCCTAGAAATACGCGCGATAAAAAGCCCTACGCTAGGCGCAAATACCAGCCACCAAGCCCAGTAGAATATGGTCCAGTCTTGGGGGAAGTGGGTGTTCTGAAAGCCGTTAAATTCGGCAAATGGCTCTAACCATGTGGCCATTTTTACAATGTTGCTAAGTACGCGGCCAAGGGCATCTAGGCCGGTGTTCGCCATAAACAGGGTTGGCCCTACAATAAATATAAACAGCAGCAACCCAATGGCCAGCCAAAAGTTAATGTCTGACAGCAGCTTAATGCCCTTTTTTAACCCTACATACGCGCTGTAACCAAATATAGCGGTACAGGTTATCAGCACAATAATTTGGGTGGTCAGTGACTTGGGCACTCCGAATAATTCATGTACCCCTTCGTTAATCATGGGCGCAGCCAAACCAAGCGTGGTGGCCCCACCGCCTAACATGCCGAAGATAAAGCTGATATCGATAATTTTACCTAACCAGCCGTGGGCTAGCTTTTCGCCAATAACCGGCATTAACGCTTCAGATATTTTTAATACGCTGTGGTTACGCACATAATAGAAGTATGCAATAGGCACGGCGGGAATAAGGTAAATAGCCCACGCTAGCGGCCCCCAGTGGAATATGCCGTAGGCAGCTGCCCACTTGGCGGCTTCTGGGGTTTCGCCTTGTATATGAAACGGAGGTGCCTGGTAGTAATACACCCACTCAATCATAGACCAGTACAAAATAGACGCCCCAATGCCTGCACAAAACAGCATGGCAGCCCATGATACTGGTGAGAACTCGGGTTTTTCTTCAGGCTCGCCCAGTTTTATTTGGCCGATGTCGCTAAACATGATGTAAACCATGAATCCACCCGCGCCAACGCCAAGCAATAAGTACAAAACGCCTAGTTTACTGGTAACGAAGTCTTTTGCGGCCGCCACCCATTGTGCGCCTTGATCTGGCCAAATAATTAAAGGAATGGTTACCGATAGAAGAAGAATAAGAGAGCCAAAAAACGTTGGCTTGTCGATAACGCTAAAAGCGCTTTCCTGTTCGGTACTGGCCTTTTTTGAAGAAGCATTTTGGGCGTTACTACTCATACACGTTCCTTTTTTTGTTTTTATAGATGCCATTATGCAATGAAGCGTTAAACGGGCAATCTTACGAAACAGTGTACCAGATTAACGCTGTAGGTATGTCGGTGTAACTGACTGCAAGTTTACGCTTAATGTTCACCTGACCTCGATAGCTTTATTACTAAGCTTTTTGAATATGCACCGCTAATTGCGTTTATAATGGCGGTTAAACCGTTTTCGAATTTTTATCGACCAACCTGAGTAGAACATGGCCCATAAAGTACGTTATAAATTTAATGGTGTGGCAAAAGAAATAAACTTTTCTTACAGCCGCTATCAAAATATGCATGAAGCCGTGGCCGATGCTGAAGGAATAGACCTTACTCAGTTTTTGCAAACTGAACAGCAACTTGCCTCAATCAGTAAAGACAAAAAAACCGTAAGAAACTTTAGAGATGCCGAATTTATAAAAATGGGGTTTTCTGATTTGTACTTCTTAAAAAATGGCCAAGAATGATGGTTTCCCCCTACAACGCACACTAATACTTAAATAACCTGTGGGCATTAGAACGAACTAAGTTAAACGTTAAGAGCGCGTTGGAAAACCAGACAACAACCCCGTTTGAACCACTAGCCGGTTTAGCTGGCGGGCTGCTTATTGGTATGTCAGTGGTGTTGTGCTCTTTTTTCTTTCAATAAACCTACGCCCAATGCAGCCATGGTTATCGCAACAACACCATTTAGATAGTTAAAAAATGCATAGGGCGCGTAGTCGAGAACCTCAACCCCTAGGGTTGCAGAGTAAAATGCCCCCGCCGTTGTCCAAGGAATAAGGCCCGTGGTCATGGTAGCGCCTTCTTCCACCGACCGAGAAAGCATGGAAGGATCAAGCTTCTGTTGCTGATATTTTGATTTAAACAATTGGCAATTTAAAATAATAGAGATATACGCTTCGCCCATTGCCACGTTCCCTAAAAAGCCTGAAGCGATGGTGACGGCAATTAACGTTTCGGTGCGCTTTACCCGTTTAATAATGCCCGACAATAACGCCGCTAAAAAGCCTGCTCCGTGCAATATACCGCCCAATGCTATTGCCATTAACGCGAGCAATAGCGTCCAGCTCATACTGCTGATGCCGCCCCGTCCTAGTAATGCATCTAAATTTGCGATACCTGTATTTTGTGGGGTGTTTTCCCAAAGTGCATTGAGTACGCTAATTGTGTTGGTGTCTTGGTAGAAAATAGCAATGATGACGGCAAGAAGAATACTGCATGACATGGCAACTTCAGCTGGGACTTTTTTAATGCTCATTACCGTTAGCAACACCAGCGGTAACAAGGTAATGTAAGGCGCAAGGTTATAGTGGCTGGCAAGCACTGCTTTAATTTTGTATATCTCCTCAACATTTAAACTTTGGCTTGCGTAGGTAAAGCCTATAACTAAGAAAATTACGAATGTTAGAAGAAAGCTAGGCAGTGTAGTTAGCAGCATGGCATACATATGCCGATAAATAGTGGTGCCCGCACTCATCGACGCGAGATTGGTGGTATCAGAAATCGGAGACATTTTATCGCCAAACGTAGCACCAGCCACCACCATGCCGGCGATGACAGGCAACGGTATATTCATGGCTTCGCCAATGCCCATTAGCACTACCCCCATAGTCCCTACCGTGCCCCACGATGTACCTGTGGCTACCGACATTACCGCACACAGAATTAATCCCACCGCCAAGAATATACTGGGGTTTAGCCAACTAAGGCCGTAATAAATTAGGGTTGAGATAGTGCCGCTTTGCATAAAGCTGGCGATAACCATTCCAATGAGGATAAAAATATATATTGCCGGCATTGCCCGCGTTAATGCACTGGTCATTAATTCACGGATTTGCAGGTACTTGTACCCCAAACTAAAGGCATTAATACCAGCCCAAAGCAAACACAAGAAAATTAATGCATGCAGGCTAATGCCTAAGCCAAATAAACCACCCGCTATCAACGCGACAATAACGCTGAAACATAGCA
>NZ_CAXBMP010000039.1:0-29537 GCF_963976965.1 uncultured Alteromonas sp.
ACCTACGAATGGCGGGATCAAAACCCGCTGCCTTACCAACTTGGCTATACCCCAACTGTGGTGCGGAAGGAGAGACTTGAACTCTCACGCCGTGAAGCACTGGAACCTAAATCCAGCGTGTCTACCAATTCCACCACTCCCGCACAGTCAGAACCTCAAGAGAAGTTAGATAAAAAGAAAAATTGGTGGCTATGGCGAGATTCGAACTTGCGACCCCATCATTATGAGTGATGTGCTCTAACCAACTGAGCTACATAGCCTCCGGCTTTTTCTTTTCCCTCTCAGGAAGTGGCGCGTATTATGCGGATATGACTGGCGACCGTCAACCCCTTTTTTACTAACTTTTTCTAAGTGGCTAATATCTGTGCATTCAGGTTTAAAATCTAGTCAAAGTGCAGTGAATTTAATCAAATATCGCCAATAAACCCAAACTTAATTCCATGGCGTTGATGAAGTTTTAGTCTGGTAATAGCAAACATCTATAGGTCTAGGACTATAAATTTTGTCGTGAAAGAAAGAATTATCGAGTATTTGCCCGGTTTTCATACGTTTTTGGTATTCGGGATGCGAAGGAAGCTGAATATAATACTGTTTACCCGACGTATCTTTGTTACCTGCGTAACTATTTTTAATTTGGCTCTTATCCGAAGGTATTTCAATAACGCCACTATTTTCTATTGGGCCCCTTGGTAACTGCTGTATCACGTCCATTCCTTCGAGTACTCGGCCAATAACTGACATATTTCTATCTAAATGCCGCGGCGCTTGTCCAATCACAATATAAAACTCGGTGCTGGCAGTGTCCTTTTCACTATTACGGGCAAAAGCGACCGTGCCAGGGCAGTGAAGTGCCCACATTTCATTTCTAGCGCTATCTATTCCTACAGGAAACCCATTTAGGAAGCCTGTAGCTGGGGCAAACATGTCGTTTTCTTCTATAACAATCGCAGAAGATGAGAGGGGGGTAACAAACTCAGCCTTCAAATTACCGGTTTCTGGCGAAGGCTCATGACTTTCGTTACTGCCACCTTGTGCTACAAAACCATCTACCACGCGGTAGAAATACTGCTGCTGATAAAAATCAGTTTTTATTAGCTTACGAAAGCGTTTTACATGACGAGGCGCTAAAACGGGGTTCAACGCTATGACCACATCACCATAGTGTGTTTCAAAAGTAACGATATGTTTATTAGGCACCTTGTACCATTTGTTGGCTATGTCGGTATCAAGCAAGAGCTTTTCTTTTATTTGAGTGTCCTCAGGGCTTTTTTCATGACTCTTTGCGTGCGCGGTAGACAAAACGCTGCTTACACCCAAAAAGGTCACACAGAGCGATACTGCCAGAACTGATATCTGTGGACGTGCTAATATCTGAGGAAGTGCTGTTATATGAGAAAGCGCAGAAAGTGAATGAACGAGTCTTTTAATCATTTTATTGTAAGCCCTGATGTAAATCTTATTATTAACACTGGTATAAGTGTCTCTTTATGTACTTAAAGTACCGAGTCATTGCCTGTTAAATCAACAACTAATTCTACAGGCAATAAAAAACCACCCCTAAGGGTGGTTTTTGTAACGTTAATAGAGGCGCTAGCCTAGGCTACATTTCTTACTACACGTTAAATCTAAAGTGAATCACATCGCCATCTTTAACAATGTACTCTTTACCTTCTAAGCGCCACTTACCGGCGTCTTTTGCGCCTTGTTCACCGTTGAATTCAACAAAGTGATCGTAGCTGACGATTTCGGCACGAATAAAGCCTTTCTCGAAGTCGGTGTGAATCTTACCAGCTGCTTGTGGTGCAGTTGAACCTTCAGGGAAGGTCCAAGCACGCACTTCTTTTACCCCAGCCGTGAAATAGGTTTGAAGGGTAAGCAAGTTATAGCCTGCACGGATAACACGGTTAAGACCTGGCTCTTCAAGCCCCATGTCTTGCATGAATTCTTCACGCTCGTCGTCTTCAAGTTCAGCAATGTCAGACTCGATAGCCGCACATACTGCCACTACCACTGCGTTCTCGCTTTCAGCGATAGCGCGTACTTTGTCTAAGTATGGGTTATTTTCGAAACCATCTTCGTCAACGTTAGCAATATACATGGTTGGCTTAAGGGTAAGCATGTTCATGTAGCTAATTGCTGCATGTTCTTCTTTAGTTAGTTCTAAAGAACGAAGTAATAAACCTTCATCTAAATGAGGCTTAATTTTTTCCAATACTTTAAGTTCATACTTAGCATCAGAATCGCCACCTTTAGCGCGTTTAGCAACACGGTGTAGGGCTTTCTCTGTGGTTTCTAAGTCTGAAAGTGCAAGCTCGGTATTGATGATATCAATATCGTCTTGTGGGTTAACTTTACCCGCAACGTGAACAATGTTTTCGTCGTCGAAACAACGAACCACATGGCCAATCGCGTCGGTTTCGCGGATGTTAGCTAGGAATTTATTTCCTAAACCTTCACCTTTTGAAGCGCCTTCAACCAAACCTGCAATATCAACGAATTCCATTGTGGTTGGAATAACACGCTGAGGGTTTACAATTTCAGCCAGTTTGTCCAAGCGAAGATCCGGTACAGGTACAACACCTGTGTTGGGCTCTATGGTACAAAAAGGGAAGTTTGCCGCTTCAATACCTGCTTTTGTCAGTGCATTAAAGAGTGTTGATTTACCTACGTTTGGTAGTCCAACAATACCGCATTTAAAACCCATGGTAGGGATCCTTGTCTGGAATTAGTACTAGCTCAGGCTCACGCCTTAAAGGAGTGTAGCCGATTTTGCGCTTGCTTTAGGTCGTTTTTAAGGAGTATTTCAGTACAGCGCACAGCTTCGTCAATGACACTTTCTATGGCCATTTTTTCTTCAGCGGGGGGCTTACCTAATACATGTCCGGTAACACGGCTTTTGTGACCCGGATGTCCAATACCAATACGCAAGCGTAAGAAGTCTTTATTGTTACCCAATTTTGCCACAATGTCTCTAACACCATTTTGACTAGAGCTACCGCCGATTTTGTATTTTGCTACACCGGGAGGTAAGTCGAGTTCATCAAAGGCCACTAAAATTTGTTCGGGTTCAATACGGTAGAAATTGGCTAATGCCGCTACAGCCTGACCACTCTTATTCATAAAAGTTGTAGGGTAGAGTAAGCGCACATCTTGCCCAGCAATAGTCACGCGGGCGGTTTTACCGAAAAATTTGGATTCTGGTTTTAGCGGGGTATTGAAGGTGTCGGCAAGTTGGTTGAGAAACCATTCACCGGCATTGTGTCGGGTATTATCATATTCGGGGCCTGGATTTCCCAGGCCCACGATAAGTCGGATATCAGCCAAGCTGATTATTCCTCAGAAGCTGCTTCTTCGTCGCCTTCTTCTGCATCAGCTGCTTTAGGAGCAGGCTTAACAGTGACTACTGCAAGGTCGTGAGTCTCGTCGTCTTTTCCAAGCTCAACAGAGGTGATACCAGCAGGTAGTGTAAGGTCAGACAAGTGAAGAGTAGAGTCCATTTCAACGTTAGCAATATCTACTTCGATGAATTCTGGAAGATCTTTAGGCAGACACGTAATTTCGATTTCGTTTACGTGGTGCTCAGCGATACCGCCAGCTTTGATAGCTGCAGACTTGTCTTCGTTGATGAAGTGAAGAGGTACGTTAGTGTGTAACTCTTGACCTGCGATTACGCGCTGGAAGTCAACGTGAAGAATACGAGGCTTAAAAGCGTGACGTTGCATGTCTTTAACGAGTACTTCAACAGCTTTTCCGTCTACGTTCAAAGTAAGAACGTGAGAGTAGAACGCTTCAAAATCAGCAGCGTTGTTTACTTTGTTATGCTCAAGAGTGATCGACACTGGTGCTTCTTCACCACCGTAGATGATACCAGGAAGCTTGTCTTCACGACGTAGGCGGCGGCTCGCACCTTTCCCTAGGTCTGTACGTACAGTAGCGTCCAGAGTAAAAATTGCTTTAGACATTATATGTCTCCAATAAAAAATTAAGAATGTAAGTTCTTGCGACCAGAACCTACTGTTATAGGGCGTTGCAGCTACAAATTGTAAGCAACAATCGCCGCCTCAAATTTTGAGGGCGGCGAATTCTAACACCGAGGCCTATAACATACAAATTTTACTTGGCGGGTGTGCCCATGTTAGCGAGACTTCATAATATTAGAAGTCTTACTTAGCACTAACCTAAAGCTTATTTAGTTAACACTACGCGATAGTGGGCTTTACCATCACGAAGTCGCTGTACTGCTTCATTAACGTCATCAAACTTGAAGGTTTCGGTTACTGGCGCAATATTATGCAGCGCAGCAAAATCCAGCATGGTTTTGATAGTAGCAGGGCTACCTACAGGTGAACCTGATACCGAACGCTGACCTCCAATAAGGTTAAATGCGCCAATGTCCAGTGGCTCTAACGTTGCACCCACAAAGTGTAAACGGCCTTTAGGCGCTAACGTCGAGAGGTACAAGTTCCAATCAAGCTTCACATTCACGGTAGAAATAATAAGGTCAAACTTACCCGCGGCGGCTTTAAGTTCGTCTTCATCACGGCTATTTAAGGTTTCATGAGCACCTAGCTCTAACGCTTCTTTCTCCTTCGATTCACTCGAAGTAAAAGCAACAACCTTACAACCCCATGCATTTAAGAACTGCAATGCTAAGTGACCTAGGCCGCCAATACCTACCACGCCAACCACTGAGGTGGGTTTAATATCAAATTGTACTAATGGGTTAAATACGGTGATACCACCACAAAAAAGTGGCCCTGCTGTTTTAGGATCTACACCGTCAGGAAGAGGAACTATCGCAGTAGCTTGCGCACGTACTTTATCGGCAAATCCACCGTGGCGGCCGCCAATCGTCATCGTAGCATTAGAACATAAATTTTGATCGCCAGACTCACAGGTGCCACAGCTATTACAATAGCCGGCGTGCCAGCCTAAGCCAACTCGCTGACCTACTTTCAATGACGTAACGTGTTCGCCTACCGCATTTATTGTTCCTACGACTTCATGGCCTGGTACGAATGGGTATTCGCTTATACCCCATTCATTATCCAACATGCTTAAATCACTATGACAAATGCCGCAGCTCTCCACGTCTATCTCAACATCGTGAGAGGCTAATTCGCCAGGATCATATTCAAACTTTTCCAGTTTTCCACCTGGCTCTTTTGCTGCATATGCATTAATCATTTGTTACTCCTAGTATTAACAGTAACATTTGTACGGCGTAGCTAGCCGTAATCGATCACCCTTTCCCTTTTCTTACCAAGCAATACGTAGTCGAGGCATGCTTAGTGAGAAGATGCGTTTCCTATCACTCTGCTAGCGTCGAGTATTTCTACACTATCGACTTTTAACACGGTGCCGTATTGGGTGATAGTCATAAGGTCTGGCATAGGCATACCCGTAACCTTGACGATTAAGCCATTTCTATGAAATTTCTTATCCAGTTTTTGAAGCGTGTAGCGGTCCCCATTTTCAGCAATAAAGGCGTAAAAACCGCCTTCCATTTCTTTGTACACAATAGTGCCTGTTAGGGTGACTTCACTGGCTTCACCAGATGCGCTAAGACGTTTTTGTTCGGCAGTTTTAGGGACAAAGGCTTGCTGAGGCTTTTCATCTGCTTTTTCAGTCATAAGGGGCTCTTCTTTAACATCAACTGTGGTGTCGTCTTCATTAGAGCAGCCAGCAAGGACAAATAATAATGTGACGGCTGACAGCGTAGATAATGTACGAGTGAATTTCATAAATGCCTCTTTTATAGTTTTTTATTAGATACCAACCGTAAACCGAAAGTGGCCACATGGCTATAAAGAAAGACTACTTTAAAGCAGATTTAGTTCTCTTTATTTTGAATATAAGGCCATTGGCTGATGAAATTTTCAGCGTGTTCGGCGGTCATCGGGCGACCATAAAAAAAGCCCTGTGCATTAGTAAAACCTAGCTTTTGTAGCAAACTGGAAACGTCTTGTGTCTCTACACCTTCGGCAGTGGTTTGCAAGTGTAATGCATTAGCCAATTGTAGTATTGCTGACAAGATAGATTCCGCATTTGCACTGTTTACGTTTTGAGCGTGTTCTGACGCGGCAATAACGAAACTTCGGTCTACCTTTAGCTTGTCAAAAGGGAAACGTTGAAGGTAAGACAGTGAAGAGTACCCTGTACCGAAATCGTCCAATGCGATCCGAACGCCTTGCTCTCTTAAGCTATTCAAAAGCACAATCGTGCTGTCGCCATCACACATTAATGATGATTCAGTTAACTCAAGTTCTAATCGAGAGGCTGGTAAACCTGTTGCTTTAAGCGCCTTCATTACGGTAGTGAGTAAATTGGTTCGCTCAATTTGAACGGGAGAAACATTCACAGCAACTTGAAGCGGTGCAGGCCAGTTCATGGCATCACTACAGGCCTGTCTTAATACCCATTCCCCTAACTGAACTATCATGCGATTTTCTTCAATCAGGTGAATAAAGTCGGTAGGCGATACGACGCCTCGCTCGGGGTGGTGCCAACGAACCAATGCTTCAAAACCGATTAGCGTATTATCGCTAAACCGAATTTGAGGCTGGTAGAGCACAACAAAGTCGTGGTCTGCAAAGCTTTGACGAAAATCACTTAACAGCGCTAATCTCAACATGGCATACTCATCGAGTTTAGGATCGTAGAAGCAAAGTTTGTTTTTACCGCTCGTCTTGGCTGCATATAGCGCCATGTCGCTGGCACGTTGAAGAGACACTGGGGACACACCATCCATTGGCGCGTTTGCTACCCCAATGCTGGCGCCTAAATCAAACGAGTGCTCTTGATGTAGCCATGGTTCAGCCAATAAGTCGTGGATTTTCTGCCCGAAACGTGTCGCTTCTAGCGGCGTAAGGCTATTTTTAAAAACCCAAGCAAATTCATCGCCACCCAGCCTTGAGAGCAAGACATCCTTTGGCGTGATTTCTTGAAAACGACATGAAATTTCTTTTAATAACGCATCACCAGCTAAGTGGCCTAACGTATCGTTAATTACTTTAAAATTATCAAGATCTAACGTAATTAAGGTTATATCCTTAATTATTTCAGGGGTCTTCGTTTCATCTTCAGCGTCATCGGCAAAGCATTCATGTAATGTTTTGGCGAATAAATGACGGTTAGCCAACCCAGTCAAAGAGTCGATGTTGGCTAAAAACGTCATCTCTTTTTCGCGAAGTAGCGCATCGGTCACATCAGTGCTTACACCGCGCCAGCCTGATAAGTTACCAGTACTATTAATAAGAGGTTGGGCAGTCAGCGACCACCATTTAGTATCGCCATTGACTTCAATAGGAATATTATTTTGTGTAAAGGGCTCATTCTGTTGAAAGTTGGTCGCTAATTCTTGCATCACATGCTGGTTTGCCGCAGATGCACTGCCTGAAAGTAAATTTAAAAAATGGCTACCAGAGAGTTGTTGTACAGGCTTCCCTAAAACATGTTGCATACGCAACGAGACATGCTTCAAACATCCGTGACTATCAATTTCCCATAACCAATCACTGGCGTTTTCTTCAAAATCTTTCAACAACAAGCCTACCACTTGGCGTTGATGTTCAATGGCGGTTTCTGCCATTAACCCGCGAATAAAACGTTTCGATGTAACCAGCACCACACAGCTTAGATATATCCAATAAATCAACAGCAATACAGATATAAATAAATACTCGCCAAAGTAGCTTATGTGGATACCCACTGATACCCCCAAGGTTAAAAACAAAACCCAAAATAGTGCCGCTGCGGGTAACGACGCAAACTGCCAAGCACCAGTTGCAATAAATGCTGCAATAATAGCGACCAAGATAATCTTACCTTGGGTATCCAAAACACCAAGTAAAACGGTGGTCATTTGCGCATATAAAACAGCCGCCGATCCCAACATGAGTGCCAAGATAAATTGAACCCGCTTAGAGCCGGTATTTTCAATTTTTCGTTTAACCAATAAGTACCACGCAATCACATCACCAGCTGCGATAATAAGTAATGACAACGACCATGCAATCAGGAAATCGTTATTAATCAGGCCATTGGCAAAAACGGAGCACAAGATAACAATGAGAACAGTTGCACTGCTAGCAAGAGGAAGTTGTCTAGATAAAGAGTCAATTTGCCGGGCGCGATAGTAGTTAGCCAGCTCAGGCGTAGCATCGGGGTCAGTCCAAAATCGACTTAACCAAAACCAAAGTGCCGCTAATGAGCGTGTCTTTCTTGCATCCACTAACCGCTCCTTTTTTATTCTTTGTATATTGATGTCGCTGATAAGAAAACTTACGCGCAATAACTTGCACTAAACCGTTAAATGGTTGTTCAGTTATCGACCGATAGTTTAAGAGCTTTAAGGATAGTAAAAGCGTGGCTATATTTTGAAAATTTTTAACCGTTTTAGATGTAGGAAGTAAAGAGTAAACATGTGGGTAATAAAAAAGGGCCTGTAGGCCCTTTTTCGAGAAGTGAAGTTCGAATGGTTATCGCTTTATATGCTCACAGCGACTATTCGAGTTGAGTACTCACGTCTAGTGCTAGAAACTAGTACTCAAACATCGCTGAAATAGACTCTTCGTTGCTAATACGACGAATCGTTTCAGCGAGCATTTCAGACAATGTAAGTTGTTTTACTTTTCCAATCTTCTGCATATCTGCACTAAGCGGAATAGAATCGGTAATGATAATTTCATCGATAACAGATTCTTTTAGGTTCTGTGCTGCGTTACCAGAGAAAATTGCATGGGTGGCGTAAGCATAAACATTACGTGCACCATGGCTTTTCAATGCTTCAGCCGCTTTAGCCAACGTACCACCAGTATCAATCATGTCATCCACAATAATACAGTCACGGTCGTTAACATCACCGATGATGTTCATTACCTGAGCAACGTTCGCTTTAGGGCGGCGTTTGTCGATAATGGCAAGATCAGCATCGTTAAGTAGCTTAGCGGTAGCACGAGCTCGAACAACACCACCAATATCTGGCGATACAACAACCGGATCGGCGAAATCACGTTGAACCATATCGGCCAACAGAATAGGCGTTCCGAATGCATTATCTACAGGTACATCGAAGAAACCTTGAATCTGCTCGGCGTGCAAGTCGATAGTAAGTACTCTATCTACACCAACGTTAGAAAGAAAGTCTGCGACAACCTTTGCAGTAATTGGCACCCGGGCTGAACGAACGCGACGGTCTTGACGCGCATAACCAAAGTATGGAATTACCGCAGTAATACGACCTGCTGATGCGCGGCGCAAAGCGTCGATCATCACGATCAATTCCATTAGGTTGTCATTTGTGGGTGCACAGGTTGATTGGATAATAAAAACGTCCGAACCACGGACGTTTTCATGAATTTCTACGCTAATTTCACCATCACTGAAACGGCCTACTTTGGCGTTTCCGAGTTTGGTATAAAGGCGATCGGCGACTTTCTGGGCAAGTTCTGGTACGGCATTACCTGCAAAGAGCTTCATATCTGGCACAAGTGGGTTCCTCAGTGCGTTGATAAAAGAGGTTTGGCTGGGGTAGCAGGACTCGAACCTACGAATGGCGGGATCAAAACCCGCTGCCTTACCAACTTGGCTATACCCCAATTTTTTATTTCTTGTCCGATGTGGCGTACACGTGCTCTGATTTTTTTAATTTTTGTAATAGCGGTGAGCGATTCACACCTTTTGCAACAAAACTTTGCCAAGCAGAAGGCAATTTAGCCTGAACTTGTTTAGCAGAAACGTCGTCAGAAAAGGTGGCAAATACGCAGGCACCTGTGCCCGTCATTCGCGACGGTGCGTAGTGTACCAACCACTGTAATAAATTTGCAACTTCGGGATAGCGATTAACGACTAATTGCTGACAATCATTGCGAGTTTTTTCAAATTGGTAGTCTTCCCACTGCATAATTGGTGTATTTCTGGTCAATTGTTCAGCTGTAAATACCTCGGCAGTACTAATATGCACATTGGGGTTCGCCACCAAATACCATTTTTCTTCTTGCGGGGCAGGGGTGATTTCTTCACCTACCCCTGATGCGAAAGCGGTAAGTCCGCGTACAAAAATGGGTACATCTGCACCTAATTTAAGCCCAAGCTCAGCAAGTTCATCTTCTGATAGTTTAATATCCCATAACTGATTTAGTGCGACTAGGGTGGTGGCTGCATTTGATGAACCGCCGCCAATACCGCCGCCCATGGGCAAGCATTTTTCTAAACTGATGCTTACACCTTTATTAATGTGAGCATGTTCAGCTAACAGTTTGGCGGCACGAACAATAAGGTTATCTTCATCTTTTACCCCTTTTAGCGGGGTCGCCATAGAAATAACACCCGAATCATTAATATCAAAAGCAAGCTTGTCGCCGTAATCAAGCATTTGAAATAAGCTTTGCAATTGGTGATAGCCATTTGGGTATCGACCATTAATATGTAGAAAAAGATTAAGTTTGGCAGGAGAAGGCCACCAATCTAGGCTTATCTCTTGTGAATTCGTTACTTCTGAAGTTGTCATTAAAGCAGCGTCCATTCATATATTTTTATTTTTAATTGGGTTGATGGCGGGTTGGGTTGAACCAAATTAATAGCGTGGGGCAGCCACACATTATTGCCTTCGGGGGTAGTCACATTGCCATAGTTAGCATAACTGACTTGCCACCCCTTACATGCACTACAGTTGCTTTCAAGAGTATTGAGTAGTCCCTTGTCGGTAAGGGTAAACGTGTCATCAGCAAGAGGAAGCCCTTTAATCCACGAAAGCAAGGGTTCGACGGGGATATCCATGCCCGTAGTATGATAAATTAACGGTTCGGGATCGGCGTCTTCATATACCTCGTTACCCGCTTCTAAAATGGCTTTATCGCCGTTCACGTTCAAATCAACCATGGTTACACCAAGTAAATTGGTTAATCGGAAATGAAAATCGGCATCATCGGTTTTCCACAAAAGGTTAGCGCTAGCCCCTTCTTTTTCTTGTCTAAAGGCTATTTTTCCGCGCAATTGCCAAGCATCTACTTGTGCCACCTTTTTAAGCTGGGTGCTAAGGTTTACGGCGTCTTCAGGACCATCAGGTAGTGTGGTACAGGCGCTGATAAATAGGGTAACCAGTACAAGTATAAAAATGAAGCGAATCATTGGGTGTCGTCTTAGGTAAAGTGCATACTTTATGTGAACACAGTTCTACCAACACTTTCAATCATTTTGGGTTTTTCGTACAATGCGCGTCCGACGTTGCCAGCACAGATTTGAATGACTCTACTCGCCCTTGGTATTAATCACAAAACCGCCCCTGTCGCATTGCGTGAAAAAGTGGCTTTTACACCAGATTCTCTGGTGGAAGCACTTGCGTCATTAAGAAAGGTGGATGGCGTAGATGAGTCGGTGATTGTATCAACGTGCAATCGCACAGAGCTTTACGTGAACACCCAGCATGAAAGTGCTACTGCATTATTAGCGTGGTTATCAAACTTCCACCATGTTGAAGTTGATGAAATTGCCAACAACAGTTATGTGCTTGCCGCAGATGATGCGGTTAAACATATTATGCGAGTGGCAAGTGGATTAGATTCGCTCATTCTTGGTGAACCGCAGATATTAGGGCAGGTAAAGCAAGCCTTTGGCGATGCCAAACACTCAGGTATGATTAATACCGAGTTTGATAAACTATTTCAGCATACCTTTTCTGTGGCTAAGCGGGTACGCAGCGAAACTGAAATTGGCGCAAATGCCGTCAGCGTAGCTTATGCTGCAGTGCAATTAGCGAAGCATATATTTGCTGAGCTACCCAAGCGCTCGGTGCTACTGGTGGGTGCGGGTGAAACCATTGAGTTAGTGGCACAGCACTTAAAAGAGCAAGGTGTTACCTGCTTAGCTGTTGCCAACCGAACTATTTCTCGTGCAGAAGCCTTGGCTGAAACATTGGATGCCAGTGTGTATACCCTTTCACAGGTACCGGAACATCTAAAAGATTTCGATATAGTGATCAGCTCTACCGCCAGTCAGCTACCTTTAATAGGCAAGGGCATGGTAGAAAAGGCGTTGAAACAACGTAGAAATATGCCCATGTTTTTAGTGGATTTAGCGGTACCTCGTGACATTGAAGCTCAAGTGAACGAATTGGGTGATGCTTATTTATACACCGTAGATGATTTGCAGCACATCGTTCAAAAGAATTTACAAAATCGTGAGCAAGCAGCACTTGAAGCTGAAAAGCTAATTGAAAAGCAAGCTGGCGATTACATGAGCTGGAAGCAGTCTCAACAATCTATCGATTTAGTTAGGCAGTATCGTCAAAAGGGCATGGAACAGCGCGACGACGTGGTAGAAAAAGCATTGGCGCAGTTAACCGAAGGCAAAGACGCCGAAACGGTACTTAGTGAAATGGCCTACAAGCTAACCAATACATTGCTGCACCCCACAACCCTGGCACTTAGAGAAGCTGCCATGCATGATGACCCGGCGTTGAGTCGGTGGTTGGGGCAAGCATTATCGTTATCCGACACTACGTCAGATATCAAAAAATAAGGTAAACATAAAAATATGAAAGACTCGGTTGTCAGAAAACTCGAAAACTTGGTGGAACGCTTTGAAGAAGTGCAGGCTTTATTAGGCGATCCGCAAGTAATCGGCAATCAAGATAAGTTTCGTAATTTGTCAAAAGAGTTTAGCCAGCTAGAAAGCGTAGTTGGGGGCTTTAATGCTTATCAACAAGCGCAAGAAAATCTTGATTCAGCGAATGAGATGTTGAAAGAAGATGACGCAGAAATGCGTGAAATGGCGCAAGAAGAATTAAAAATTGCGAAAGCCGATATTGAACGCCTAGAAACTGAGCTTCAGGTTTTATTGTTACCTAAAGATCCTAACGATGACAGCAACTGCTTCTTAGAAGTACGTGCTGGTGCTGGTGGTGACGAAGCCGCAATATTTGCAGGCGATTTATTCCGTATGTACAGCCGTTATGCTGAAACCAAAGGTTGGCGCGTAGAATTAATTAACGCCAATGAGGGTGAGCATGGCGGTTATAAAGAAGTAGTCGCGAATATTAGTGGTGACGGCGTTTACGGTATTTTGAAATTCGAATCTGGCGGTCACCGTGTGCAGCGTGTACCCGATACAGAATCACAAGGTCGTATTCATACGTCTGCCTGTACCGTGGCTGTATTACCTGAAATTCCAGAATCAGAAGCTATTGATATTAACCCAGCGGATCTTCGCATCGATACTTTTAGAGCATCGGGTGCAGGTGGTCAGCACGTTAACAAAACCGACTCTGCTATTCGGATTACTCACTTGCCGTCAGGGTTAGTGGTTGAGTGTCAGGACGAGCGTTCGCAACATAAAAACCGTGCGAAAGCCATGTCGGTTTTGCAAGCGCGTTTGAATAACATTGAAGAAGAAAAGCGTGCGGCAGAAGAAGCCTCTACGCGTAAGAGTCTAGTCGGAAGTGGTGATCGTTCAGAGCGCATCCGTACCTATAACTTCCCGCAAGGCCGCGTAACTGATCACCGCATCAACTTAACGATATACCGTTTAGATGAAGTAATAGAAGGTGACTTGAAGCAGCTTCTCGACCCTATTATGCAAGAACATCAAGCTGACCTGTTAGCCTCGTTGTCAGACGACTAATACCATGCGTATAGACGCCGCATTAGCGTGGGCGGTAGCCGAGTTACATGAAGGCGAATCGCCAGCTGTTGATGCAAAAGTATTGTTAAGCCATGTATTAGATAAACCTCAGGTTTATCTTTTTACATGGCCAGACAAAACCTTAAGCGTCGACGCTATTTCTCAATACAAAACTCTGGTGGCCAAACGCGCCCAAGGTATTCCTGTGGCGTACCTAACGGGTAGCCGTGACTTTTGGACCTTACGTTTAGCAACCTCGCCCCATACCCTTATTCCTCGCCCCGATACCGAAGTATTAGTAGAGCAAACTCTTTCTTGTATAGCGTCAGCAGAATTTGCCCTTGAGGTAGAAGATAATAAGCTAGCCATTTGTGATTTAGGTACAGGTACAGGGGCAATTGCCCTCGCGCTGGCCTCTGAATTGCCCACTGCCATTGTCACAGGTATAGATTTACTACATGAGGCTGTTCAACTCGCCACTAGCAATGCGGCGCTTAATAGCATTACTAATGCGCAATTTAAGCAAAGTAGTTGGTTTGACAATTTAGCGAATGAAAAATTTCACGTTATCGTTTCCAACCCGCCCTATATAGAAATATCCAGCCCTTTTCTTCAGCAAGGTGATGTGCGCTTTGAGCCTGCATCAGCGCTTACATCAGGCGCCGATGGGCTTGATGATATAAAACACATTATCGCACTTGCACCCGCCCATTTATTAGAAGGTGGCTTACTGGCTTTTGAGCATGGTTTTGACCAAGCAAAAGCGGTTGGCGACCTGTTACACGCCCAAGGCTTTGTGAACGTGAGCACCGCACAAGACTATGGTGGGAATGACCGAGTCACTTACGGTTACCTATCTACAACACGTTAAGAATTTGTCACGTCTATTTGTTACTTCTATATGGGACTTGCTAAAAATACGTATTGCATTAGTATTTTAAAAGCATTTGAGGAACAGGAAGTTATAGATGAGTGACGATTTACTTTTCATCGAAGACGATGAAGATGATGTAGTAGAAGAGTTAGGTACGTGGAAAATTCTCATTGTTGATGATGAGCCAGAAGTTCATGCCATCACAAAATTGGCACTCAACGACTTTTTCTTAAATGGTAAAACCCTAGAATTTATCAGTGCTTACAGCGGCGATGAAGCAAAACGTTGTTTCAGAGAGCATGATGACATTGCAGTGGTACTACTTGATGTGGTTATGGAAAGTGACGATGCGGGCTTGCTAGTTGCAGAGTATGTTCGTAACGAACTCGATAATCACTTTACCCGTATTATTCTGCGTACCGGTCAGCCAGGCCAAGCGCCTGAAAAAGATGTCATTATTAATTACGACATCAATGACTATAAATCTAAAACTGAACTAACCGCACAAAAGCTATTCACTGTAATTATTGCGGCGCTGCGCTCTTATCGCGATATCATTGTGATTGAAGAGAGCCGTGCAGGCTTAGAAAAAATCATAGATGCGTCTGTAGATTTGTTTTCTTCCAACTCGCTAGAAAAATTCATGCAAGGCATTATTCAGCAACTGGCGTCTATTTTAGGCTGTTCGAAAGATGCAGCCTACATTACCACGGCGGTAGCGGCCACACCCGATGCATCACCTAATCCTACTAATACACTCGATCTCAATGAGCTATACGTTTTCGCCGGCAACGGTGAATATTCAGATAAAGAAGGCGTGCTATTAAAAGATGCCGTGTCACCTGAAGAATATGAACTGTGCAAGCGCGCAATGCGCGAACGCGAAATCGTGTACGCAGAAGACCACGTAGTGGCTTATTGCAATAGTAAAACGCAAAACGGTGCTTTGTTGTATTTATCCGGCTTACCTCGTCGTATTGGCGAAAATGACAAGCACTTGGTGAGACGGTTTTCGAACAGTGTTCAACTCGCGTTTGATAATGTGCTTAAAACCATTGACGTAGAAAGTACGCAAAGAGAAATTATTGAGCGCTTAGGCAAAGCGATGGAGCATGACGGGCAAGGCAGCAACCATATTGTGCGAATGAGTGCGATGGCAGAGGTTATGGGTTGTGGCATAGGCATGAATGAAAATGACGTGCGGTTACTCAAGCATGCTATACCTCTTCATGACGTAGGCAACTCTCGTGTACCTGTCACTATTTTACGTAAAACTGAGCCTTTGACAGAAGATGATGTTTTTGCCATTCGTCAGCATGCCGAATTTGGTTATCAGATTTTAAAAGACTCTTCTAGGCCCACTATTCAGCTAGCCGCAACGTTAGCACGACAACACCACGAGCGATGGGATGGCAAAGGCTATCCTGAAGGGCTTCAAGGTCAAGCTATCTTACTGCAAAGTCGCATAGCAACTTTGTTAGATGTGTTTGATGCACTAATCAATACTCGCCCTTATAAAACCGCATGGCCATTAGATAAGGTTGAAAAGGTTATCAATGAAGAAAAAGGGCGACACTTCGACCCGCTATTAGTTGATTACTTGTTGAACCACATTGAAAAATTCATGGCCATTCAACATCAGCACCCTGATATTCCTGAGTATGTTTAACTTAGTCGAATGCCCGTAAATAACGTACAATAACGAATAATTACATAATCAAAACTTAAGAACGATAGGAATTATTGTATGTATATGATGGCGAAACATCTGCACTTAACAGCAGTAGGATTAAGTATTTTACTGTTTGTTTTTCGCTTTATCTGGTCACAATTCGACGCCACAATTTTAGCGAAAAAGTGGGTTAAAATTGTGCCTCATATTATTGATACCATTTTATTAGCCAGTGCTATTTGGCTTTGCGTTATTTTGTCTCAATATCCCATTGTAAATGCATGGCTCACATTTAAGTTAGCTGGCGTTATCGCTTATATCGTACTTGGGTTATTTGCGCTTAAAAAAGCAAAAACCACCGTGGGCCGCTGGGCGTTTTTCATTGCCGCGCTCGTGGTACTGATGACAACTGCGTTGGTGGCAGTTACCAAACAACCCTTATTCTAGAAATTAACGGATAACGAATTAATTATGTCTGAATCTCAACAGATCATTCGTGTTGGCGATGTAGAAGTTGCTAATCACTTACCTTTCGTGCTTTTTGGCGGAATGAATGTATTAGAGTCTCGCGATCTTGCCATGCGCATTGCTGAGCATTATGTTGAAGTTACCCAAAAATTGGGTATTCCTTATGTTTTTAAAGCTTCATTTGATAAAGCAAACCGCTCATCGGTAACGTCTTATCGTGGTCCAGGTATGGAAGAGGGCTTGCGTATATTCGAAGAAATTAAATCTACTTTCAATGTGCCATTAATTACCGATGTTCATGAGCCTCACCAAGCCGCACCTGTTGCTGAAGTGGTAGATGTTATTCAACTTCCCGCGTTTTTAGCCCGTCAAACTGATTTGGTGGTTGCTATGGCTAAAACCGGTAGCGTAATTAATGTGAAGAAGCCGCAATTTCTAGCGCCTCATGAAATGCGTCATATCATTACTAAATTAGGTGAAGCGGGTAACGATAAAGTCATTTTATGTGAACGTGGCAGTAGCTTTGGCTATAACAACCTTGTGGTTGATATGCTGGGCATGGATGCAATGAAATCCTACGCACCGGTAATCTTTGATGCTACCCATGCACTGCAAATGCCAGGAGGCAGAGCAACATCAGCCGATGGTCGTCGTGCTCAAGCGGCACAATTAGCGCGAAGCGGAATGGCGTTGGGCCTTGCTGGGTTGTTTATTGAAGCACATCCTAATCCGGATGAAGCAAAATGTGATGGTCCATGTGCGTTGCCATTGGCAAAACTTGAGCCGTATTTAGCGCAAATGAAAGCGTTAGATGAATTGGTGAAAGGATTTGAGCCGTTAGATACCAGTAATACCTAGGCAAGTCTGATGGCGAATGCCGGTGCGTCGCACCGGCATGCGTATCAGGTGTGGGCGTGTATTATTCGCTTTCAGCAACTAATACAGTAGATTCTTTATTTTTTTCTTTCGCCATGGCAAGTAAGTTTTTATGTAACGCAATTTGCGTTTCTTCTGCCAGCAATGCAGCTGACTGCTTTTTAACAACAATGTGAGCGTCGTTTTCAGGCAGTACGTCTGCCATGTTTACGCTGGTCATCGCCGTAGCGATTAACGATTGAAGATTGATCTTTTCAGGTTGTACGTTAGCATTCGCAGCAGCGCTTGCAAAAGCCATTACAGATACACTAGCTAGTAGTAGTTTTTTCATTTTCACACCTAATAAAAATAATTTAAAAATATGTTTCCACTTGTTAAATTGCTTAACAAGTAGGCTTTGTAAAGAGTTGATATTTGAGGCCCTTTCCAAAGTTCGCGCAAATAATAACCAAAACTCGTGCAAAAATAAAACGAGTAAAAGTATGGGTTGTCATTAGTAAAACTAATGCGATTACTGCTACTATAGTATGAGTAGGTCACACAGGATTTATTTCTTAACATGCATCGACGTCTTCCCCCTCTCAATGCGTTAAAAGCCTTTGAAGCGGCTGCCCGGCATTTGAGTTTCACTAAAGCGGCTGATGAGCTTTTTGTTACGCAAGCCGCGGTCAGTCATCAAATTAAAGCGCTTGAAGAATTCTTATCGATGAAGTTATTCATTCGTCGTAACAGAACCTTGTTATTAACCGAAGAAGGCCAGGCTTACTTCCTTGAATTGAAAGATATCTTTAAAAACCTGCAAGAAGCGACGGAAAGACTGTTAGCGCGAGGCAGTAAGGGAGCCATAACCGTTGCCATGCCGCCGAGCTTTGCCAGCCAGTGGTTAGTGCCACGAATTAGTCAATTTAGTGTGGCGCAACCGGACATAGACGTAAGAATAAAAGCGGTAGACTTCGATGAAGGCTTTTTAGATGATGACGTAGATGTTGCTATTTACTATGGCAAAGGCCGCTGGAGTGGGTTGCAAGCAGACAAACTTCACCGTGAATTCCTAACACCATTATGTTCCCCTATGCTTTTCAATGGCCCTAAGCCGTTATCGAGTTTGGCAGATTTACGTCATCACGTGCTACTTCACGACTTAAGCCGCGCGGCGTGGAAAAACTGGCTTAAGCATGTGGGTGTATCAGGGGTAAATGTTAACCATGGACCAGTATTCAGCCACTCTATGCTGGTACTGCAAGCTGCCGCGTTAGGGCAGGGGATTGCGTTAGGTAATACGGTACTTGCCCGTCCAGAATTAGATGCAGGGCGATTGATTATGCCTTTTGAAGAGAAAGTAGAAAGTCGTGATGCTTTTTATTTGGTGTGCGAAGAATCCCAAGCTGAGCTTGGCAAAATTGCCGCTTTCAGAGAGTGGATCTTAGGCTTGGTTGAAGAAGAGCAAGAGTGATAAGTTTTACATTTAAAAATAATACAGATAATGAGTCAGTCGATGTTTGATATTGAAATTCATTCGGTAAATACGGATGGAAAGACTAATGCACCTATAGCACGCCTTATTCTTGCGCACGGCGCGGGTGCCGGTAAGCACCACGATTTTATGCAGGCAATGGCTTCTCAGTTAACTGGCCATAATATTGAAGTGGTATTATTTAACTTTCCCTACATGCAAACCATGATGGAAACGGGAAAGCGTAGGCCGCCAGATAAAGCCGAAAAGTTACTCACACATTTTGCGGCGCTTATCGATGAGGTGGCTAAAACCCAAACTAGTGTACCGACGTTTATTGGCGGTAAATCCATGGGAGGACGCATGGCGACCATGGTACTTGATAAAGCTGAATCAATAGTAGGCGCGATAGCATTCGGTTATCCATTTCACCCTCCAGGTAAGCATGAAAAACTCAGAACCGCCCATTTAGAAACGCTCAAAAAACCACTGCTTATACTGCAAGGCGAACGTGATACCTTCGGGACGAAGGATGAGGTGAGTGCCTATGCGTTATCGAGTACTATTGCGGTTTCTTACCTAACAGACGGCGATCACAGTTTTAAACCCAGAAAGCAAAGTGGCTTTACGTTAGAGACCCATATAGAATGCGCGGCTAAATCGACAGCTGATTTTATAAAAGCACACGTAAATAAATAATGAACCACCATTTAACCTTCGGTTTAACTTACACTCAATGACATGGGCAGGTGCTTTGAATAAGGCAATAAATAACACAGGGTCTGTTGATCAGAACCTAAGTAATAAGCAAGGCCTAAACAAACTCTGGCTGTGTACTGGCATTCTTTTGGCGGCTACTGCAGTTATGCTAGGCGCTTTTGGCGCGCATGGTTTAAAAGCGATATTAGCACCATCGGCACTGACTACATTTGAAATTGGTGTTCGCTACCAGATGTATCATGGTTTAGCCATTGTGGCGCTGCCCGCTTTGTCGGCATACGGTTCGCCTAAATGGCTTAACGCGGTAGCTGCACTTTTTGTGGTTGGCTGTGCGCTGTTCAGTGGCAGTTTATATTTATTAGCAGTCACCGGTAACGGGTTATTTGGCCCCATTACGCCTTTGGGCGGCCTATGCTTTATTATCGGTTGGATAGCATTGGCTGTAGCTGTATTCAAAGGAAAAACTAATGACTAGCATTTTGGCCTATTGTCGCCCTGGCTATGAAAACGACACAGCCAATGAACTGGCTACTCGGTACGGCGAAAAAGAATACTTTGGCTATCCGGTATCAAAATCGAATACGGGCTTTGTGCATTATAATTTGTACGATAATACGAGCCTAGGTAATGCATTGGCATTGTTCGCGGTAAGCGAGTCTATATTTCCCCGCCAATTAATAGGTGTGTTCGCTACGCTTAATGATATTGAAAAAGAGGATAGAGTAGGGCAAGTACTCGACGCGCTAGAAGACGTGTCGCTCGAAGCGCTTACTGGTGCTCATGGTGTATTCGGTGCCATCGATGTTGAATACCCAGATACGGAAGACGGTAAAACCCTTGCGAAATTTTGTAGGAAGTTTACCGTTCCTCTTCGTCAGGCATTAAGAAAGAAGGGCTGGTTATCACCAAAGGAAAACGAGAATAAGCCTAAACTGCATGTTTTCTTCGAGTCTTTTGAAACTTGCTACATAGGCTATAGTCTTGCTGGATATCGCTCTAATGACCATTTAGGCATTTGCCGATTAAAATTTCCGTCCGATTCACCAAGTCGCTCAACCCTCAAGTTGGAAGATGCCTTGGTGAACATGTTAAGTGCTAACGAGCAACGTGAAGTACTTCGCGCTGGCGGTAGAGCAGTAGACTTGGGTGCATGCCCTGGTGGATGGACTTATCAACTAGTTAAACGTGAAATGTACGTTGAAGCGATTGATAATGGGGCTATTGCTGACAGCTTAATGAGCACAGGGCTTGTTGAACACCATGCTGCAGACGGGTTTACTTACAGACCACAATTTGGTCGTGTAGATTTACTAGTGTGTGATATGATAGAGCAACCCGATCGGGTAGCAAAGCTGATGGGTGACTGGTTGGTAAAACATTGGGCCACTCATGCGGTGTTTAATTTAAAGCTACCCATGAAACGACGATATGAAACCGTAATAGAGGCCATGTCGACGTTAATGACCAGATTGAATGCGTTAGACGATGCATTCACTGTCAAGGTAAGACATCTCTATCATGACAGAGATGAAGTTACAGTAACGATTGTACGCACTTCGTGAAACGAGGTGTGTTTTTGTTATTTTTAAAAAAATATCTAATATTCTTATATTATTGATATTTAAATAAAAAATTAATGGTGGCTCGGTTTTTCACAAACGTTTTCAGAGTTTGTGCTAAATAAAGGTGTATCTCTTGTACAGAAATCCTTTATAATCCGGCCGTTTTTTTACTCTGAATCAATGAAAGTGAACTAATGTCAGACTTATCCCTTTACAGAAACATTGGTATTTTCGCCCACGTAGACGCGGGTAAAACTACCACTACAGAACGTATTTTGAAGCTTACTGGTAAAATCCATAAAACCGGTGAAGTACACGACGGTGAGTCAACTACTGACTTCATGGAACAGGAAGCTGAGCGTGGTATTACTATCCAGTCGGCAGCAGTAAGCTGTTTCTGGAAAGATCACCGCTTCAACGTTATCGATACTCCAGGACACGTTGACTTCACAGTTGAAGTTTACCGTTCACTAAAAGTATTAGACGGCGGTATCGGTGTATTCTGTGGTTCTGGTGGTGTTGAACCGCAATCAGAAACTAACTGGCGTTATGCTAACGAATCAGAAGTTGCACGTATTATATTCGTAAACAAATTAGACCGTATGGGTGCTGATTTTTACCGTGTAACTGAGCAAGTACGTAAAGTACTTGGTGCTGTACCACTAGTTATGACGTTACCAATTGGTATCGAAGATGACTTCGTAGGTGTAGTAGACGTATTGACTAAACAAGCATACGTTTGGGATGACACTGGTCTTCCTGAAAACTACGAAATTAAAGACGTTCCTGCAGACATGGTAGACAAAGTTGATGAATACCATGAAATGCTTATCGAAACTGCTGTAGAGCAAGACGATGACCTAATGGAAGCGTACATGGAAGGTGAAACTCCTTCGGTTGAAGACATCAAGCGTTGTATCCGTAAAGGTACACGTGACCTTGCTTTCTTCCCTACGTTCTGTGGTTCTGCATTCAAAAACAAAGGTGTTCAATTAGTACTTGACGCTGTTGTTGACTACTTACCATCTCCTACAGAAGTTGATCCTCAGCCTCTTATGGATGAAGAAGGTAACGAAAATGGCGAACATGCAATCGTATCTGCTGATGAAACGTTTAAAGCGTTAGCATTTAAGATCATGGATGACCGTTTCGGTGCACTAACATTCGTACGTATTTACTCTGGTAAATTGAACAAGGGTGACACCATCCTTAACGCATTTACGGGTAAAACTGAGCGTGTTGGCCGTATGGTTGAGATGCAAGCTGACGAACGTATTGAGTTATCTAGCGCACAAGCGGGTGACATCATTGCTATCGTAGGCATGAAGAACGTACAAACTGGTCACACACTTTGTGATCCGAAAGATCCAGTAACACTAGAGCCAATGGTTTTCCCAACGCCAGTAATCTCGATTGCTGTTCAGCCTAAAGATAAAGGCGGAAACGAGAAAATGGGTATCGCTATCGGTAAGATGATTGCAGAAGATCCTTCGTTCCAAGTTGAAACTGATGAAGATTCAGGCGAAACCATCCTTAAAGGTATGGGTGAGCTTCACTTAGACATCAAAGTAGACATTCTTAAGCGTACTTACGGTGTAGATCTTATTGTTGGTCAACCTCAAGTTGCTTACCGTGAAACTATCACTCAAGAAATTGAAGATAGCTACACGCATAAGAAGCAATCTGGTGGTTCTGGTCAGTTCGGTAAAATCGACTACCGCATCAAGCCTGGCGAAGCGGGTTCTGGCTTTACGTTCACATCATCTGTTGTTGGTGGTAACGTACCGAAAGAATTCTGGCCTGCAGTTGAGAAAGGCTTTAAGTCAATGATGGGCGAAGGTGTTCTAGCTGGCTTCCCAGTACTAGACGTTGAAGTTGAACTTTTTGACGGTGGCTTCCACGCAGTGGATTCATCAGCAATCGCGTTCGAAATCGCTGCTAAAGGCGCTTTCCGCCAATCTATTCCTAAAGCGGGTGCACAACTTCTTGAGCCAATCATGAAAGTTGACGTATTTACGCCGGAAGATCATGTTGGTGATGTAATCGGTGACCTTAACCGTCGTCGTGGTATGCTAAGCGACCAAGAAGCTGGTTTAACTGGCGTTCGCATTAAAGCAGACGTTCCGTTATCAGAAATGTTCGGTTACATCGGTTCACTACGTACAATGACATCTGGTCGTGGTCAGTTCTCTATGGAGTTCTCACACTACGCAGCTTGTCCACAAAACGTAGCTGACAAAGTAATGGAAGAAGCTAAAGCACGTAAAGCAGCTAAGTAATTAGCTACTAACTAGGTAAGCATTCATGCTTACCTTAGTGTTAAGCATATAAAAGCCCGTCTGGAATACCAGACGGGCTTTTTTGTTGCTAAATGCTAATTAATACATCTTGTAGGGTAAGAACTTTCCAGACATCACCACACTTACGCGGTCACCTTTAGGATCGTTCTCGCGTTGCAAATCCATTGAGAAATCGATAGCGCTCATTATGCCGTCTCCAAATTCTTCATGAATAAGTTCTTTTAAGGTTGTGCCATAAACACTGACTAATTCGTACCAGCGATAGATAAGCGGGTCGGTAGGCACTTCGGTCGGCAACGAACCTTTATAAGGCGCAATTTGTAACCAAGCAATGGCTTCATCACTCAGTTCTAGCATTTCGCCCACGGCTGTCGCTTGTTCTTTAGTCATCGCCATTTGCCCTAAACACGCGGCGGTACTCCATTCTTTTGATTGTCCTACCGCTTGGGCAATTTCACTCCATTTAATGCCTTTAGAAATTTTTGAAGACTGGATCATGTCGGTAACTTGAGTTCGATTGGTAATCATTGCATTTCCTTTTTTGAGTGATACGGGTTATTGATAAAAGTTAGTTGTTGCCATAAAGCAGTATGAAGGTAATTACATTACTAATAACTAACAGCAGGGACAGTCCCTGCCAGAATTTAAGTGGGTGACGTTGTATTAATGGCGCGGTCACGCGGTTAAGAAAAGCGGGGCTAGGGTGTCGAAGGTGATAGGTAAACTCAGATAAGCTAGCAAAACGCTTTTCAGGATTAGGCTGTAATGCTCGTTTCAGCGTGGCATCTATCCAAGCTGGAATAGGCCGTCTATCATCAAGCACCGATTGGTATTTGAGTTTGTGCTGCGCCGCCACGGTCCGGGTTTTGGCTACTTGTGTGCCATAAGGAAAGCGGTCGCTGAGTAAGTAATAGGTGAGTACGGCAAGAGAATAAAGGTCGGATTGATCACAGCCACTATCGCCTAAGAAGTATTCTGGAGCAACATAAGCTGCGGTGCCCATAATATCACTCTCTTGTTCAAATAATGCGTCACTAATGCCAGCAACACGGGCCGAACCTAAATCTATTATTTTGCAGTTGCCTGAAGCTTCAATCATGATATTTTCAGGGCGAATGTCTTGATGCAGTAGCCCTTCTCGGTGCATGGCCATTAAGCCTTGTGCTACCTGCTCAATAATACTTCGCACTTTTTCAACATCTGGCTTAGGGTTATCGGTTAGCCACTGGGTTAAGTTCTGCCCTTCAATATATTCGCTAATGGTATACATACATGAAGGCGGCTGAATACGAGTAGGTACGTTAATTACATGGTTGGATTTAATTCGTCGTGCCAGCCATTCTTCTAATGCAAAGTGTTCAAGGTAGTCGCTGTCTTGTGCCAGTTCAGTAGAGGGTATTTTAATAACGATATGTGCTTTGGTATTTTCATCCCACGCTAGGAAAACATGGCTTCTAGCTGACTGGTATAGCTGTCGCTCAATGCGGTAGCCATCTATTGTCTCGCCCACATTCAACTGTTTAATAATGGGAAGTGACGTTTCATCAACAGCATATTCCGGTGTTAAAAACTTGCCATCGCCCACGCTCTCTACCGTTATAAATTGGCAAGAAACGTTATCATTACTGTTGTTTTCTAACGCAAGATCTACAAGGCGTTGCGCGAGGGGCTTGGCGCTCTTTTTTGCAATAGAAGCTTTTGGAATAGAAGTGTTTTGACTAGAAGTGCTATGAGTAGAAGCGTCATTCTCAGATGCATAAACCGGCGATATAAGTGAGGCAAGCGTAGGGGATGAAACATATTCATAAACGCCATCTGTCATTAGAACAAGGGTATCGCCTGCTTTTAGCGGGACCGCGAGGTAATCAATGTCGACATTCGCATGCACACCCAGTGCATTAGCGAGATAAGACTCATGCTTAGAGTGGTTTACTCGATGAGATTGGGTGAGTACTTGTATCCTATCGTCAGAATACAAACAGACTCTAGCATCACCCACATGGAATATATGTGCCGTATCGCCTTTAACGATAACCGCAGAAAAAGTGCATACATAGCCCTTATCAGGGGTATAGCAAAAAGGGCTTTGCTGGGTTTTGGTATATAAAGTGGCATTAATACTTTGTATAACGTTTTTAGCACTTTGCACCACTCCCCAGGTTTCAGGGGTACAATAGTATTGTTTTATGAAATCTTTAATTGCTAAATCACTGGCGATTTGGCTAACCGTACTGCTACTTATGCCATCGGCAAGTGCAAAGGCGGCGCCTTTTAATGATAAAGCTGGGTTGTTACTAGCTGGAATAAACGCATCGCAAGCGTCCTGATTTATAGGCTTAACGCCGGCGCTACTGCATTCGCTATAGTGAAGTGATAAGGATTGAATCTGCATATTAAAAAAGCCCGATACAGAGGAAACGTACCGGGCTTGCTAACTTATACTGTAGCGGCTTTTGCTGGCGCTTTTTCAGCAACAGCAATTTTACGCTTAGGTGCAGTTTTAACGTGTGTGCTGTAAATCGTTAAACCTGTAAACGCTAAACCACCAACAAGGTTACCTAGCGCTGTTGGAATTTCATTCCACACGAAGTAATCCATGATAGAGAACTCACCACCCATGATAAGACCAAATGGGAATAAGAACATGTTCACAACAGAGTGTTCAAAACCCATGAAAAAGAACAGCATGATAGGCATCCACATGGCCAATACTTTACCGCTCACATGAGTAGAGATCATCGCGCCAACTACGCCAAGTGATACCATCCAGTTACACAACATGCCGCGAATAAAAATAGTAAACCAACCTGCAGTACCATGTTCTGCGTAACCCAATGTTCTTGCTTCTCCAATACTAGCTACTTTAGCAGCAATAGCGCCACCATCTACGTTGTAACCCATGGTGAAAATAAAAGACATCATAAAGGCAACAGTCAGTGCGCCACCAAAGTTACCTAAAAACACTAAGCCCCAGTTACGTAAAATTTGTTTAGGGGTAACACCCGGTCGCTTAGCAAGCCAAGCAAGTGGGGTTAATACAAATACACCCGTTAATAGGTCGAAGCCCATTAAATACAGCATACAAAAACCAACCGGGAACAAAACGGCCCCCAGTAAGAAGATGCCGGTTTGCACCGCAATTGTAATAGCAAATACAGCCGCTAACGCTAATATTGCGCCAGCCATAAATGCGCGGATCAGCGTATCTCGTGTAGACATGTAAATTTTAGATTCACCGGCATCTACCATTTTCGTAGCAAACTCGGCGGGAAGTAAATAAGCCATAATTAATCACCCTGATTTGTAATTTATTTAAAATAACGAGCCACATCACTGCTTTCATCGATAGAACAAACGAACAAAAAAAAACGTCCACACCATTCCCTGTTTCCAAAGAAGGTTGTGGACGTCTTTATCCAATTCGATAGATTGTGTTAGCCAGTTTACAAACCGACTCGTACTGTTAAAAGATTAGCGAAAATAGTGCCAAAAAATCATTTTAATGATAACTCCAATTAAATCATTGGGTTATTATTATTTAGTTACGCTAACAAATGATTAAAGTAATCAGCTTCAAACCACAATGGTGCAAATGAAGTGCTAGGGTGCACCGAATTGGTGGTTAATAAACCAAAATTCCACCCCACACTTTTTATTGTTGACTGACTCTAGCGTTATTTGGCTTTGGTTTGCTTTAAGTCTTTTTTCAACGCAGCAAATGTATCTTTTATTGTTCGTTCTTTTTGCCTTCGGCTATCGCGACTTTCATCTGTGGCACTTTGATATAGTGCATGTTCAAAATCTTGGGTGAGCGAGTTAAATAGCGAGGCCGCCTTTGTTGGCAAAAAAGGTTTCACTTGTTTGAAGTATGCGGTGCTTCCTTTGTTCTCTCGCGCTACCTTAGTAAAATTCGACACCAACTCAACAGCGTTTAAATAAATGTGTTGATGTGCAGGCACGGTCGACTTCTTTCTAAGAGGAAAGAACAGCACAAGCAGAAAAATACTGACTATCCCCAGAAGAATCAAAAAGAAGAACGTCATTTTCTTAGAGGTTAAATCGCCAAGAAGCTTTTTTAATAAATCAGTTTGAGTTTGATTGTCAAAACCCAGAACTAATCTACTCCACTGATAATCAAGTTGGCGAAACCATCCTCTGATAGATAAAAACAGTTCAGCTGAATTTAAATTCTTAAACATACCTTCACTGCGAGTTTCATTAAAATCGGCTAACGCTTGTTCTAATCCAAAGGTAATGCGTGATGGTGCCACCATACTAGTAGGATCGTACGAGACCCAAACGCCGTCTATTAATGCTTCTACCCAAGCGTGGGCATCGTATTGGCGAACTTGTATTACGTTGTCACTTAATAATTCGCCACCTTGATAGCCTGTCACCATACGAGCAGGAATGCCCGCAACCCGAAGGGCAAACACCATGGCGCTGGCATAGTGAGCACAAAAACCCGCCTTTGCTTCAAACATAAAGGTGTCGATGGGCGAGTTCGGCATAGCGTCAGGTTGTAAGGTGTAACTAAACCCGTTGGTTTTAAAGTGGCGTAGAATATCTTCGGCAATACTTCGCTCACTGTGCGCATTTGCTTTTAGCTGCTTTACCCACGCTTGAGTACGTACGTTGCTGTCCATCGGGTATTGAATATTAAGTTGATAATCAAAGTCATATATCTCACTAACACGTGGCGTTTCTGGATAATAAGTTAAATAGAACGCTCGTTTGCCGACAATTGGACGCGCCGCACGTAATGCATAATTGAACTGACGCCGCATCTCAGGATTGTCTAAATTTGTGTTTTGAGCCGACACATCAAGAGAATACAGCCAGCGTTGGTTACTGGGCTCTACAATCAATTGATAGTTTTCTGAGGGGGGAAGCGATGCGTCAGTTGAAGGCGCCGCGACACGTCGACCCATAGTTTTAAGCTGTGCCTCAGCTTGTTTTCGTCGTGGGCTAATTGTCCACGTTTTACCGTCAAAGGCTTCCATCGTCATGGCGCGCCAATACCGCTGTTCGGCCAATGGTGGGCGTTGCTCAAAGGTGGCGGTGAACGCTAAATCAGACGACCTCGCCAGCGAGGCAATATCCCCTGGCGTGACCGAATCTGATAACCCTGTTTCATTAGACTTAGACGTAGGCATTTGCCAAAGAGGAGGAAACTGCGGCATCACTACAAATAACAGTGCGGCCAAGGGAAATGCTTGCAGCAGTATTATCGACGATTTACGCATCGACCCCCTAAAACTTCTCGCGGGGGCGTATACCAATGACAATGCGGTGAACAAAAGAACGATAACCGCGACATAGCCTATCCATGCTTCAATACCTAAAGCAAAAATAAAACCACAGCCGACCAGAAATATGCACGAGCAGAATAGCTGTAAAAAATCTTTCGTTTTTGAAAGCAACATAAGCTTCAGCGAGCAGGCAATCACTAAAAGGTTAATCATGCTGTTGAGCAAACCAATAGAAAGACCGAACCAGCCTAGCGCTATTAAGGATAATACGGCTAACAAATTTACGGTGCGGCTACTTGGGTTATATTCTTGCCACCTAAAATACAACGCGCTTTGCATAATAACCGCGCATATGGCAAGTAATATCACCCAAGTTAGCAATGGGGTAAGCAGGCTAAGGGTTAGTACCATAAAGCAGGTGGATAGCAGCATATTTGCTTTATGGTTCATTTACTCAGCCCTTGGAAATCACTGTTGTCTGCGGCTTGCGCGGCAAGAGGAGCCGCCGGAGAGATAGATGCATGACTCGAAGACTTAGCCGAACTAGCATCAAAAGGTGTGTTGGGATAAGTCGCCAGTGCCTTCAGACATTGATGCATGTGTGAAATAGAATTATTGGGGGTAAAGGTTGCACTACCTAGTTTTAAACCGTAGTGCAGACCTTGCGATTGCATCGACACTATTTTTTGAGTCAATGCACTTAATCCTTCTTCTAGCGGGGTGTTAGTCGGCAAACTTAA
>NZ_CAXBMP010000040.1:0-29198 GCF_963976965.1 uncultured Alteromonas sp.
CATTAAACCGAGCTCTGCCACCTCTCCAAGTGCTGCGTATCTTAATGATATTTTTATGACTGTAAAGTAAAAATTAAAAAAAATAAGTTAAGTGATGGCATTTCAAACAATTAGTGCGCTAATTGCGCGGTTGACACGTAATTCATACTTACTAACACTATTTTCATTTGAAACTACTTGAAAATGGGAACTAAAACCCATACAACATACACTAATAGTTAGTTTACCGTTTTGGTTAAAGACAAAGTCCTTTTGGAGGAAACAATGGATCAACGTTCGATGTATTCAAGTGCATCTCAACCATCAGTGTTGCAAACGAACAAGGTTTTGCGCAACACCTATATGCTGCTTGCGATGACACTAGCGTTCAGTGCCGTTTGTGCTGGTGTTGCCATGGCTGTAGGTATTTCTCCTATGATGTCACTAGGCATGACCATTGGTGCATTCATTACTTTATTTGTTGTACAAAAGAAAGCTGAATCAGCTTCAGGTATTTATTGGGTATTTTTGTTCACCGGTTTAATGGGTGCTTCATTAGGTTACACGCTTAACTTCTATTTAGGTGTAGCAGGCCCAGGCTTAATTATGGAGGCGTTAGGTGCTACAGCGTTAGTCTTCTTCGCACTTTCTGGTTATGCACTTACTACCAAAAAAGATTTCTCGTTTATGGGCGGCTTCTTGGTTGTAGGTTTAGTTGTTGTGATTGTAGCGGCCATTGCGAATATGTTTTTCGCAGTACCGGCGGTAAGCTTGGCGATTAGTGCAGCTATCGTATTTATTATGTCTGGTTTCATCTTGTTTGATACAAGCCGTATCATCAACGGTGGCGAGACAAACTACATCCGCGCAACGGTTTCTTTGTACTTGAACATTTATAACTTGTTCACGTCTATGCTTCACCTTCTAGGTGCATTTGGCGGCGACGACTAAGTTCAACGCAAACGTTAAAGAAGACACCCCGTAACTGGGGTGTTTTTGTTTTTACGGCGCAGTTTTTATTACTAGAATAAACCTTAGATTTATCACTAAATTAATCACCAACCATATTGTAGAGTCATGGCACACTATTCAATTTTAGTAACAAGCTCCCCTTATGAAGGTCAACACGCACAACGTGCGGTTTCCTTTATCAATAGTGCTATTGCACAGGGGCATACTGTTAATAACGTCTTCTTCTATGGCCAAGGTGTGCATCATGCTAATGGCTTCATGGTAGAAGTGGGCGATGAATTTTATCCACTGGCTGCGTGGCAAGCGCTTAAAAACGATCATAACGTTACCCTACTCCTTTGTATTACTGCCGCAGTTAAACGTGGAATTGTTGGTGAGCAGGAAGCTGCTAGCGCCGGGGTATCAGGTGCTAATGTGGCAGAGGGTTTTGAACAGGCTGGTTTAGGTGAATTTTTTACCGCGCTTCACGATTGCGATAAGGTGGCACAATTTTAATGGCTACTTTACTGATTCGATTTACGCAAACCCCTTATCAATCTAGCACCAGCCAAGATGGGCTGGACTTTGCACTCGCTGCCACCAACTATGGCCATGAGATCATTGTGCTGTTCGAACAACAAGGTGTATTGCAGCTAACTAAAACTGAATCTGTTCGCGGAACAAAAAACCACAGTAAACGGTTAGGCTCCCTGCCCTTTTTCGATATTGAAGAATGTTACGTTTGCGAAGAAAGTTTAAAGCAGTCGCCTCTAGCTAACCAAAAACATGAGTTAATAGCGCAACTAGATGCTTCACTGTTATCAATTGATGAAAAGCTAGCACTGTGTGCGCGTGTAGACCATGTGGTGACCTTCTAATGCTCTTTATTGTAAAATCTTACCCGCTAAGTGCTGTAGCGGTTAAAACCCTTCAACAGGCGTTTATAAGTACTGATTCTGCCAACGCAGTTGTGCTAGTAGACGACGGTGTGTATTACACCCAACAGACTGGTCACGGTCTGTTGAGCAGTTTATCGAACACAATAAATGCCGGTGAAGCTATGCACAGTGCAACAAGCCTATTTGCCCTACAAGATGATATGGCGCTGCGTGGGCTATTCCATAAAGCGAGTCAAGCGCTTAGCCATGAAGCGAGTAGCGAAGACAATACGGAATCTGTCACACCAATATCGATGGATAAATTTGTAGCACTGACTGATACTTTTTATCCAGCTGTGCTCTTATAGGTGCGCTAATAGAAGCACTTACAAAACCTTATGCGTCAATTACAGAGCGTTATTAATGACCCAAGAACAGTTTCATTTTGAATTTAACGGCACTACCATCCCTACTGACAAGGCAGGCTATCTGCTTGATCACACCTTGTGGAATGAAGACATGGTGCCAACGCTAGCAGCAAACGAAAACATTACGCTTAGTGAGCCTCATTGGGAAGTTATTCGCTTTGTACGTCACTTTTATGAAGAGTTTGAAACTAGCCCTGCTATTCGTGCGCTTGTGAAAGCGATGGCAGCTAAATATGGGCCAGAAAAAGGTAATAGCCGTTATTTACAACGTTTGTTCCCTAAAGGCCCAGCCAAGCAAGCTACCAAACTTGCTGGGTTACCGAAGCCTGCAAAGTGCTTGTAAAAAGTGCTTGTAAAACCGGTTTACGCTAGCGCAAACGCTTAGGCACTTATTAAGGTTAACGAGGAGCAACACATGGATCTTATCTTCTTCGATTTAGACGGGACGCTGTTAAATAGCGAATCACAAATTTCAAACTATACCCGTGAGACCTTAGCCCTGCTGAAACAGAACGGCATTGCTTATACAGTGGCGACGGGCAGAACCATGCTGTCCGCTAACAGTATTATTGCAGAAGATAACTTTCTGCTGCCCCATATTTATAATAACGGTGTGGCTATATGGGACCCAACAGCCAATGCATTAACCCTCGAAAACCTAGTCAATACTAATGAGCTTGAATTCATTATTCATCTTGCGCATCAAAATGATATCACCCCTTTTGTTAACGTTATTGATGGCACATCTCATGTTGTTTATCACCCCACGGCAAAACACCCAATAGAACAAAATTTACTAGACAAATATTTTAAAAAGACGAACGCAATACTTCGCCCGATAAGCCAACTTTCCCTTTCCGCTAAAATAACCAACATCAGTATGATTGGCGACAATTCAACGGTTAGGAATATGTGGAAAACCATTAACGACGTTGAAAACCTTATTGCGTATTCAGGGCCCGCAATAGAGGGAAATTCTTTTAGTTGGATGGATATTCACCACCGTGCAGCAAGTAAAGGTAGTGCGGTCATGAATTTGAAACAACAACTGGGTGCTACCAATGTTATTTGTTTTGGCGACAGCGACAACGATTTAAGCATGTTTGAATTGGCTAATGAATGTTACGCCCCCGACAACGCTAAGACTGTTATCAAAAACGCAGCCAGTGAAGTGATTGGACATCATAATGAAGACGGTGTAGCGCGCTTTCTCAGGCAGCGATTTTCACTTTAATTAACAAGTACTAAACGGTAATTCCAATGCACGAAGCCATTTGCCTTTAGCTATTTATATCCCACATATATCACACATACAAATAAGCTCGCAGATAGAACATCTACGAGCTTAAAAATAGTCATTAAATATGAAATGTAAGTTGTGGCTCTAGACCTTAAAGGCTATGCCTCAAAGTGCATGCCTCAAAGTGCATGCCTCAAAGCGCATGCCTTAAAGGCTTACGCTTTTATCACTTCTACACCATTCATATAAGGTACAAGGGCTTTAGGTACCGTTACACTTCCGTCGGCTTGTTGGTAGTTTTCTAAAATAGCCACCAACGTGCGGCCAACTGCTAAACCAGAACCATTCAATGTATGAAGCAACTCAGGCTTGTTCGTTTCTGGGTTTCTGAAGCGGGCTTGCATACGTCTGGCCTGAAAATCTACCATGTTTGAACATGATGAAATTTCACGATACGTATTTTGCGCTGGCAACCATACTTCTAAGTCGTAGGTTTTACATGCGCCAAAGCCCATGTCACCAGTACAAAGCAACACTTTACGGTATGGCAATTCAAGCTTCTGTAAAATAGTTTCTGCGTGCTGAGTAAGTTCCTCTAACGCATCGAAACTATCTTCAGGCTTCACTAGCTGTACAAGCTCAACTTTGTCGAACTGATGCTGACGAATCAAACCACGGGTATCACGGCCATACGAGCCTGCTTCTGAACGAAAGCAAGGAGTATGCGCAGTCATTTTAATCGGTAGCGATTTCTCGTCTAGAATTTCATCACGGGCAATATTCGTTAACGGCACTTCTGCCGTTGGAATAAGTGAAAGCCCTTGGCCTTCTTCTGTTGCTGGCTGCGTATGAAATAAGTCTTCACCAAATTTAGGTAATTGCCCTGTGCCATACAGGCTGTCAGCGTTTACCAAAAACGGCACGTACATTTCATCGTAACCATGTTCGGTGGTGTGAACATCCAACATGAACTGGGCAATAGCACGGTTTAAGCGAGCCATCTCACGGCGCATCACTACAAAGCGACTGCCTGTTAATTTAGTTGCCGTAGCAAAATCTAAGCTGTTATTTAGCCCTTCACCAATATCAACGTGATCTTTCACGTCAAAATCGAAAGCGCGTGGCTCGCCCCAACGTGAAATCTCCACGTTGTCGTCTTCGTCTTTACCTTCAGGTACCGACTCATGCGGTAAGTTAGGAATGCCTTGGGTAAAGGCAGTGATTTCATCAAGCAATACTGTTAGTTCAGCTTTAGCCGCATCTAAGTCATCGCCTAATTTGCCCACTTCTGCCAACAAAGGCGCAATATCTTCACCTTGTGACTTTGCTTTACCAATGGACTTACTTCGAACATTACGTTCGTTCTGCAGATCCTGTGTTTTGGACTGAAGTGTTTTTCTTTTTTCTTCTAGCGAGTTAAATGTTGCTACATCGAGGTTATAACCACGGGCAGCCAAACGCTTGGCAGTTTCTTCTATATCGCTTCGTAAACACTTTGGATCTAACATGTGTTCCTACTTATCCTTTCATGAGTTCAATAGCCAGCCAACCTGCTAATAAGCAAGCGCCAACGTTAAGAAATATGTTAGCAATGGCTTTTAACCACAGCTCGTTTTCTAATAATGTGAGCGTTTCCACAGAGAATGTTGAAAATGTAGTAAACGCGCCCAACAACCCTACCCCAATTAATGCACGAAAGGGAGAGTCGGTTAATTCGTTGCGCTCAATAAAGCCGTATAGCGTAACTAAAGCAAATGAGCCTACAACGTTCACCGCTAGTGTACCAAAGGGCATATTTTTTCCAAACCAAGAATCTATGGTTGTGGTACAAAAATAACGCAAGCAAGCGCCAATTGCTCCGCCTGCTGCAATATAGCAGTATAAAATAACGCCTTGGGGCACAATATTCACCGTTTCTGATTATTTTGCGCGCTGCGCGCAGCTAAGTTAAGTTGATCTAAATAGTCACGTTTTGCTTTAAGCGCTTTCTCTAACCCGCGTTCGTTAGGCTCGTATAAACGAGTGCCTACAATGCTATCGGGCAAGTAAACCTCTCCTGCGGCAAAAGCATTAGGTTCGTTATGGGCATACCGATAGCCGTCGCCATGGCCTAAGTCTTTCATTAAGTCAGTTGGCGCATTACGTAAATGCATGGGAACCGGTGCATCTGAAGTTTTTCGAGCTAATGCTTTAGCCTGGCTAAATGCCATATAAACAGCATTACTCTTTGCCGCTAAGGCACAATAAACAGCAGCTTGCGCTATTGCACGTTCACCTTCAGCAGGCCCTACGCGATGAAAGGTATCCCAGGCGTTTATGCTTAACTGCATGGCTCTAGGGTCGGCATTGCCTATATCTTCCGAAGCAATGGCCAATAATCGCCTAGCGACATACAGCGCGTCACCACCACCGTCTAATATACGAGCGTACCAATATAATGCAGCATCAGGGTCTGAACCCCGTACCGACTTATGAAACGCCGATATTAAGTCATAAAATGTATCACCTTTATTGTCGTAGCTGGCAATTTTTTCGCCTACGGCTTGTTCAATATCGGCAATAGAAATAACACTGTTCTCGGTAAAGTCGGCTGCTAGCTCTAAATACGTAAGTAACCTTCGACCATCGCCGCCGCACAACCCTAATAAGGCGTTACTGGCATCTTCCTCAATGCTTAATTGGCGTGAACCTAGCCCTTTCTCTTCGTCGGTTAGCGCGCGTTGCATTAATTCAGCAAGCGCCTCTTGTTCTAACGCTTTAAGTACGTAAACCCGAACACGAGAAAGCAATGCATTATTTAATTCAAATGAGGGGTTTTCAGTGGTGGCACCAATAAAAGTGACGGTGCCAGATTCTACAAAGGGTAAAAACGCATCTTGCTGGCTTTTGTTGAACCTATGTACTTCGTCCACAAACAGCAAGGTACGTTGGTTATAGCGAGAGTTTTCTTTTGCGGTATCCATTGCAGCACGAATATCTTTAACACCAGAGGTTACCGCTGAAATGCGAATAACCGAAGCATTGGTATAGGTGGCAATAAGCTCGGCTAACGTCGTTTTACCCGTACCTGGCGGTCCCCACAAAATCATAGAATGGCAGTGGCCTGCTTCTAGCATTTTACGTAGTGGTTTGTTGGTGCCTAATAGGTGCGACTGGCCGGCATACTCATCTATGGTCACCGGCCGCATTTTAGCTGCTAGTGGCGCGAAAGGCTCAAGCGGTTCTTTGTTATCGTTAATCATCTATTCTTTGCTATCGCTGATCATCAATAATATAGCTTTGCGGCACGTCTACAGAGAATAGGTTATCTTTAGCAGTATCAATAGCAAAATCTAAGTCTTGGTTGCTAAACACTAACGCACTGGTTTGGTCTTGTGCATCAAGCATATCAAGTGTCGACAGAATACCGTCGCTGTTGAACCCTAATGTCAGTGACTTTATTTGGCCATCTGTCGATTTAGGCACAATTTGGTATTGCTCTAACGTTGAACTGGCCTTCGCGTCATCAAGCTTACTGATCACAAAGCTATTCCAGGTTTCATCGTCATTAGCCGTTAATAAAACAATAGGGTTGTCTTTAATCGCTTGGTCTTGCGAAATAATAGTCACCTGCTCAACAAAGGTATCGATATTCCAAACCGCTTCACCATCGGCAATCAGCAAGGTTTCATCAGGAAAGGTGGTTTCCCAGCGAAGTTTATTGGGGCGCATCATGGTTAGGGTACCTTGCGCTTCATGCACAATATTACCTTGGGCATCCGTTACCGTTTGGTTAAAAGCAGCTTGGTATTGCTGTAAGCCATGTAGGCGTTTTTTTAAAAGTACATTCGCATCATCTGCTTTTGAAATTTGTTCAGCACTGTGAGAGGTAAATTCAGGCTTTGTTGCAGATTCAACCACCACTGCGGCCTCACCACTGATATCATTAATTGCCTCTACTGGCATTGCAGATAAGCTTAACGGCGCCGTTAGCGCCATTGCCATCATAATAGGTACTACTTTGTTCATTCTTTTTAATCCTTAGGCGCTGGCGGAGCTAATACTTCGCGGTTACCGTTGTGACCCTGTGCACTTACGACGCCACTAGATTCCATTTGTTCCACCAATCGTGCGGCGCGATTGTAACCAATTCTGAATTTGCGTTGCACACTAGAGACACTTGCCCTTCTTGTTTCGGTAACAAAGGCGACGGCTTCATCATAAAATGCATCAAATTCTTGATCTTCACCTTCGGCTTGTTCGCCGGGTAAAAGTACCTCGGCGGACGCTTCACCATTTAATATTTCATCAATATATTTAGGTGCACCACGACGCTTCCAATCTGCTACAACAGCATGAACTTCATGGTCGTCTACAAACGCGCCGTGCACACGTGTAGGTACTGGGCTACCTGGTGGCAAGTACAACATATCACCCATACCTAGCAGTGCTTCAGCACCTTGCTGGTCTAAAATAGTTCGTGAATCAATTTTACTGGAAACTTGGAATGCAATACGCGTTGGAATATTCGCTTTAATCAGGCCGGTAATAACATCTACCGAAGGTCGCTGCGTAGCCAAAACTAAATGAATACCAGCTGCTCGGGCTTTTTGCGCAATACGAGCAATAAGCTCTTCCACCTTTTTACCTACAATCATCATCATGTCGGCGAATTCATCTACCACAACCACAATAGCAGGCAGCTTTTCTAAATCAGGCGCATGGGGCTCCATGCTTTCTTCACTCTTCCACAACGGATCTTGAATAGGCGTACCAGCAGCAATCGCTTCTTCCACTTTTGCGTTGTAGCCTTTTAGGTTTCTTACCCCTAAGGCACTCATCAAGCGATAACGACGCTCCATCTCGCCTACACACCAACGAAGGGCGTTGGCCGCTTCTTTCATGTCGGTTACCACTTCGGCAAGCAGATGCGGAATGCCTTCATATACCGATAGCTCAAGCATTTTCGGGTCTATCATGATCATACGTACATCTTCTGGCGTGCTCTTATAAAGCAAGCTTAAGATCATAACGTTAACCCCAACCGATTTACCTGACCCCGTTGTACCTGCCACCAACAAATGAGGCATTTTAGCCAAATCTACTATCACAGGCTTACCGGAAATATCTGCACCTAACACCATGGTAAGCGGTGAACTATTGCGCTGGAATGCATCGCCGCCAATCACTTCACTTAAACGCACCATTTCACGTTTTTTGTTTGGAAGCTCTAAGCCTATAACAGATTTACCTGGAATAACTTCTACTACACGCACCGATATGGCCGACATGGCGCGTGCTAAATCTTTAGATAGCCCCGTAATTTTGCTTACCTTCACCCCAGGCGCTAAATCTAGCTCGAAACGCGTAATTACAGGGCCGGGATAAACACCCACTACCGTGGCTTCAATATTAAAGTCAGCCAGTTTCTCTTCAACTAGCCTTGAAATACCGTCTATCTCTTCCTGAGTGAGAGGGTTTTCGTGTTTATCTGCACGCTCAAGCAAGTCGAACGAAGGCATAGCCGTAATAGGTTCGCTCCCCTCCCCTTCATGACGAGTAATGGATTTTGCTCCCATCGCCACTGGTGTAAAGGGTTGATGTACTGGCTTAGGCGCTGGCTGTGGTGCTGGTGCTGATTCGGGAGCAGGCGCAGGCTGCGCGTCTAATGGCTCTGCATTAACAGGCTCAGCAGTGTGTTGTGCCTCAGTCGCTTGCGCTTCATCTAACGTATCGGTTTGCGATATATCGAAGGTTGGCTCAATCATTTCATCAGACTGCGACTGAGTATCTTGGCGATTAACTGCAGCTTCGTCATTACTAGAAGGCTTGGCTTCTTTCACTTTATTGCGCACTGCTTCACGCATACCAGATAAAGAAAAACTCGACTTAGGTTTGCTTTCACTATCAGTATTATCAGGCGTGTGGCGCTGTGTTTCAAAAGGCGGAACATCGTCATCATCAAACACATCATCAGGAACACCAAATGAAGGTTCACTTCGCTCTGCCTGAGGTGGCGGCGTATAGACAGGTTCAGCTGTTTCTGCGGGCTCGGCACGCATGCTGGTTATGTCTAATTCATCATTTTCAGACTTTGCACTACGAGAAGGAAGCGCAAGCCTTGGCATATCGAGCGCAAGTGCCTGTTGGGGTAAAGAGACACATTTGCGCCCAAACCAAAGCGTCATTTCACCAAGTCTGTCTACAATACTTAACCAGCTAATACCCGTGAGTAAAGTAAAGCCGGTACAGAAAAAACACAAAAGCAATAAAATAGTGCCTGCGGTATTAAAGTACGGCACAAGGGCTGAACTAATAACATCGCCAACAAAGCCGCCGGCAGAAAAGTTGTATATGTCGTCAAAATTTATACTGGCAATGCCCGTGGCACCCAGTGCCATCAATAAACCACCAATAATTCGTAAACCAATTGTGAGGTAATCGAACTCTTCCAAGGCTTTTATGTGCTGGAATAAGAACCAACCTAAAAAGGCGGCACCAAAAGGCAGTAGGTAAGCTAAAAAGCCAAAAGAGAAAAGTAATAAATCGGCACTCCACGCGCCGGTAGACCCTACCCAGTTATGTACGTCTAATTGCAAGCCGGCTTGGCTCCAGCCAGGGTCGCCCGGATGAAAAGATACTAATGCCAGCAATAAGAAAAAGGCGAAGACACAGGCTATTATCATGCCGGCTTCCCAAATTCGCTGAATCCCTGTTAATTGCGTCATAACCCTAAGTCACTTATTAAACTAAATTGATGTTTCGATGTTGTGATAATTCTACCGATAAAGAAGAATACAAATGCAGTGCCAATATTATCGTAATGTTTTCAATAAGTAATTTATTAATAAGGTGTATTACAAATCGGTTTACATACACCCACTATTGCAGGCGAAATTCACATTAACAATAACCACTGTATTTTTGCACAGCCTATCACAAATGCCCATAATTGAGCCATGCTTTCATTACTTCAAATTAATCCGAAGTGATGTTGTACTTTTAACTTCTTCCATAACTACATAGGTTCGTGACTCACTCACACCTGGAAGGCGCAGTAAGGTGTCGCCCAATAATCTACGGTAACTCGACATGTCTGCAACCCGAGCTTTAAGTAAGAAGTCAAAATCCCCTGACACAAGGTGACACTCTTGTATATCGTCATGGAGCCTAACTGCCGCAGAAAATTCTGCGAAGATATCTACTGACGTCTTCGTTAACGTTATTTCTACAAAAACGAGCATGGCAGCGCCCAGTTTTTCTGGATCAACCACTGCATGGTAGCCTTTTATATAGCCTTGGCTCTCTAAACGCTTAACGCGCTCTAAACAAGGACTAGGGCTCAAGCCCACGTCTTTAGCCAATTCCACGTTTGATATGCGCCCGTTTTTTTGTAGTGAAATCAGTATATTCCTGTCTATTCGGTCAAGGTGTTTTGGGGTTTTTACCAGCATATTTTATTCCGACTAAATGACACAAAGCCAGATTATATGCTGCAACTCATATTTTTTCAGCACATAGTTCGTTTTTATCTCACGTATACTGAATCAAATAATAATCGGCAAGTGAGCCACTGGGCTAATCAATTAGAGGAAAAGTTATGTTAATCGGTGTACCAAAAGAAATTAAGAACCATGAATATCGCGTTGGCTTAACGCCTGCGGCAGTGAAAGAATTTACCAGTCATGGTCATTCAGTGTTAGTTGAGACGCTAGCCGGTGATGCAATTGGTTTTACCGATGAAATGTACGTTGAAGCTGGTGCTTCTATCGCATCTACTGCTGAGCAAGTTTTCGCTGAAGCAGAAATGATTATTAAAGTGAAAGAACCACAAACAAATGAATGTAAAATGCTTCGTAAAGGCCAAACCCTTTACACTTATCTTCATTTAGCCCCTGATCCTACGCAAACAGAGCTTCTTATTGCTTCTGGCGCAACCTGTATCGCTTACGAAACCGTAACCGACGACCGTGGTGGCTTGCCATTATTAGCGCCAATGAGCGAAGTGGCTGGCCGTATGTCAGTTCAAGCCGGTGCACATTATTTAGAAAAAGCACATGGCGGCAGCGGCACCCTTCTAGGCGGCGTTCCTGGCGTAGCACCGGGTAAAGTACTTATTATTGGTGGCGGTGTTGTAGGAACGCAAGCAGCTAAAATGGCTTTAGGCCTAGGCGCTGACGTTACTATTCTAGACCGTTCACTTCCTCGCCTTCGTCAGTTAGATGACATTTTTAATGGCCAAGTTAAAACGGTTTACTCAACAGTTGATGCTATTGAACATTACTCTTCAAAAGCTGATCTTGTTGTTGGCGCCGTACTTATTCCTGGCGCAGCAGCACCTAAGCTTCTTAACCGCGAACAAATAGCAGCCATGAAGCCAGGCTCTGTGTTGGTTGATGTTGCTATCGACCAAGGTGGTTGTTTTGAAACCTCTAAAGCCACTACACACCAAGACCCTGTATACATCATCGACGACGTAGTGCATTACTGTGTTGCGAATATGCCAGGTGGTGTTGCACGTACTTCAACGATGGCCCTTAACAATGCAACCCTTCCGTTTGGTTTAGCATTAGCGAATAAAGGCCCTGCTAAAGCCATGCTTGAAGATAAGCATTTATTGAACGGTCTTAACGTTCATGAAGGCAAAGTAACTTATAAAGCAGTCGTTGACGCATTAGGTGAAAAGTTAGGTTTAACTTATACACCTGCACAAGAAGCACTTAACGCGTAAGTAAATGTTTGGCTTGCTAGTACTTATATAAGTGCTAGCAAATAAAAACGCCCAGTAAGTGGTTAGCATATTGAATGCGTCACTACTGGGCGTTTTTTTGTATGTATTCGTTTGCTACTATTTGCTTGAAGTTAGCTAGTGGGCAACTAACTAATAGAGGCGTTTACCTGCTTTAACACATCCATAGGGTCGCTAGCTTGCGTAATTGGTCTTCCCATCACTAAATAACTTACGCCACTGTCGATTGCTTCTGGCGGCGTCATCACACGTTTTTGATCGCCCGCGTCACTCCCCTTAGGGCGTATGCCAGGAGTCACCAACAAAAAGTCTTCGCCAATTTCATTACGTAGCATCACGGCTTCTTTAGCAGAACACACCACACCATCTAAACCCGCTTGGGCAGTTAACGATGCTAGGCGCAACACTTGTTGCTCGGGCGTTACATTATCAATCACGCCGCTTAGCTGCGATTGATCCATGCTGGTAAGCACAGTAACCGCAATTAATTTGGTTTCAGGACGGCTACTTTGCGCAATACCTTCTTTGGCTGCCTGCATCATTGGAAGTCCACCGCTGGCGTGCACGTTTACCATCCACACGCCAAGTTCAGCGGCTGCTTTACACGCTTTACCTACGGTATTAGGGATATCATGAAATTTCAAATCAAGGAAAACGTCAAAGCCTTTCGCCACTAAAGATTTTACAAACTCAGGGCCAAATAAGGTGAACATTTCTTTGCCCACTTTAACTTTACACAGGCTGGGATCTAATTGGTCTACAAACGAAAGTGCTTGTTCTTGGTTGTCATAGTCGAGTGCAACAATAACGCGAGGTTCTTGCATGGTGAAGTTATTCTCCGTCTAGCCCTTTTATTGGTTTTACTACGCCCCATTTTTTACACGAAGGACATAGCCAGTAGAGTTTACGCCCAGAAAACCCGCAGCTATGGCAGCGGTATTTAGGGCGTTGCAACATTTGCTTTTCTACCAATTCTTTTAATATACGTAAGCTCTCTGCTGAGGTCTTATCGTCTAACTGGTCGATATACAACCCCATTAAGGTTTTGAAGCCACGCATGGTTGGGCGTTTACGTAATTGTTCTAATAGGTAATCCGCCGCTTGCGTGGTATCGCCTTTTTTCAACAATACATCAACCATGGCAAGGTACGAGGTTGCACATTCTTGCCAATGGGCTTCTAAGCTTTCTGCGAAATTATCCCAGTCACCGGTTTCTTCCGCAATTTTTTCTAAACTGGGAACCGCTTCACTGAACCAATTAATGTCACGCTCTGCCACTTGCACAAAATACGCCCGTGCGTCGCTGTAACGTTGTTGTTGAAGTGCAAGCTGCCCAAGCATTAACCACGGCCTTACCGCATGCTCATCGGCGTTAACGGCCTTTTGAAGCAAGGACAACGCAGAGCCCTGATCATCGTCTTTTAGCTTCGCTACCGCATGCTCACAATAAAAATGCGCTAAGCGTTCGCACACATCATCGTTGTCGCCATGGCATTCCACCATGCGCTCGGCAAGCTCAATGGCTCTGTCCCACTCTTTGGTGGTTTGGTAAATACTAAATAGCTGTGTTTGCGCCACCAAATAGTGCTTGTCGCTATTAAGCAATTGAAGAAAGGCGTTTTCAGCCCGTTCTAAGAAACCAGCGTGAGTGTAATCATGGCCAAGTTCTTTTAACGCGCTTTCACGTTGCGTAGGTTGCAGCTCGTCTCGGCTTACTAGGTTTTGGTGAACCTTTATGGCTCTGTCTATTTCGCCGCGGTGGCGAAAGAAGCTGCCCATCGCAATGTGAGTTTCAACCGTATCGCTGTTCACATTAATCATTTTGATTAAGGTGTCTACCGCTTTATCTGGTTGATCGGAAAGGAGGAAGTTTAAGCCTTTATAATAATGCTTAGAAAGAATACTAGACTGTTTACGTTGTGCTTGGCGAACACTGTTACGGCCCATAATCCATCCGTAACCTGCTGCAACAGGCAAAAGTAAAAACAGCAGTTCGAGCATATTAGTGTTCTTTTTTCAGGCTATTGATTTTTGAGTTCGCCGACAACAACTGCACGCGTAAACGCAACCAGCTTGCTGACATAATAAGTATCCCGACTAACACACCCAAAGAAAGCGCAATAGCAATAAGGGTGGAAACCCGCATGTTAGCTTGAGCAATAAGATAGTTAACGGTGATATAGGCTTCGTTTTGTGTGCCAATGACAAAAGCAAATGTCAGTAATACCAAAATGGCGAGTATTGTGAGGATCCCTTTCAAGACCAAACCCTTCTTGTACGTAATTAATAAAGAATAGCAAAATGCAGCAAGAGATAACACCAAAACCCAAGGTTTTAGTTGTGCTTACTTAGCGTTAGGCGGTGGCTTCATCTTCTGATAAAGGGCGCTCTTGCTTTGCAATTAATTTGGCCATAACCAAGTCGTGATGCAATGCAGACATATTAGTCACAAAAATACAGTGTGTATAGCCAGCTTGCATGGTTTCTAATTTATCGTACATTGCCTTATCAAGTTTAGACAGCTGTGCTAAGCGCTTCTTTGTCAGCGGTGTAGTGGCGCCATAACAGCGTATAGCCGTTACATTAGTGGCACTCACCTGCACTTTTTCTTCTTCTAGCTGATTTTGAATTTGCGTGCGTAATTTAGAATAAAGAAAATCGCTTTCTTTTATGTATACCAAGCGATTGTCGCTTTTACGTACACAATGCACCACTAGATTGTTTTCAACATCGCCTTTAAACATGGCTTCAAGCATCATCGATTTAGGCTTAGCTACCGCTTTATCAGCAAAAAAGCCATGTAATGGAATAATATTTGCCGTACGAGAAAATGGGTACAAGTCGTCAGATGAATCGCTTTGATATACGGTTTTAAGTCTATCCAGAATATGCCTGTTCATGACGCAAAGCACAGAAAGCGAAGGCATATGGCGTACGGCTAGTTCCCAAATGAATCGATGGGTTGAGCGTTGAATACGCGCAATGTCTCTTATTTTGAAATACGCGGTATTTTCTTCAACCATGGCGTCAACATTTGCCCCAGCTTTAGATTTTTTCACATCTTCTAAGCATAAGCGCACAACGCCTGACGCAGCGTCATAGTGAACAACCTTATACCTCTCATTTTTAATTTTAAGATCTGGTACCGATACCCGTACATCGCTTTGCAGCTCAGTGCCTGGGGCAACCATTAACTTCATACCACTGGCAGATAAATCGGCAACACGTACATTAATTGAAGATAGCAGCCCTACTTTTATCATGGCGACTTTATCGATGATATAGCGGGTCTCAGAACGCCTATCAAGATCATCTTCCATCACGAAATCGATGGACCAGTTGTCGCCCGTAGCCCGCAGCGTTTTCGATAAGGGTTTAAAATCACACTTTTCGCTGAGGGTTAAATTAGTAAGGTACATAGAGATATCTCGGCAGTACATTACATGGCTTAACGCAGCAAGATGTTCAAATTCTTTGCTAGGGATGTCATGAATAGCGAATGCTTTTACTTTATCTTCTCGGCTTACCTCTTCTAAGCGGCACTGCGTGCAAGTAAACTCCCCACTTTTAACCAGTAGATAAACGATGGCATTGAGTTGCCCAAGTTCTACAAGTTGGCGATGGGTTGCAGTGATAGTAATTTGACCGCTTTTGGTTTTAATCACACCATGGAAGATAAAAGCTTCATTGTACTTATGTAATTCTTGGACCAAATTTTCAAAATGCGTTTTGTCTTGCAGACTCGCTAGTAGCTTCTCTGAATTATTGTTGTCCACATTCGCTTTAGTAAATAGCGCAATAATTGGCTTAAGCGATTTTTGATGGGCAGAAAGAAAAACTGGCAACCAGGGGCTGTTTTCTAAAATACGGTCGCGTTCGAGGTCTTGCATGGCCCTTTCAATTTCTAAGTCTCGCTGCAAAGGCTGTTTATACGACGTGCCTTTAATGTAGCGCTTCAAATTATTAAGCAGGCTAAGATCGGTTTCTGATGAAACCGTAAAAAATGACTCGTACTTACCTAAGTGCTTATTGTACTTAATGGCATCGAGTTCGTAGGTAATTTCAGTCGGTTCGGTGGTTAAGCCCATTACTTCGGGTATAACGAAGGTAATAATATCCCCGGTGGAAACGTTAGGCGGTCGTTTTGTTTCAACAGCAATACCGGTAAAAGAAAGGGAGCTTACGGTGCAATGCCTCCCCTTTTCAAAATCTACGGAAGACACGGTGAAGTTGGGTCTTACAGCAATGTCGTCACCAAAATCTATATCAGTAAATGACTGGCTTTCTACATTAAATGCTTCAACAATTTTTTTAAATTGATCGCGCTTAATTTGTGTTTGATAAAAATCGGAGTTCATCACCGATTCAAACACCCCTACGGTATATCGTTCTTGATATAAGGCAGTTTCATTTTGAAGGATTTTAGCGCCCACTTTGTCTAAACGCATGGGGATGCCAAAATGTTTAAACTTCATGACAGGGAATTTCGCGAACGCAGAATTGTCCGCAGATGCATCAGTTAAAGACGTAAGCCTAACGACTTCCTCTTTAATGATTTTGCGGATATTGCCTGGGAGCCGCTTTGAAAATTTATTAATACCTTCCAATAAGCGATTATCTTGCTCATAAGGAATTAAGGCACGAATAAGCGGCTGATACTGCTTTATGATTTGTTGTTCTTCGCCGGCCGACATTGGTACACCATGCACCGTATTTAATTAACTACAATCTATTCAGATTTGAAAATAAAACCTGCATCCAGATATAAATTTAAACTTAAGTAACGAATATACCAAATTTTTTTTAATAGAGATAAAAAAACCGCAACATGTGCGGTTTTTTTTATTTAAGCTATGGAGGCGTCTACTCTTTCTCGAAGCTCTTTTCCTGGCTTAAAGTGAGGGACATATTTGCCATCTAACTCTACTGTTTCGCCAGTTTTCGGGTTACGTCCCACGCGCGGAGCGCGGTAATGTAATGAAAAACTGCCGAAGCCTCGAATTTCAATCCTGTCGCCTTTTTGAAGGGTCTGGGCCATCTGTTCGAGAAGTTCTTTAATTGCCAGTTCAAGATCTTTTGCAGGAATTTGACGCGCTTGATCCGCGAGCCGTTCAATTAATTCAGACTTGGTCATACTAACCTCGTTTCAATATTATCGTTAAACAGCTACTGCGAACAAGGGAGTGCAAGACACTCCCACATATAGCTTATTATTCGCCTTTAGCAGCTTTAAATGCTTCTGCCATTGCGCTAGCAAAACCAGCATCTTCTTGCTGATTAACCTTGTCGATAGCTTCTTTTTCGTCAGCCTGATCTTTTGCTTTCACAGATAGGTTAACGGTGCGGTTTTTACGGTCAACGCCCATAAATTTCGCTTCGATGCTGTCGCCAACGTTAGCAGCTTCAGTTGCGTCTTCAATACGGTCAACAGATAAATCTGCAACGCGAATGTAGCCATCAACTTCTTCAGAAAGGTTAACTGTAACGCCTTTAGCGTCAACTTCAGTAACCGTACCTACAACGATAGCACCTTTCTTGTTATCTGTCAGATACTTGTTGAAAGGGTCTTCTTCGATTTGCTTAACGCCAAGAGAGATACGCTCACGCTCAGGGTCAACTTGAAGAACAACAGCTGAGATTTCGTCGCCTTTCTTATAGTCACGAACAGCGTCTTCACCAGACTTGTTCCAGCTAATGTCAGAAAGGTGAACTAGACCGTCGATGCCGCCGTCAAGGCCGATGAAGATACCGAAGTCAGTAATAGACTTGATCTTACCAGACACTTTGTCACCTTTTTCGTGTGACTTAGCGAAAGTTTCCCAAGGGTTGTCGATGCACTGTTTAAGGCCTAGAGAAATACGACGACGTTCTTCGTCGATTTCAAGAACCATAACGTCAACTGTGTCACCTAGGTTAACAACCTTAGATGGGTGGATGTTCTTGTTAGTCCAATCCATTTCAGAAACGTGTACAAGACCTTCAACGCCGTCTTCGATTTCAACGAAGCAGCCGTAATCGGTAAGATTCGTAACCTGACCAGAGATCTTAGTACCTTCTGGGTAACGTGAAGCAATTTCTTGCCATGGATCGTTGCCCATTTGCTTCATGCCAAGAGAAACACGTTGCTTCTCTTTATCGAACTTAAGTACTTTAACGTTGATTTCGTCACCAACATTTACGATTTCACTTGGGTGCTTAACGCGCTTCCAAGCCATATCGGTAATGTGTAGTAGACCGTCTACGCCACCAAGGTCAACGAATGCTCCGTAATCAGTAAGGTTCTTAACGATACCTTTGATTTCGTGGCCTTCTTCAAGGTTAGCAAGAAGAGATTCGCGCTCTGCGCTGCTTTCTGCTTCAATAACGGCACGACGTGAAACAACAACGTTGTTACGCTTAGCGTCAAGTTTGATAACTTTAAATTCTAGCTCTTTGCCTTCAAGGTGAGTTGTGTCACGTACTGGACGTACATCAACCAATGAACCAGGAAGGAAAGCGCGCACTGTGTTAACTTCAACAGTGAAACCGCCTTTAACTTTACCGTTGATAATACCTTTAATGGTAACTTTATCATCGTAAGCTTTTTCCAGCTCAACCCACGCTTCGTGACGCTTCGCTTTTTCGCGAGAAAGGATTGTTTCACCGAAACCATCTTCTACTGCGTCTAGAGCTACATCTACTTCGTCACCGATAGCGATTTCAAGCTCGCCTTCAGCGTTTTTAAATTGGTCAGCTGGTATAGCACTTTCTGATTTCAAGCCTGCATCAACAAGAACGATGTCTTTGTCGATAGAAACTACAGTACCTTTTACAATTGAACCTGGACGTGTTTCTAGTTCTTGTAAGCTTTCTTCAAAAAGTTGTGCAAAATTTTCAGTCATAAGGTTTAAATTAACTTTAAGTTGATATCCACGCTTCAAATCCGGATAACGTGGGGTTATTAGTAAAAGCCGCCACTCCCTGTGGTAGCACTGCTTTGAATACCTTAAAAACTCACCTTACTTAAAGGCGCGAATTGATGATATCCATCGCTTTTTCAAAGACTTGGTCTATATCCAAGTCCGTTGAGTCTATAATTACCGCATCTTGAGCCGGTACCAATGGCGCCACTGAACGTTGTGTATCTCGCTCATCTCTGGCCTTGATATCGGTTAAAAGGCGCGCAATATTAACATCCATACCTTTAGCTTTCAACTGGCTATAGCGACGTTCAGCACGGGCTTCGGCGCTAGCGGTAAGAAATATCTTCACTTTTGCGTCGGGGAAAACCACTGTACCCATGTCTCGACCGTCGGCGACAAGGCCAGGATCTTGTTGAAAAGCACGTTGACGTCGAAGCAAAGCTTCACGAACGCGAGGTAACGCGGCAACCTTCGATGCAACACTACCCACTTCTTCAGTACGAATGTCGTCAGTTACGTCTTCACCTTCCAAAATGACACGTGTGGTGTCTTTGTCAGTTTCAAAACTTACATCAAGACCCGTTGCTAACGGAACAACACATTCTTCATCGTCGCACGGTAAGTCGTGGTGTAGAGCTGCGACAGCCAGAACACGATAAATCGCGCCGCTATCTAAAAAGTGCCATCCAAGCTTCTTTGCGAGTAAGCTACTTAACGTTCCCTTACCTGCACCGCTGGGACCGTCAACCGTGACTACGGGTGTAGAATGCATACCTGCTCCAGAATTTATAAAATACGTAAAAATCGCGCGCAATTATACGCGTTAAGTAGAGATAAGCAATGCCATCGAGCGTTGATGGCATTGTACATAAGGCTAAATTTCGTTTTAAAAATAATACGCTATGAACGAAATAAGGTCTTTTTTCAGACTAAGAATAGAGTGTGGCAAACCGTGTGAAGTAATCAGGGAAGGTTTTGCGGGTACAACCTGGGTCGTTAATGGTTACCGGCGTATCACTGAGTGCTACTAGCGAAAAGCACATGGCAATGCGATGATCGTTATAGGTATCAATGGCAGCATGCTTTAACATATCCGTTGGCCATACTTTTATATAGTCATGCCCTTCTTCTACTTCTGCACCCAACTTTCTAAGCTCAGTGGCCATGGCGTTTAAACGGTCAGTCTCTTTTACTCGCCAGTTGTAGATGTTAGTAATACTGGTTGGCCCTTGTGCAAAAAGTGCAGTAGTGGCAATGGTCATGGCCGCATCAGGAATATGGTTCATATCCATGTCTATACCCTTAAGTGGAGCCCCTGTTACTTCCACATATTCATCATGCCAAGTGATTTTAGCGCCCATGGCTTCAAGCACATCGGCAAAGCGAATATCACCTTGGATGCTATTTTTACCAATTCCGGTTACGCGTACCGTGCCGCCTTTAATGGCGCCGGCTGCAAGGAAGTAAGAAGCCGATGAAGCATCACCTTCCACCATAAATTTACCTGGCGAACGATATGATTGCCCTGCACTAATGGTGAATGTTTGATAGTTATCGTTGTTTACTTCAACACCAAACTTCGCCATGGTATCTAGGGTAATATCGATATACGGTTTTGACACTAATTCGCCTTTAATACGAATGGTCACGTCACCAGTAAACAAGGGTGCAGACATTAATAGTGCAGTCAAAAATTGACTCGACACACTACCGTCTACTTCCATTTCACCGCCGGATAACGTCTTACCCTTAATTTGTAGCGGAGGAAAACCGTCGTTTTTAAGGTATTCAATTTCCGCGTTACCCATGCGTAATGCATCAACCAAATCGCCTATAGGGCGCTCTTCCATGCGCGGCTCACCGGTAAGTACGACTTCTACCTTACTGGCAGCGAGTGCAGCGCATAGTGGCCGCATTGCTGTACCTGCATTACCTAAGAAAAGCTCCAATGGCTCGGCAACTGAAAACGCCCCGCCGTTACCCACTACTTTACAGCGAGTTTTATCTTCACTGAGTGAATAAGTAACGCCAAGTTTGGTTAGCGCATTTAGCATATGCTCAATATCTTCACTATCAAGCAAGTTTGTTAGTTCGGTTTCGCCTTCAGCTAATGCAGCAAGCAGTAATGCTCGGTTCGACAGGCTTTTAGACCCAGGAACGTTTACTTCCCCTGATACTTTGCTAATAGGTTCTAATGTTAACTGTTCCATGACTACCCGTTTACTCGTTCAAATTCACGCATAAATTCTACTAACGCCATCACCCCTTCAACGGGCATAGCGTTATAAATGCTAGCACGCATTCCGCCTACAGAGCGGTGACCTTTTAATGCCATTAAACCAGCATCTTGTGCTTGGCGTAAAAATAGCGCATCTAATTCTGGGTTAGCCAACTGAAACGGCACATTCATTTTAGAACGATTGTCTGGGTGTACTTGGCTAGCATAAAAATCAGAGCTGTCGATAGCAGAATACAACAATGATGCTTTTTCGCTGTTGCGTTTTGCCATAGCATCAACGCCGCCCATCTCTTTGAGCCACTCAAACACTAACCCCGCCAAATACCACGAGAACGTGGGCGGCGTGTTATACATAGAATCAGCTTTAGCGGCTAATGCGTAGTCGAAAATAGACGGTGTTTCTTTACGAGCTTTGCCCACTAAGTCTTCACGAACAATCACTACCGACAAACCACTTGGGCCTATATTTTTCTGCGCACCGGCGTAAATAAGACCGTGTTTAGCAACATCAACAGGCTGAGACAAAATAGTAGAAGACATATCAGAAACCAGCGGTACATCGCCAGACTCTGGTAACCAATCGTAGGCGATACCGTCAACGGTTTCATTCGGGCAGAAATGATAATACGCTGCAGATTGATCTACATTGGCCAGTGAGGGTTGCGGCATGTAATGCAAACCCTCTTTTTTAGAAAGCTCGCCTACCACTACAGCATTATTGTATTTCGCAGCTTCACTCACCGCACCATCAGACCAAGACCCACTGACTAAGTGAAGACTGGTGTCTGAAGCAGACGATAAATTAAGGGGAACCGCTGCAAATTGACCACGTCCACCGCCATGGGTGAAAAGAACATGATAATTTTTAGGAACCGAGAGTAATTCGCGCAAATCTTGTTCAGCTTTGGCTGCTATCTCGATGAAATCTTTTCCGCGGTGACTGACTTCCATTACCGAGCAACCTGAGTCGCGCCAGTTAGTAAATTCAGCTTGTGCTTTTTGCATTACGGCTTCAGGCAACTTTGCCGGGCCAGCGCTAAAATTGAAAACCTCTTTCATTGCGTTTTTCAACACCTATAAAATAACAAGCGGCCTAAGCCGCTTGTAATAAAGAACACCGATAACTGCCCGCTTTTAAATTAAGCGGGCAATACCCTACTCTTCTGTCGTTGAGCTGTCGCCGTCTTGTGCAGCGTTTTCTTCTTGCTCAATAGGTTCTTCTATAGCGATTGGATTGCCATCTTCATCTAACTCTAGCAATTCTTCTACTACTTCTTCTATACGTTGTAAGCCAACAACGTGTTCATTCTCAACAGTACGGATTAAGCGAACACCTTGGGTATTTCGACCTACCACTGATACTTCACCAACGCGGGTACGTACTAAAGTACCTTGGTCAGAAATAAGCATGATTTCATTGGCTTCATCAACTTGAACCGCGCCAACCACTTTACCATTACGCTCAGAAACCTTAATCGATACTACACCTTGTGTAGCACGGCTCTTCGCTGGGTAATCTTCAAGCGGTGTACGTTTACCAAAACCGTTCTCTGTGGCAGTAAGGATAGGACCATCACCACGAGGTACAATTAGGGACACAACGCGTTGGTCGTCTTGTAATCTGATACCACGAACACCGGTAGCGGTACGACCCATTGGACGTAGTGCTAATAGTTCTTCGCCAGTTTCAGGATCTAATTTAACGTTACCTGTTTCGCTTTCACGCAGTTTTTCGTTAAAGCGAACCACTTTACCCGCGTCTGAGAACAACATAATGTCGTCATCACCATGGGTAATGTCAACACCAATTAGTTCATCACCTTCGTTCAAGTTAACAGCAATGATACCGCTTGAACGTGGACGTGAATAAAGGCTTAAATCGGTTTTCTTCACCGTACCGTTAGCCGTCGCCATTAATACAAACTTACCTTCTTCAAATTCTTTGATAGGTAGAATTGCAGTAATACGCTCGTTATCTTCTAGAGGAAGAATGTTCACAATTGGACGACCACGCGCGTTACGGCTCGCTAACGGCAATTGATACACTTTCAACCAGTACAAACGGCCACGGGTTGAGAAGCAAAGTATGTGGTCATGAGTATTCGCAACGAGTAGCTTCTCAATGAAATCTTCATTCTTCATCTTGGTAGCGGATTTACCACGGCCACCACGACGCTGAGATTCATAATCATTAAGTTTTTGATACTTCACATAGCCTTCACGAGACAAGGTAACTACAACGTCTTCTTGTTCGATTAAGTCTTCAATATCAATATCGTGACTAGCAGCAGTAATTTCAGTGCGGCGCGCGTCACCAAATTCGTCACGAATTTTTTCAAGCTCTTCTTCAATCACTTCCATTAATCGCTCTGGGCTATTAAGGATGTGAAGTAGTTCAGCGATAACTTCTAGAAGCTGTTTATATTCTTCAAGAATTTTTTCGTGCTCAAGACCAGTCAGTCTGTGCAAGCGAAGGTCTAGAATAGCTTGTGCTTGTTGTTCGGTAAGGAAGTATTGTCCGTCACGAATACCAAACTCAGGCATTAACCAATCTGGGCGTGCAGCATCATCACCAGCACGCTCAAGCATTTGCGATACATCGCCTAAATCCCACCCTTGTGCCACTAACGCTTTTTTCGCATCAGCAGGGCCAGGTGAGGCTTTAATTAGCTCAATAATTGGGTCGATGTTGGCTAGCGCAATAGCTAAACCTTCAAGGATGTGTGCACGATCGCGAGCTTTACGTAGTTCAAATACCGTTCTGCGGGTAACGACTTCACGGCGATGCAGAATAAAGGCTTCTAAGGTCTCTTTTAAGTTAAAGACTTTAGGCTGGCCGTTATCTAACGCAACCATGTTAATACCAAATACCGTTTGTAACTGCGTATTGGCATATAAATGGTTAAGTAGTACTTCCGCTGATTCGTTACGTTTTACTTCAACAACAATACGCATACCGTCTTTATCAGACTCGTCACGTAGTGCAGAAATTCCTTCGATACGTTTTTCTTTAACTAGCTCAGCAATTTTTTCAATAAGGCGAGCTTTGTTAACCTGGTACGGAATTTCATTAATGATAATGGTTTCTTTACCGTTATCTTCCGTTTCAATTTCCGCTTTGGCGCGCATGTATATTTTGCCGCGACCGGTACGGTAAGCGTCATCAATACCTTTACGACCACTGATCATAGCGGCAGTTGGGAAATCAGGACCAGGGATATGAAGCATTAAGTCATCAATCGTAATTGATGGGTCTTTAATAAGGGCAATACAGCCGTTGATAACTTCCGTTAAGTTATGTGGCGGAATGTTAGTTGCCATACCTACCGCGATACCAGAAGAACCGTTTACCAGTAAGTTAGGAACCTTAGTAGGTAACACTTCTGGAATGTGTTCAGTGCCATCGTAGTTAGGTACGAAGTCGACGGTTTCTTTATCGAGGTCGGCAAGAAGTTCGTGGGCAATTTTTGCCATACGTATTTCGGTGTAACGCATCGCAGCGGCTGAATCGCCATCTACCGAACCAAAGTTACCTTGGCCGTCTACCAACATATAGCGAAGTGAGAATGGCTGGGCCATACGTACAATAGTATCGTATACCGCAGAATCACCATGTGGGTGATACTTACCAATTACATCACCTACCACACGGGCAGATTTCTTGTATGGTTTGTTGAAGTCGTTTTTCAGTTCGTTCATTGCGAACAGCACACGGCGGTGTACAGGCTTCAAACCATCTCTCACGTCAGGCAATGCTCGCCCGACAATAACGCTCATCGCGTAATCGAGATAGGAGTTCTTTAACTCTTCCTCAATATTAACGGGGAGGATTTCGTTAGCGTTATCAGACATAAACTGCTTAATCCCTTTTTTTCGGTTTGTTCTGCATTATCTATCTAGCTCAATCTACACAATATAGAGAAGCAAACGATAGATTTGCATTGTTATTATGGGCTCATAATCTTGCTTCGAGTGTAACACTTGATGACACATTTATGTAGCGCTTAATTGCCCTTCCTTACGTACTCGTTAACAAGCGATTATTTTTCGTTCAAGCAGGCACTCGAAACTGCATTCAAGTGCCAAAAACGATGCCTTAACGCTGGTTTTGCGTTATGTTATTGCTCTTATATAGGCAGTGTTTAATTAATTGCAGATAGCTTCTATCTGTCGAGCGGCATCAGTCATGCGCGTTCTTTTGCAAAATCGGTATATAAAAATCGATGTTATAAATTAGTGCAAAACAATAAGCAGGCGCAGAAAGGAAAAAATATAAATGACAAACGTTGATGAGCAGGAAATTGATAAGTTTTCAGAGTTAGCCTCACGGTGGTGGGATCCTGAAGGTGAGTTCAAACCCCTACATTTAATTAACCCACTTCGTTTAGATTTTATTAACCAACACAGCAATGGCTTGTTTAACAAGAAAGTGGTGGATATTGGTTGTGGTGGCGGCATATTGGCTGAGTCTATGGCGAAAGCCGGTGCTGAAGTTGTTGGGCTCGATATGGCAAGTGCGTCTTTAGAAATTGCCAAGCTTCACGGTTTAGAGTCGGGCATTAATGTTGACTACCACTGTGTTACCGCTGAATCCTTCGCAGACAGTCATGCAGGCGAGTTCGATGTAGTGACTTGTATGGAAATGCTTGAACATGTTCCCGACCCTGCTTCGGTAGTGCGAGCTTGCGCTAAATTAGTTAAGCCTGGTGGCCATGTTTTCTTCTCTACATTAAACCGAAATATAAAGTCTTATTTGATGGGGATCGTTGGCGCTGAGTATTTATTAAAGCTGGTGCCAAAAGGCACTCACGATCATTCTCGATTCATTAAACCTTCTGAACTTATGCAGATGACAGATGATGCCGGTTTGCTACCACGAGATATGACCGGCTTACATATGGACCCGGTTTCCCAGGGCTTTTATCTTTCTGACCGCAATGTAGACGTTAACTACCTACTATATACGGTGTCGCAAGATTAATTAGCACTACATATTGGGGTTTGATGATAATTTCAACACCACATATCGTGTTTAGGTGTTAAGTACGATATTAAGTTAAATTATTTTAAGCCTCGATCATTTTTTCGAATAGTACTTGCAATCAGTATATTTAAGGCTTGTAGAAAGCTAAAAAGTTAGTCACTACTAACCTAAAATCCGTGCCAGTTTAAGTGGTCGTTTAAGCACCAGATATTGGGTTGCATTGTGAGGCAAACCTCACTATCTTGTGTTTAATCCAACGCGGGATCCCGAAGCGAATTTTTTGGAAATTATTGAGATCGACAACGATCCTTTTACTGCGTTTATTCGGATGATCAGACAAAACATACTATTAAAGAAAAGCATTCAGCGGCATCTCTCAAACTTATGCGCTAATAAGTTTAGGGTTGGTCGTGGTTAGTTGTGTATTTCGCGCAAATGGTCTTACGCAGATGTATTACTTCGCAGCGAAACAACTAACTTAAAAAGAATACACATTATAACAGGGTGATATACCCACGCCTCGCGCGCTAACAGACAACGGCCAGAGTAACATGAATAATAGTTTATCCGTCACCAAGCGAAATGGTGAGCAAGAATCCATCGATTTAGAAAAAATTCATAAGGTGGTGACATGGGCTGCAAAAGGACTTGAAAACGTCTCAGTTTCACAAGTTGAAATTAAAGCTCAAATTCAGTTTTTCGACGGTATTAATACCAGCGAAATCCATGAAACCCTTATCAAATCAGCTGCAGACTTAATTTCTACCGACGCGCCTGATTACCAATACTTGGCAGCTCGCCTTGCTATTTTCCACCTTCGCAAGAAAGCCTACGGTCAGTTTGAGCCCCCTGCACTGTTTGACCATGTCACCAACATGGTTGAGATGGGCAAATACGATAAGCATTTAATTGAAGATTATACTGCTGAAGAATTTGCCGAGATGGATACCTATATCGATCATTGGCGCGACATGAACTTCAGCTACGCCGCCGTTAAGCAGCTTGAAGGTAAGTACCTGGTTCAAAACCGTGTAACCGGTGAAATTTACGAAAGTGCCCAGTTCCTTTATATCTTGGTAGCAGCGTGTCTGTTCGCTAACTACCCGAAAGATACCCGTATGAGCTACATCCGTCGTTTCTACGATGCCGCTTCTACGTTTAAGTTATCATTACCTACGCCAATTATGTCTGGCGTACGTACCCCTACTCGTCAATTTAGCTCGTGTGTACTCATTGAAACTGGCGATAGCCTTGATTCAATTAACGCCACCGCTAGCGCTATCGTTAAATACGTAAGCCAGCGAGCAGGTATCGGTGTGAATGCTGGCCGCATTCGCGCACTAGGTAGCCCTATTCGTGGTGGAGAAGCTTTCCACACAGGTTGTATTCCTTTCTATAAATACTTCCAAACAGCCGTTAAAAGCTGTTCGCAAGGCGGTGTTCGTGGTGGCGCAGCTACTTTGTTCTACCCACTATGGCATATGGAAGTTGAATCGTTATTAGTGCTTAAGAACAACCGTGGTGTAGAAGAAAACCGCGTTCGTCACTTAGACTACGGCGTACAGTTCAACAAACTCATGTATCAACGCATGATGAAAGATGACTATATTTCATTATTTAGCCCATCTGACGTACCTGGCCTTTACGATGCGTTCTTTGCCGATCAAGAAAAGTTTGAGCGTTTGTATGTGCAATACGAAAACGACGACAACATTCGTAAAAAGCGCATTAAAGCCATGGAGCTGTTCAGCTTGTTCATGCAAGAGCGTGCAAGCACAGGTCGTATTTACCTTCAAAACGTTGACCACTGTAACACGCACAGCCCGTTCAACCCTGAAGTGGCACCTGTACGTCAAAGTAACCTTTGTCTTGAAATTGCATTGCCTACTAAGCCTTTGCAGCACGTTAACGACGAAGAAGGTGAAATTGCCCTTTGTACGCTATCTGCCTTCAACTTAGGGGCAATTAAGTCACTAGACGAATTTGAAGAATTATCAGACCTAGCAGTACGTGCACTTGATAACCTACTCGATTACCAAGACTACCCAGTGCCAGCGGCATATAATGCCACTATGGGTCGCAGAACCTTAGGTGTAGGCGTTATTAACTTCGCTTACTACTTAGCTAAAAACGGTGTGAAGTATTCAGACCATAGCGCTAACGGCCTAGTTCACCGCACGTTTGAAGCTATGCAGTATTACCTACTGAAAGCATCGAACAATCTTGCGAAAGAAAAAGGCGCGTGTCCTAAGTTTAACGAGACGACTTATTCGCAAGGCATTATGCCTATCGATAGCTACAAGAAAGATCTTGATGGCGTATGTAACGAGCCTCTTCATTACGATTGGGATGCCCTTCGTGAAGAAATCAAGACTCACGGTTTACGTAACTCTACCTTGTCTGCGTTAATGCCTTCTGAGACATCGTCTCAAATTTCAAACGCAACAAACGGTGTTGAGCCGCCACGTGGCTTTATTAGTATCAAATCAAGTAAAGACGGCGTACTTAAGCAAGTCGTACCAGAGTACGAGCGCTTAAGAGATCAGTACGAACTGTTGTGGGATATTCCTTCTAACGATGGTTACTTACAACTAGTAGGTATTATGCAGAAGTTTATCGACCAAACTATCTCTGCTAACACCAACTACGATCCTAGCCGTTATGACGGTAACAAGGTTCCTATGAAGCTGTTACTGAAAGACCTATTAACAACGTACAAGCTGGGTGTAAAAACCCTGTACTACCACAACACACGCGATGGTGCGACAGACGCTTCAGCATTAGATGTTAAAGCCAATGAGCCGTTACCTCGTCAAGAAGAAGTGGTTATAGAAGAAGACGATGATTGTGCAGGCGGTGCGTGCAAAAT
>NZ_CAXBMP010000041.1:0-28676 GCF_963976965.1 uncultured Alteromonas sp.
GTGAAACGTATTAGCGCATGCCGAGACTCGGCGACCAGTAACTGGCGTGGGGATAGTGTGGGGTTCCGGTGACCGGCCCAGCCAGTGTGGCCCAGCCCCATGTGAGAGTAGCACACTGCCAGGTCCCATTCGAAGAAATTGCTTCACAACGAAGACTATCGTAACGGATAGCCCTTTTTTTATGCGTGATAGAAAGTGAACAGGCAGTAAAAAACCCCGCGAAGACGGGGTTTTTGTTATCTCATACACTAATGTACAAAATAGCTAATTAACCTATTGAGTAACAGCTACTGCGTTAAATGCTGACGAAATTCCATCTTGGTTAGTAACTGGTTGTCGTCTTTATCCATTTCACTAAAATCGCCATCAATGCCAGCCTTTTCAACTTCCTTCATTGAGAGCTTACCGTCATCATTACGATCTGCTTTATTGAATTTCGCAGTAACTTCAGACTTCATTTCACTGGACATCTCTTTTCCCATCATCTCTTCGCCTTTCATCATGGTTGAGCCGCTACTGGTGATCATAGGCTCATTCATGGATTGAGATGTTGATGACGTCATTCTACGAGTTAGCACTGCATCGGTAGTGCCATTTGATTTAACCCGCGTTACGATATCTTCAGAAAACATGCTAGGGTTATTTTTTACATATTTATCAAACTCTGACTGGGACACTTTTTCATTACCGTCTGTGTCCATCTTCTTAAAAAATTTACTAGAGTTTGCTTCTTTTAATTCTGTTTTAGTGATGTGTCCATTTCCATCATGATCCAATGTAGAAAAATCAGCGCTAACCTTAGATTTGTGACCACCTTGGATATCTCCAGCGATTGCGGTCGTTGACATTACTGCGCCTATAACAAGTGATAGTGTAAGCTTTTTCATCACATTCTCCTTTTGTAGTGATAACACTTTGCTCGGTTAGAGCAAGGAATAAAATACTCACTTAATCACATTCATTGTTTATGCCACTGAAATAAGCTACTGATTTTTAGTTATTAATTGAATAAACCTAAAAGTTAGATGTTTATCAACCTTGTTAACTTGCAACAGGGGGTTGAAAAATATTCAGGCAAATTACATCTGAGGTGACATTCATGATATGAATGCTCCAACATCATCACCTTAGTTAGAAAACAAGGATAATTGTTCGTTGGTTAATTCAGAAAAAGAAAGATTGATGAGCGGAAGTATACTGTCTGCAATGGGCATTATCTGCTTTTCGATGTAATGGTCGTAATCAAGCGGTGCCATTTGATGTTCAGTAGTTTGTGGGCCTTGTACTGTCATGACATAGCGTATGGTTGTATTGTGTTGGTAACGTAATCGTTGACCTGTTTTACGATTAATATCATCTGCAAGGCGCGCGGCTTTTACATGAGGAGGCAAAGATTTGATGTAGTCGTTTAATGGCTTTCTTAGTCGCTTAGCATATACGAGTCTGGTGTCTTCTTTCCCTTGGCGAATATTATCAACAGTTTGTTTAATAAAATCAGATACAGGTGCTTTTTCGAAAACCCGTCGATACAACTCATACTGAAAGTATTTAGCTAATTCAGTCCAGTCTGAACGTACGTTTTCTAACCCTTTAAAAACCAGCTCTTTTTTATCACCAATTTGCTTTAAACCTGCATACCTTTTCTTGCTGCCTAACGCAGAACCTCTAATTGTGGGCATAAAAAAAGTTTCAAAGTGGGTTTCAAATTCAATATCCAAATGGCAGTCTATATCATAATCTTCACGAAGCTTGCTTTGCCACTTTTGATTGATGGTGTTTGCTAGCGACTGTCCCGTTTCATTAGGCGTGCCCAACGTTGTGTTGTTATTTACATGTACAAAGGTAGAGTCTGTATCGCCATAGATAACTGAGAACCCTGCTTCTTCTATCCACTTTGCGGTAGTTTGCATTATTTCATGCCCACGCAGAGTAATAGAGCTTGCTAGTCTTGGGTCGTAAAAAGGGCATCCGCCACTGCCTAATACGCCATAAAATGAATTCATTAAAATCTTTATTGCTTGCGAGCGGGGAGCATCGTTTTGCTTTTTAGCCTCGTCTCTTTGGCGCCATAGATTGTCAATAATATCGGGCAAAAAATGATTGTCACGACTAAACATCGCCCCTTTGAAGCCCTCAATGGCGCGTTCTGGGTATTTAAGGCCCTCAGCAAGTCCCATTGGGTCAATCTTAAACGTGCGAATAATTGACGGGTATAGGCTCTTAAAATCGAGCACAAGTACATCAGAGTACAGGCCTGGCTGTGAATTCATCACGTAGCCACCAGGGCTAGCTAACCCGCCGTGTTCGGGGCGTACACCACTTACATAACGTTGTCGGTGCAACTTTGGTAAATATACATTTAGAAATGCCGCTACCGACCCACCGGGTCTTCCCAAATCGAGCCCAGTTAAGGTGCCTCTCAAGATAAGAAACTCTATAAATCGAGTTTTTGTAGCAATCTCATTTACCAATACACAGTCTTTGTGGTTATAGCTGGCAAGCGAAGAGGGGTCTTCGTAATACAAGGCCTTTATTGCCCCAAGCTTGTCTTCACTCTGTATGAGCTTTTTATCACCCAATAACTGCTGTGCAACATTGTCTAAAGAGAAAGAATCAAATTGATAGGTCATCGTTTTTAGTGCTTCAATCCCATCTACAATACTGCGGCCAGGTATATCCACAATAGTTTGACCATCCCAGTCCCTTACGAAGGCTTCTCGTTTGTCTCGGCCTATTGTAAATTTCACGCCTTGTTTTTTGGCTCGCCTAGCAAGCACGGCCATATCGAACTGTTTGACATTCCAGCCTAAGATAACGTCAGGATCGATTTCACATATACGCGTTATAAACGCAGTGAGCAGTGCTGATTCAGTAGAAAACTGGCTAAGTGAAAATGTGTCTGGAACATCTAACGTCTTGGGATGAGTGGAAGCAGAAACTAACATCACTTCATTAACGTCGTTAGACGCTAGTGCTATACTGAATAGATTTTCATTTTCATCGCACTCAATATCTATACTAATCGAGTAAAGGCTTGGCGTGTAGATTGCGGGTCTAATTCGCGCCTCAGGTATTAATGTGGCGGTTTCGTCAGCCGCAATAAACTCCAATGAGCCGTAAATAAACCGCTCCATCAAATACCTATCAGCAAGCCGTATATCAGCTTCATACAAAGTGATATGTAAGCTTTTAGCAAGCTGCCTTAATTGATGCATGTGGGAATCAGACGTGGTTTTAAGGGTGTCTACTTCCACTTGCTCTAGGGTAAAGAAGCTGTCAGAGGAAACTTCAACCTCAATACCTTCCCGCTTGGCTTTTTCTATTATGCTTTTTGTGTTTTCAGTAGCAACAAAACATGAGGGTTTCTGCAAAGCGCTTTGAAGACACACAGGACCATCGTCGGTAGATACCCACACTTCAACGCAAGCGCCTTTATGCTTACTGCGCGCTTGTTTAGCAATAGTGTGTTTACTGAGAATGTAACCTTTTCTAATCACGGCAAGTTAATTTTCGTTGGTGAGATAATGAAGGACTCATAGTACAGGGCAATCGATTTTCTTTACTCGAAATGAGAGAGGTCAATGGTTTACCAATGCTCGCTAGGTCTTAATAACTCTCGGTATAGCAGTGCTATTACTTAACGCTATAGTTGATTATCAAACAGATACGTTTGTTTTTGCCTACCTATCGTTATAGAAGTAAGTATACCAGCGAAAAGGTGAAGATGTATGCATTACCCAGCAATTGAGCAACCGTCTCCAGGTCAATGGACAGAGATAGCGAAAGGCGTACTTTGGCTTCGTATGCCACTGCCTTTCGAACTTGACCACATTAATCTTTATCTTGTTGAAGATGATGATGGCTGGGTGGTTATTGATACTGGGCTTGGTACGAATACAACTAAAGCCTTGTGGAATGAAATTTTTGCCGCATTGGATAAACCCGTTTCAGCGGTTTTAGTTACTCATTTGCATCCTGATCACGTTGGTTTAGCCGGATGGATAGCCGACCAATTCAAAGTGCCACTGTACATGTCGCAGGTTGAGTATTTTACTGCGCGCGCGTTCACTGGGGGGAAAAGCGACACCTCTGCTTGGCGGGATGAGCAATACTATCACCGTGCAGGTTTACAATCCGATGACGTGATGTCGCTCATGTCTGGGAATAAAGGTTACAGCAACGTTGTATCGCCAATTCCAATCAGTTATCGACGATTAAAGCAAAGTGATGTGCTTACGTTAAAAGGTAACTCATGGGAAGTGATGATAGGGAGGGGGCATTCACCAGAGCACGTATGTTTATATTCTAAAGAGCTTGGAATACTGCTAGCAGGCGATCATATTTTACCGCAGATCACGCCCAATATAGGGGTATATTCAACGGAGCCTGAGGGCAATACGCTACAAGATTATTTGTCTACGCTACTGCCTTTCACTGACTTACCGGAAAAAACCTTGGTGTTACCCGCACACAGACAACCTTTTATTGGGGTAAAAGACCGAGTGAATGAGCTTATTGAACATCACCATCGCCATTTAAATGCACTCGTAGAGGCTTGTAATAAGCCTCAGACCGTTGTCGAGTTGTTACCTGTTTTATTTAAACGGGAACTGAGTGGTAGAAATATCGTATTTGCCGTAGCCGAGTGTGTGTCCCATTTAAACTACCTCTTGTCTCATGGAAAGATAACACGCCATTTATCTGATGAAGGACTTTATCTGTATGGGGTGCAACAATAGATGTTACTCAGGGGCTGTAGTTGACTCGGCTTCTGAGATGATAGGTAGCGCTATTGTAACCACTGTACCTTTGCCCACTTTGCTATTGACTGAAATTTTTCCTTTGTGCTTTTCTACAATGGTATAGGCGGTGGACAAGCCTAACCCTTGGCCTTGACCTTCAGGGCGGGTAGTAAAAAAAGGTTCGAAGACTCTTTTCATATTTTTTTGGTCAATACCTTCACCGCTGTCGAGTACCTTAATTGTGACGTTCTCGTTATTTTTTAATAGTGTTAACTTAACGTAGCCTTTGTCTGGAATAGCCTGGGCGGCATTGAGTAATATGTTCATTAAGGCTTGTTTTATCATCCCTGGGTTTGCCGTTATTTCTATCTTTTGGTCGGGAGATTCCACCTTATAGTGGTGAGAAGCATATTGGGTAGATACCAACTTGATGGTTTGCGTGGCGACGTCGTTTAAATCTACAACCTGACTGCCTTGTGTGCTGTCGAGGGAAAATTGTTTTAGATTATCGACAATATCTTTAACTCGATTTAAGCCAGCTTTTGATTCTTCAAGCAACTCTTCAATGTCGTCTTTTATCAAATCATAGTGTTGTGCTTCGAAAAGGTTTTTGATTTGTTCTTTTAGTTCATCGTTGAAACCGGCAACGTGATTTTCTACCCCATCGCAGATGGATATTAAGTTATTGGCATATTGTGACAAGGTGTCTAGGTTTGCGTTGATAAAACCAATAGGGTTATTTATTTCATGCGCAATGCCCGCCGCTAATTGACCCGTTGATGCCATCTTTTCCGCTTGAATGAGTTGAGATTGGGCGGTATCAAGTTTACGAATTAGTTTACGTTGAGCTTCGTGCTCTTCTTTTAGTGCGGCAGATAGCTTTTGTTGGGTACGAAAATAACTGGCCTGCGCGGTAACATCTTGTAAAAAAATGCACGCATATTTTTTCCCAGTACTTTTGTCCTTTACCGGCAATATCTCCATGTTTTGATACATCTGTGTTTCTTCGCCAGTAATCGGCCTACTGCTTTTAAACGGAAATATATGAGGGCGCTGCTCCCAGTAGCTGAAGCTTGGATGCTGCAGAACAAAAACCGATTTTAGTCTTCGCTTTAGAAACTTACCTTGGTCGCTAAAAATTTCGGTAACCGGTGTATCTTTGTACGAAGCGCGATTCTCGTGAGGAAGGCGGTCTTTAAAAAAGTCGTTTAAATAAACCACCAAAAAGTTTTCATCAACGATGCCAATTCCAACCGGAAGTTTTTCAACCAGTTGCTCAAACATTATTCTAGTAGTTCATCTAAGGTATCTTTCATTCTTGTCAGTGAATCGTCATCTAAGCAGAAAACAACGCGCATAGAAAAGGATGAAACAGCGACAGTGAATTGTACTTCCATGACCAAACTATGTTGCCACTTTAGCTCATCGAAGTTTTCTTTGTTAGGGGTAAACAACGTTGGCATATTCAAATTGGTGGTCAGTTCTAATTGGCTTGATAAGCCTGCCAAACACGCGCCGGCGAGAATATTAGACAGCTCAAGTATAATTTCTTCTACATCTTCTTTACTGAGCGGTTCACTGTACTCCATCAGTTTTGCCATCTCGCTCAGTCCAGAACGAGAAAGTACTGACATCACTTCACCTTGAATATCACCTAAAAAAGACTGGCGGGTATGAAAAGTAGCGTCAGAACCAAACAGCAAGGTATATAGCTGAGTGGGGGTCACTGAGGTTATTTTAGGGATTGAAATATCAATTTTGGTTTCAATGAGTTGCGCGAGTGAATTTGCTGCTTGGCCCATTGAAATATTGAGCAATTCTTGCAGCGCATCGCGTTGTTCCTCGTCTAATGGTATTACTGCGCTCATAAATACCCCAACTCAAACATAGTCATTGCCAGTTCTTCTTTATCCAACGGCTTTCTAATAAATCGTTTCGCCCCTAAGGATAGAACGATGCGCTGTTTTTCGGGCTGAAAATCTGCACTGATTACTATAACGTTAGGAAAGCATTGTTCACGCTTAGATAAGTATTCCAACACGTCCACGCCATCTACGTCTGGCATGGTTAAATCAAGCAACACAAGGTCGAAGGTGTTTTCCGCTAACAAGTCTATGGCTTCTTGGCCATTAGTTGCTTCTGAAATATCGTAGTCTAACTCCGGCGGTAACGACTTTTTTACGCTACGGCGTGACAATTTAGAGTCGTCAGTAACTAAAACAGATAGTGCCATCAACAGCCTCCTTTAACGTCTGTTAATACAGTGTGTGCAATTTCTTAGCGCCTGAAAGAAGCTTAGTAGACATACTGAGATTCTAAAACCTAGGTTGGTGTATTTGCGCAAGATACTTTAAGAGTATATGACAAAGAGGGCATTTATGAGCATTATACTTTACGTGTAAATACTAGTTGATAAGGGGGGGAATAAGAGAGGCGTACAGCCTAACGTGGCTGCACGCATAATATTACGATGTTTTAACTCAGTTAAGCGTTTTGTTTTTTAGTCATCGTTTCAAGTGCTTGTGGAATGGCATCAACATACCGCTGCACATCTGCGATTTTACCCATACTTACTCTCGACCAATTAGTATAGGTACGATAAATACCGCGGATGTGAATATCTTTCTCCGCCATCGCGGCTCTAAATAATTCAGCATCTCCTTTACCAAGGTCCACAAAAATAAAGTTAGTACTAGAAGGAAGTGCGGTTAGGCCATTGGCCTTGAGGCCATCCATCACTAAGCCTTTTGCTTCTATAACTTTATCTTTAACAAACGTTAGAAAAGCTTCATCATTGTAAGACGCAATTGCTGCGGCTAAACCTGCTTGGTTCAGCGTGTAGCCACCCATGCCGTAGCGATTTATCCACTCAGTATTTTCTTCAGAGGCAATCATGTAACCAACACGCATGCCCGCTAACCCGTAAATTTTAGAAAAGGTTCGTGCAACAATAATATTGTGTCCGGCTTTTACTAACGGAATCATTGAGTTTGCGGGCGGATCGTCGGTGAGTTCATTATACGCTTCATCAACAAGTACTAACGTCTTTTTCGAAGCCTTGATACAAAACTCTCGAAGCTTGGCAGGGTCTAGAAGGCGTCCGGTTGGGTTGTTAGGGTTGGTGATATGCACCATACCAACGCTGTCATCAATGGCTGCATACATGGCATCCAAATCGATTGCCAAATCTTTCGTGTTAGGTACCCGAACAATCTCAGGAGCACCTTGTTTCTCTGGTGCTTTTGAGGTGGTATCCCAGAAAAGATCGGGGCCTAATATTTTTCCCTTTTTGCTTGCCGCAAGGGCTGCATAAGAAAGGATTGGGCTAGAGCCTGCACTTAACGAAATATTTTTAGGTGTAATTCCGTGGCGTTCCGCAATCATGTCTAGCAACGTCATTGCAGCGGGGTAGGCATAGTATGCGCCGCCCTCTGCAGAAGCAGTAGCAATCGCTTTCAATGCTGCTTTACTTGGCCCAAATGGGTTTTCATTAGCATTTAGTTTGGCGATACCTGGCTTAGGGCCATAGAGTACTTTGGACATAGCGGGTGTTGCAGCTTGAAGCCCCGCAGACGTAATCAAGCCTGAGGCACCAATGGCAGTAGCGGCAGCACTACCACCCAAAAATAGGCGTCTTGAAACATTATGTGACATTGTTAATTCCTTATCTCAAACATCGTAAGTGTTTATAGGGCCTTGTAAAACATAGCGCTAGAAACAATTACTAAGTAAATACCAAACATTCGTTTTAATTTTTTCTCGCTGAAGTTATGCGCCATTTTTGCTCCCATTGGGGCAGTGATAATGGCACCAATGCTAATGGCAACTAATGCGGGAATGTTGATATAGCCTATAGTTCCTACGGGCAAAATGGCGGTTTCAGGATGTTTCATAAACAGAAAGCCGATAGCGCCTGGAAGACCTATTAGGAAACCAACGCCAGCAGCAGTGGCTACTGCTTGCTGGATTGTGCGTTGACAGATAACCATAGTAATTACCATGGGCGTGCCTCCGCCAATCCCCAGAAGGGCCGAAAAGCCCCCTAGTACAAAAGCGAGTACTGATTTAGCCACACCTTCAGGCATAGACAATGCCACACCAGGGCGAATGACAAATTCTGGGAACAAGAAGTAAATAGAATAAAGTAAAACACCTGCCGCAAAAACGACCGTTAGACCATCGCTACTTGTGCTACTGGCAATATAAATACCGCCTATTACGCCCAATACTATCCAGATGCTCCATGATTTTAGAATATCAAAATCTACAGCGCCTTTTTTATGGTGAGCCATAACTGAGCGGGTACTCGATACCACAATAGAAGCTAAAGAAGTGCCTATTGCAACTTTCACTAGCTCTTGGGATGGGGGCGTAAAAAATGGAAATACGGCTAATAGAGCGGGAACAACAACAAACCCACCGCCATTACCAAAAAGACCAGCAGTAATGCCAGCAATAGCACCTGTAATACAAAGAGTAACAACGAACCAGAGAAGCTCTATTTCCATGAAACTACATCTCCAGCAAATACTTCTAATAACATGAATAGACCTTTAAATTTTACTTATAAAACGAGGGGTGAAAACATAAACACCGGCATTTGCCGGTGTTTAGTATTAGTTGTTTTTAGAACCTTGCCGCTAAGCGGGTGTAGTAGTAACCACCCTGCCAGTCGACGACTGATCCTGAGTCATAGACTTGACCACAGCAGGCGTCACCATTTGTTGAAGGGTCTGGATAGCTATCAAATAGGTTACGTACACCTACTGATAACGTTAGGTTTTCATTGATAAGGTATGACCCTTCAATATCAAACATAAATTCAGAGCCGTAGGTTTGAATTGTTTCGGCATCGATTACGGTACCATCATCGCTGCCTACATTTTCGTATTCACCGTAGTAACTCAATCGTGCTACCGCAGACCACACATCATAACTATGTGTCACAGAGAACACACCGCGCATTTCTGGCGTACCATGTTCAAAATCGTATATGTCCTCGGGGTCCAAGAATTCGCTAGGATCAGAGTCGAACGAGGTATCGTTATAGTTAATAGACCCTGTAATCATCGTTGAACCGTAGGTCGTTTCCATTTTATAAGTGGCAACGAGGTCTACACCTTCAGTAACCGTATCGAACGCATTTTGGAAGAAGAATACACCCCCAATGGACTCTGCTCCTGAAACGCCCGCACCTGATAGTGCCAAGTAGTTCTGGTAGGCATCATAACCATCAGCGTCTGGGTCAGTGACTACCGTAGTAGACACATCTCGTGTAGATACTGAGTACAGTCTGTCTTCTAGTTTAATGTTGTAGTAATCGGCAGTAAGCGTTAGATCACCAAAGCTAGCGGTTAAACCAAGTGTGAAGTTAGTTGATTTTTCAGGAAGTAGTTCTTCAGCGCCTAATGCTTGCGCTACATCACCGCCCGCTGGGAATAAGCCCGTAGCAACAGGAAAGCCATCAGGCAAGCGAGTCGATACGTTAGTCGTACCTTGCTGACCTGGCGTTGGAGCTCTAAAGCCCGTACCGTATGAACTTCTTACTGCAATTTCATCATTAATTTGGTAAATACCCGCAACCTTATAAACCACCTCAGAACCAAAGTCTGAATAGTCTTCATAACGTATAGCGGCTTGTGCGAATAATTCGTCAGTAATGTCACCAGAAATATCAGTATATACCGCGTAAGAGTCACGGCTATACGTACCTGAGTAGTCAGGTGAATAACCAGGGAAACCATTTGAGCCTACACCCACCACGGTATAAACCGCATCATCACTGTCAGCACAATTTAGCGTTGAACCGGTACCTATGACGGCTAAACCAGCTGCACTAGCCGCATCTCCGTCACAGAAGCCCCAAGGATCAGAGGTTGCGTAAGGCCCTGCAAAGTAAGAATCTACTCCGCCTTCTGAAATTTCATAAGACTCGTCAAGATAGCTTGCCCCGAAGGCCAAAATATATTCGTCGAAGTCGTAAGTGAAATCAGCCTGAATTTGCGTTTCTTCGTTAGTTAGGTCACCGGGTTTAAATGAGGTAGGTGACTCATTACCCATAGAGGGGTTAATTGTGTTGGCAAGGGTGTATGAAATATCGTTATACCCGTAACGACCACTTATGTCATAGCCTAAGTCGCCAGACATTCCTTTAATACCACCAACAAAAGAGTAGTCGGTCACATCGCCTGAAAATCGCGGCGTAAAGCCACCAGGGAAAAACTCAGTAGGGCTCCATATAGAACCATCTTCTAGCCGAATATCTTCTATAGTGCCGTTACCTGGGTAACGATAATAGAAGTTACCGCTACCTTCACTTTCAGAGTAGTTACCAAACGCGTAAAGCTCCATTTCAGCCGTTAATGCATAGCCGGCATTGAAAAAGATGCGAGTACCACTAGTATCTGGCTGTCCCCAAGGCTGAACTACATCAGAATCATGCACTGAGCTAGCCATTGCGGCGGCATCTGCAATGTATTGTTCTGATTGTTCATCTACACAAAACCAATCTTCGCAGTATTGCTCGCCGCGAAAGGTGGCTTCGCTGTCTGAATATTCTGCTGAAATACTTAAAAAACCATCATCACCTAACGCAAAACCTTTGTTACCTGTAATGGTAATTTGGTCGCCGTCACCTTCAAAATAGCTACCGTAGTCAGCGGTGAAAGACCCACCTTCAGTGTTCTCTTTTAACTGAAAGTTAATAACACCAGCAATAGCGTCAGAGCCATACTGGGCGGCTGCACCATCGCGTAATACTTCTACACTGCCAATCGCAGCGGTAGGAATAGTCGCGATATCAGGGCCTTGTGTACCAGAACCCCCAATAGATACCAACGCTGCTCTGTGACGGCGTTTTGAGTTAACTAGCACCAAAGTTTTATCTGTGGGCATACCACGTAGCGTTGCAGGACGAATGAAAGTACCACCATCAGAAATGGGCTGTCGGCCTACTGAATAAGATGGAACCAAAGTCATTAGTACGTTGTTCATGTCGGTGAAGGCTACTGCTTCAATATCTTCAGCACTTAATACATCAACAGGTACAGGAGAGCTAGTTACTGAGCGAGGTGCACCACGTGCACCAACAACAGCAATTTTTTCAACATTTTGAGTATCTACTGCGGTTTCTTCAGCTTCTTGCGCTAGCGCGAGTGGTGCTGCCAAAGATAAAGTGATTCCAGTGAACGCTAGTGCAATTGAATTATGTATTTTGTTTTTTCTCATGTGTGTTCCCTAAAACGAGCCGTTATGAGTTGTTATTCTTCACTTGGAGCAGGGACTAATGCCGCCCACGTTTGGCATAACAAGCACCACCTTGATGCATCCTGCATCTTATAAATGTTTTGTGTGGTTACCTGTATTAACACTCAGGCTAAAAATTCTTTTAAAATCGCGAAAGAAAAAAGAATATTGAGGGGTATAAGAAAAGTATTGAGGCTGTATTTAACTATCTGATTCTAATGTCTTTAATTGTTCTAGCTTAGTATGAAAAAAATAAAAGCAGCTTTGGGTTTAACCTTATATTAACAAGTGTTAGTTGGGCTTTACTGGTCTGTGGCATGTAACTTGCTGATTTTAATCTCAATAAAGCGACCTGTGCTTTATGGCGTTGTGTTACAAAACTGTCATATTCGGGAAACTAGACATTGAACTCTAAGCAACTTCAGTATTTTTTAACCACGGTACTCAAAGGCAGTATTGCAGGTGCAGCACGTGAGCTTGATATCGCCCAGCCTGCCATTAGTCAGCAGTTAGCAAGCCTTGAAAGAGAGATGGGGGCGCAGTTGCTAAGCCGAACCTTTTCTGGGGTAACGTTAACCCCAGCGGGCGACTTGTTTCTCACTCATGCCACTAGGCTCATGGATGATATTAATAACGCTAAATCTGAACTGCGAGAGTTAGTGGGGAAAACGGCGGGTACTGTAAAAGTGGGTATGCTTCCGTCTATCGGTAATGTACTTTCCATGCCGCTTATTGCAGAAGTAAAGCAAAACCATCCAAAACTAAAATTGGAAATAAGTACTGGCCCTTCGTATTCAGTAAAGGGGTGGTTAGAAGGGCGGCAAGTCGATATTGCATTAACCTACGAGCAAGACGTTGACCCAAGGTTTATGACGGTTTCACCGCTTATTCGTGAAAACTTGCACTTGGTAATGGCTAATCAAGCAACATCCAGTGAGTACAGCCACCTTGCGGGCAGAGAAAGTATCCCGTTTTGGGCGTTGAGCCAATTCCCTCTATTATCGCCTGGCAATAAAGACGCATTAGGCAAGCTTATCGAACATTATGAAAAAGCGACGGGTGTCAATTTGCAGCATAATTTAGCCTATTCGGGGCAGTTGATGACAGGGTTGCGACAAGTTATGCAAGGAGAAGGGGTAATGATACTACCAACATCGGCCATTTTTCATCTTGAAGAATCGGGCTTGGTTTCTACGTTAAAAATAGTTGAGCCGGAAATGCAGCGATTGGTGCTAGCTGCGACTAACAAAACGAGCCCGTTAAACGAAGCCGTCTTAAAAATGCTTAAAGTGATAAAACAAGTTGTCGCCAGTGAGCAGGCGCTGCAACACTGGCGAGGCTCCTTAGCGTTTACTGATCAGTCAGAAATGAAAGGCGTATTGGCTTCTGGAAGTCTAATGTCGAGTTGAACTGGCAGGTGGTCAGAAAAGACGCTCGCCTTTTTTGATGTCAGCTTTTTGCATTCTGAAACCGTGATGTCGTCACTTACCCACACACGATCTAAAGAGAAAATTGGAAATTGACTCGGGAAGGTAGCGCCTACCTTATGTTGATTCAAAAGCTTGTTCAACGAGGTGAAAGCCCGTGAAAAGAATTGCCACTCATTGAAGTCTCCCGCCAATACCAATGGCATGGGATGGGCTTGCATCCTTTGCTCAAGATAATCATGCAACAATGCGAATTGCGAGCGGCGCTCTAATCGCTTAAGTCCTTTATGGGTGTTAACGACAGTAAGGGGTCCTTTGTCAGTTTGTAACACTACCACTTGTACATTTCTGGGCTGTCGCCCCTGCTGGCTTACGTCAAAGGTTTCTTGTTCAATAACGTTGAAGCGCGACAATATAGCGTTGCCATACCATCCGCTTGGCTCATGCAGGGCAGGGGCAGACACCAAGTTGTAGACATTTTTAGCACAAATATCTTCAATATCTCGCTCAATCGCACGCTCGGATGGGCGTGTATCCATCTCTTGTAAAAGTACAATATCGGCACCCGATTCAGCTAGAAATTGCCCAATTCGGTGATAATTTTGTAACTTGTCCCTGCCTAGCCCACTATGAATGTTGTAACTAATTATGCGGCACATTCTTTACTTTCCGATGCACGTTTTTGACGAGATTCTTGATAATAGCGAGCGAACTTTTGAGAGCCCCAAATCATTAAGCCCCAAAGCACAATACCGCCTACTAAATAGCTAATGGTTTCAACCGACGGGTTGCGGAAGATTTGAGTTATAGAGTCACCTACCAATCCTTTCGCAATCATTGGGGGGAACATGCCAAAGAAAGTACCGATCAGAAACTGTAATAAACCAATTGATGAAATACCTGCAACTAAGTTTACTAAGCTAAAGGGGGCAATAGGCAACATTCTAATGGCAGCAACACCCACTATTCCACTTTGTTTCAGTTTCTCATCCAATGCTTCTACTTTCGGTCCACCCACCTTCCGAAGGCCAGCGTCACCAGAAAGTTTACCGATAGCAAATAAAATAGCAGAGCTTAGCAGGGCACCCATGATGCCGTATATTGGCCCCCAAATAGGGCCGAAGATAGCGGCAACCGCTAATGACAATACGGTAACGGGGAAGAAGAGTATGCCTCCCACTACATAAACCAATAATACCGTAGGCAGTGCAAAGTAAGTGCCTCTGCTCTTTTCAAGGAACGCATTAATACTCTCACCACTTAACCACGAAATGGATTGGCTCGCCCAGAACATCAGGCCACCGAGCACAGCAATAACGGCTAGCCCCAACATGATCATAATAGTTCTACGTCTTGGGTTACGCGCGGGTAGCGCCCCACCATCAAAAGAAGGCATAGAAATTAAAGGCTCCTCTGGATCTGATAAAGAACGAAATACATTATTCACTGACTGCGTAGTGAAAACTTCATCACGAACTTCGGTTAATACATATCCGTGTGCAATTTGCCCATGGATTAATGCTTCAACAGGATATTCTTCTGCAAACAGTGCAGGCATATCTGAGATATCTCTACCGGTATGCTCAGCAAGTAAATCGTTACGAACATTCAAAATTGCCGCTCGGTTTAGCTCGCTGTTGCCGCTAAGCACAACGTCAATTTCTGTATCTAGTGTCATAGAACGGTTACTTAGGTTAGACGATCCTATCACTAAGTATTTGTCGTCAACGGTCATTACCTTAGAATGTATGCGCTTGTAGGCTTTTCTGCCTTGTAAGTCTTCGCACGACGAGTAAGTCAACTTTACTCTTTTAGGGTCGATGTCTTTTTCAAGAATAGATTTAAATTCTATGCGACTTGCCCAAAAGGCTTCACATTCGAATTTACCTTTAGGCTCGTAAGAACTGACAATAATGACGTGTAAGTCAGGACGTGCCTTCATACGTTTGTTCAACGCTTCGGCAATTTCCTGACGAGTAGTAAATTGATTCTCAATGTAGATAAGCGACTCGGCTTGACCGATTAAATCAAGTAGCATGGTGCGTACTTCTTGCGCTGGCTCAACTTCGTCCATAAACGGAATTGTTCTAGCTAGCGCACAGTCGACTTCTTCAAAGATGGGCGGAAAACCTTCAGGCCACGTGTCGGGAATAGGACCATCTACAGACGTATCGGCTTGGGCGCGAATCTCTACCGGTTCACTTTCGGCAACCCGCAACCACCTCCAACGAACCAGTTTAGAAAAATCAGCCACTACTGGACCGGAAGATACCATTTGCACATCGTGTAGCGGAGGGTACTCACCGTCGGGCCCATCTCGTTCTTCAGATACTACGGGGTGGTCACGGGTGTCCCAGCGATTCGTTGAAATATCCATGCCACCAGAGAAAACCAGCTCATCATCAATCACGATAATTTTTTGGTGCTGACTGCCGCCCATAGGGATGGTGTCATCAAGCTCGGTTTGCACGTTATCTGGGGTTTTTTCTTCCCACACTTCTTTTGCCCACATTTCTCGTTTAGAGAAAAATGCGAGAGAAGAATCCCAGCGTAGCAGGTAAATGTTTAAGTCGGGGTTATTTTCTGCTTTCCATGCAAGTAAATCACTGACAACACTCGGGGCTTCACTGTTTGCTTCGTCATCACCTCTTAAAAGGCGTATCCGGCTATCAATGTCCCACCCAATGATAAAAATACTGTGTTTGGCTTTTACAATAGCGCTGTGTAGCGCTTTGTAATAGTTACCACAATCTATGAGTGGCGCAACAAAATTTGCTTTGCTGCTAACCCAACAGTTTTCACCTGGTTTGAATATATTATTGTTATCAACCATGTTGTCTCCCGAAATCGCTTCCGTGTAATAAAGTAAATATACAAAGAAGTTGCAGGAAACGTTCCGGATCAAAGTAGTGTTAGGTTTGGACCCTAACTTACTAATAAATCATGTTTTTAAGGCTGTTTGAGTGAAGAGTTTTCATTTGGTCGGAACCGGAGAATGTAACTTTTTCATAGGAAGAGGGTAATTGAGGCGTAATGGAAAATTGAAGATAAGCGCGATAATTCAGCGCAAAACTTACAGTGTGGCCGTTTTAAATGGTGACAGCATGTAGACTAAACTAGTACCGTCATGTCGTTTTATGCTGTATTCATCGAACGGCTCTCCTTGTTGCCACGAGAATACGATATCTGAGGAAGGCGCAATCCCGATACTGGCAGTAAACATGGGCGCGCTGTCTAGCGTTTGGACATTTTTGGAAAATACTTGTTTTACCAATCTATCAGCAACCACATGAACCGAGTCAATAGTGACACCGCTTAGCATAATCGCAAACTTACTTTCGCTTATTTGCCCCGCTATATCATTTGAACGGGTAAAATGAATAAGAGACTGCCCCACTTGAGAACTGGCGCTTTCACCGGCACTCGCGCCGTAGTTATCTATCACGTCTTGGTAGCCATCTATTTCAACTAGCAACAGTACATTTTCATGTTTGTTAGTTTGTTGAAGCTTTTTAATGGATTGTTGAATAAAGTCGTCACGTTTTAGTAAAACCGCACCAGAGCCTCTAAGCGGACGATGATAAAGTGATTGAGATTTTGGCTCTGTGCTACATCGCGTCAACGATAAAACGATTAATGCAGCGGTTATCACCATCAGCACAGAGGTGAGCTTGTACAGCAACGACAAGTCATCCATACCACCGGTAATTGAATTTACCACCGATACCGTGCCATGTAAGAAAAGTGAAAAAGACGAAATAAGCAGCAAATGGCGGAGCAAGGCACGCTTTTCCTCTTTTACTCTATTATCATTGTAAAGCACGCCCTCACTTAACAGCACAAGTGCAGCACAAAAAAACATAGCCACAGATTCGGCCAGCGCAGGCATTGACCACAATACACAAATTCCACTAACTCCTACCCCTAGGACAGGAAGTGCATGGCGGTTAAGTTTGTAGTCTTTGTGTTTTTGTAGCGATTCCAACCCCAAAAAGACCTGATAGAAACCGACTACAAGAGCTATAAGCCCCAAAATGAAATATGAAGAAGGGAGTGCATATAGGGTATCGCTAAGACGTGAAATTAAACTACCGCAAAGCAAGCCACTGGCAATTGACCAGTAGCGAAATATTGTTTTTTTCTGATAAACCGTTTTTATCGTGAAGTAGCCGCAAAGTGCCGCACATACCGCGATAGAAACAATAATGCAGGTGGCTAGAAAAAAGTACAACACTCAGCCCTTAAGATTAATTCGAGGCAGGATTATACCAAAGTATAAAGAGTGCAATAGGGCACTCATCCTAAGGCTGGTATCGTAAATTAGATAAAGTTATTAAAATATATACTTTATTATGGCTATTCTATCGTTGCAGTTTTGCCTTTATTCACTTTCATCCTTCTTTCGCCTCGTTAGCTTTATTAGGGTCTCGAGTACTATCACAGGTATTAAACATATCTTGTGCTTCAGTATCTTGTGCTAATACTTGGGTGAGGTCATCCATCCGCTGTTTAATTGCGACGCCATAAGAGTGGTCATCACCCCACAATTCGGCAAGTAGGTTCATGGATTCAACATCATGTTCTCTAAATAGCCTTCCTGCGCGTTCGGCATCGATATCATCGTTCCCCAATAATTTTAATGATTCAACCGCGAGTACCAATGCAGAGTCGAAAGTTTCTCGGTTAAAGGTACCGACTTTCATACGAATAAGTTCATAAGCATGGCGCCTGTCCCTAGCCCGTACCGCTAACTTCAAATTTGGGTAATGCTTACGAGCAATGTCGATAATTTCGATTGTTTTGTGCGGGTCATCTATGGCAATAACAAGCAGGTCGGCAGAATTTGCCCCTGCCGCTTCTAATAATTCTTTTCTGGCGGCGTCGCCGTAGAAGACTTTGTTACCGAAGCGTCTCAACAAGTCGATTTGGCTAGGGCTGTGATCAAGTACGCTTACTTCATAACCTTGGGCCTTTAACAGTCGTCCAATAACTTGCCCAAATCTACCGTAGCCCGCAATAATCACATGTCGAGAAGCCTCTATTTCCTCAGGCTTATCAAATGCAGGTGCTGATGACTTTTGAAATTTCTGTGCACGGTCGTAAACCATTAATAGTAATGGGGTAATAACCATGGAAAGTGCCACGACTAAGGTAACAATATTGGCTTCCTGAGAACTTAAAATACTCAACTCTCGAGATAGTGAAAGTAGCACGAAGGCAAATTCCCCACCTTGTGCTAGGGCTAAAGTGAACAATAGTCGCTGACGAGAATTAATCGAAAAGAGATGGGCTAAGCCATAAAGCACTAAACCTTTAATAGCCACAAGACCAACAACCAGCAGTAATATAAGTAAACTGTTCTCAGCTAATAATCCGAAATCAATCGATGCGCCAACGGTAACGAAAAATAGCCCTAGTAACAGCCCTTTGAAGGGCTCAATATCAGCTTCAAGTTCATGTCTAAATTCACTCTCTGCAAGCACCACGCCCGCCAAGAAGGTGCCTAATGCTGGGGAAAGGCCGACGGTCTGCATCAGTAGTGCTATTGCAATCACTAAGAATAGCGCGAAAACCGTGAATATTTCTCGCATATGAGTTTGGGAGATGTACCTGAATATGGGGGTGGAAATGTATTTGCCCGCCAGAATAATGGTAACAATCACGGCAATAGAAATACCCACTTTACCCATGGCAGACCAATCCGATACCAGTGAGTGGTTAGACCCATCAACGGCACTAGCGGGAAGGAATGAAAGTAGCGGCATAAGTGCCAATATAGGAATAACGGCGATGTCTTGAAATAAAAGAACCGAGAAACTATTTTGGCCGGCGTCTAATTTTAACCAGCCTTTTTCTTCCAGAGATTGGATAACAATAGCGGTTGAAGAGAGCGCTAGCATCAAGCCAATTGCCAATGCGCTTTGCCAAGCAAGCCCCAATCCATAATAGGTGATGGCAAAAATAGCCCCGGTCGAGAGCAACACTTGTAGTCCTCCTAGCCCCACGATTGAATGCCTTAAGGTCCATAATCGGGAAGGTTGCAACTCAAGCCCAATAAGAAACAGCATCATCACTACCCCAAACTCAGCGAAGTGCATCACTTCGGTTTGGTCGCCCACTAGCGATAAAACAAATGGACCAATTAAAATCCCAGCAATGAGATAGCCTAGCACTGAGCCCAAACCCAATCGTTTAGCAATAGGTACAGCGATTAGCGCAGCACCAAGGTAGATAAGAGCAAGTGTTAGCATGAGGTCTACTGCCGTCTTTTCGTTTATAGGAATGAATTATGCTATCTCAAAAACATGTCGTTAGCTTGACATTCATTAACCTGTTTTGGAGGTAACTGTTTTTAGTAAGGGATGTAAATAAAAATGCGGCGCTGTAAAGCGCCGCATTTAGGGGGAACTCAATTAACTTTGGTATTTAGAATCGATATTCAACACCGATGCTTGCCTGCTTTAAATCTGTCTCAAAGTTAGTATCGTCGATATCATCTACGGCTTCTTCTGCATCTAGCTCGGCGTCATACACTGTGTATTCGGCGTTAACCAAAAAGTTTTTTGTGATGGCATAACTTAAGCCTGCGCCAACGAAAAGACTTTCGTCGTCATAGTCACTAGAAACACCGCCTAGGTTATATTCTGTTTCTGACCACAACTGTCCCGCTTTAGCGTACAGTGAAAAACGGTCTGTTATTGGAAGAATTCCTTTAATCGCCGCCGTGTACCCATCGGTATCTCCGCCAGCAATGTCGTTGCCATAGTCACCGAAGTCGATAAAACTACCTTCTACCGCAACCCATTCGTTGAACTTATAACCGACAAGTCCTTGCCATACATCTTTGTCGTCATCAAAATCGTCTTCACCTTCTACGCGAAGGTATCCGTAGTTACCACCAACATAGAAACCACTTTCGTCGAGAGAGTAGTCGTTTGACTGAGCAAAACTACCGAATGATGTAAGTGCTGCAATACCTGCAAGTGCTGTAAGTGTGTTTTTCATAATGACATCCTCGTTTTAATTTCCAACGTTCCATTAGCTTCCGATAAAGGAAGATCCACGTGAAGATGAAATGCTTCACGTTTGATAACACTGACTATTCAATCGGCGTGCCAGCGTAAAATTGTCTTAAACGAGGGAAATATTGGGAAAGAGTTTCACGGTCTTACTCAGTTTTATGTTCAAGTTGAGTAAGTTTTAGCCGCCGATTAAAAGTTGTACGGCATAACTTTCTTGGGGTATGAAAAGAGTACACGGCTTCTGAAATGCGTAAACACGTTTTTCAGGTTGATTGAGTCAACGTTTTTAAATATCTGTTTTTAGAACGAATGCCTTAATCAGTATTTCCTATCGGGTTAATTCAATTTTTTAACTGTCCTTTAAGCGAACCGATAACTACATTAACTATGTGAATTAATTGTTAACTGCAAATTGTGGCGGGTGGGCGAACTACAAAACGCATACATTTGCAGATGTATACACATAATAAATGGAACAACAATATGAAAATTACCAGGGTACGCAAGGCTACATTAGCAGGCTTGATTTCATTGGCACTAGGTACGTCGCATTCATTTGCTAACAATGAAATTAGCAAACCAGCCGGCGCAAAAGGGTCTGGCATGGTTCAGCCTTTTCAGGCTAGAACGAATAATTTTTGGTGGCCAGAACAATTAAACCTATCTCAACTTCGTGATCACGACAGCCGCTCAAACCCGCTAGGCGATGACTTTGACTACGCAAAAGCATTCTCTTCACTCGATTTAGACCAAGTTAAAGCGGATGTGAATGAATTGCTGACGACCTCTCAAGATTGGTGGCCTGCAGATTATGGAAACTATGGTCCATTCTTTATCCGACTTTCATGGCATAGTGCGGGGACATATCGTACGTTAGATGGTCGAGGCGGGGGCGATGGTGGCCAAATGCGTTTCGACCCGCTCAATAGCTGGCCTGATAATGCAAGCCTAGATAAAGCGCGCCGATTGCTTTGGCCAATAAAGCAAAAGTACGGGAAAGCATTATCTTGGGGTGACCTTATGATACTTGCCGGCACGGTAGGTATGGAAAACATGGGTTTTGATACCTATGGTTATGCGGGTGGTCGTACCGACGACTGGGAACCTGATATGGTTTATTGGGGACCTGAAGTAGAAATGCTGGCTAGCGATCGAGAAGAAAAGGGCGGAGAGTTGCAACGCCCATTAGGCGCGACGCACATGGGTTTAATTTACGTTAATCCGGAAGGGCCTAAAGGTGTGCCTGATCCTTTGGGTTCAGCGAAGAACATTCGCACCGCATTTAATCGCATGGCCATGAATGAAGAAGAAACAGTGGCGCTTATCGCTGGCGGTCATACATTTGGCAAAATGCATGGCGCTCACAAGCCTGCAGACTGTTTAGAAGCAGAACCTGGTGGTGCAGGTGTGGAAGAACAAGGCCTTGGTTGGAAGAACAACTGTGGCAAAGGACATTCTGAAGACACAGTGACTAGTGGTTTAGAAGGTGCTTGGACCCAACTTCCTACCCGTTGGACCAGTTTATATCTGCAAAACTTGCTTGGTTTTGAGTGGGAACAAACTCGCAGCCCGGCAGGCGCTATTCAATGGATACCTACTGATGAGTCTGCGCAAACAGCAGTGCCAGACGCTCATGTAGAAGGGAAGCGACATGCTCCGGTTATGACAACGGCCGATCTCGCGCTTAAGTATGACCCAGAATATCGTAAGATAGCAGAACGCTTCCTTGCTGATCCAAAAGAATATCAAACCGCCTTTGCTAAGGCTTGGTTCAAGCTAACCCACCGCGATATGGGCCCTAAAGCACGTTATCTTGGTAACGATATTCCTGAAGAAAATTTTGTATGGCAAGACCCAGTAACCATTACTGATCACAAGCTAGTTAGTGATGGCGACGCGAAAAAGTTAAAAGCAACTATTTTAGATTCGGGGCTTAGCGTACAACAGTTAGTTAAAACAGCCTGGGGCTCGGCGGCAAGTTTTCGAGCATCTGACTACCGAGGTGGCGCAAATGGTGCTCGTATTGCACTTGCACCACAAATGGATTGGTCGGTAAATGAACCTGAAACCGTTAAAGCTGTGATCGCTAAATTAAAAGAAATTCAAAAAGACTTTAATGGCGGTAAGTCATCAAGTCCTAAAATTTCGTTGGCTGACCTCATTGTATTAGCAGGTGGGGCGGCTATTGAAAAAGCGGCTGCCGATGCAGGCGTTGAAATTTCGGTACCGTTCGTACCAGGGCGAGGTGATGCAACCCAAGCGCAAACTGATGTGAACTCGTTCTCACTGTTAGAGCCAACGGCTGATGCATTCCGCAACTACTACAATGCAGATACTAGCTATCGTTCACCTGCAGAAATGCTGGTAGATAAAGCAGACCAACTTAACTTAACCGTTCCAGAAATGACGGTACTAATTGGTGGTATGCGTTCGTTAGGTGCGAACAACGGTAATAGCACTCATGGTGTTTTCACTAATAAGGTAGGTGCGCTCAACAATGATTTCTTTACCACATTGCTTGATATGAATGTGAAGTGGAGAAAAACAGACGACGCCGCTGTTTATGAGGGCATAAACCGTAAAACGGGTGAGGTACTCTACTCGGCTACACCTGTTGATTTAGTATTTGGTTCAAATAGTGAATTGCGTGCAGTGTCTGAAGTTTACGCTTACGACAACGCGAAAACTAAATTTGTAGAGGATTTTGTAGATGCGTGGACAAAAGTGATGACCCTTGATCGCTTCGATTTACGTCATGACTTAAGCAGCCCTTTAAATCAGTAAAGTTAAAGGCTCATTTACTTAATAGAAACGCGGGCATTATTGAAGTGCCCGCGTTTTTTACATTGAAGAAATAAAAGGAAACACTGAAAGGCGTTAGAAAGATACCCAAGATTAACGCTGCACCTCCCGCAAACTTTCTATACACTGAACAGCTTAGATAAAAATTAATACGCGCTTTAGTCATGTTGTAAATTATCTCGTTGTAAATTATCTCGTTTTAAATTATCTCGTTGTAAATGCATAGAAGTGGCGATGAATAAATGACAGTCAAAGCGTAAAGACTGAATGCAGAGTAGCAATGGCAGAAAATACCTGCAAAGTAGTGATGATAAGGCAATGATTGAATGCTAGCGATGCATCAGTCAATAACCCATAAAACCATCTAGCATACCTAAGTATTTAATAACTAATCATGGCAACGATACAGCGACAGCTTGTGAACCTAGAAATACTGGCAGAGGATTTGAATTCACTTTCAAGTGAGCAGTATGAGGGCGAGCAGCATATTAGGCTAATTGAAGAATACAAAGAAGCACTTGAGCACTTATCAGTTAGCGCAAAACCAGAAACGGAGAGTGGCTTTAAAAAAAGGCTGACTACATCTACTTTGGCTCACGTTCTGGAAAGTAAACAGATGATAGGTGTACATCTGAAACTCATTGGCTATGTGCTAACCTTTTGGGATGCAAATAAAAAAGCCAATGAAATTCTAGACACTAACTTTGGTGAAAGTGCCGACAAACGCTTAGAGTTACTACAGGTGAAAGCTATAAGAGCCAAAGCTCAGCTAAAAACGGTGGCCCATGCCATGGGGCAGGCCGATTATCAGAAGTTTATCGACCTGCTAAATCTACGCGATGCCCAATGGCAGTGGAATGTATTACTTTCTCGCTACTAAGGGGTGGTATTTCGAATACCAATACCGTTTTCGTTAACCACGCGTACTTCACGTTGAGGGAAGGGGATTTCAATCTGATGTTCTCTCAGGGTTTCGAACACGGTTAATAAAAGGTCTCCGCCAACACGGTTTTTTCCATCATCAACACCATCCATCCAAAACTCAACAAACATATTCACGCCCGAGTCACCAAAACTGTCTATTTCGCAATCTGGCAGTTCTTCAAAGGGGATGTCTTCACCACTAATAACCTGAGGATGTTGAGCTACTGCATCTTTTATAATTTCTACCATTGCTCGAATATCAGTTTTATAAGCGACTGAAAAATCGATACGGTAGCGCTGTTTAGGATCTTTGTGAGTCCAGTTGATTAATAACGAGCTAATGAACTTTTCGTTAGGCACGAGTATGTCTTTACCGTCGAAGGTTTCGAGAACCGCATAACGCATTTTAAATTCCCGCACGATACCTTTTTGGCCGTCTTCAAGTTCTACGAAATCACCTACGGTTAACGACCTATCAAGCAATATAATAATGCCGGATATAAAGTTTGAAGCGATAGATTGCAGCCCAAGGCCCAACCCTACGCCCAGTGCACCGCCGAATACCGCTAAGGCGGTTAGATTTATTCCCATCACGTTTAGTAGCAGCAGGAATACAATACAAAATAACGCAACTTCAAAGAGTTTTGCGAACACTTCTTTAGTAGACACATCTAGCGTGGTGTGGCTGCGAATAATGTCTTTTCCAAGGGTGTTAGATGCTCGACCTAACCAAAACAACAAGCCGCCAAAAAGAAATACGCGTGTTATTCCATAGGCTGAAATATCGACATTGCCAATCGATAACGACATCGATTCCAGCGCACTAGTAACAACAGGTAATACGCCCACTAAATGTAAGAATAAAATAGGCAAGCCTACCCACCGCATGAAACCGGCGAAAACGGGGTTATCTATAAACCCTCTAATCAAGGAAGCAACAAATAGCATAACTGCCACAACAACCGCTATTTCTAGTACCCAAGCATCGAATTGAAATTGTTCACCTAAAACCGTAGTCAATTTGAGTATGCTAATGGTAATGACGGGGAACAGTGTGCCGCCAAGTTTGAATAGCATGTTGTGTATTGTATGTGCCCCGCTTTGTGGTGCTTCCCGTGTGAACTTGAAAGGCCTTCTAACTTGTCTTGCCAGAATAAAGGCCAGTGCGTATATCACTGCGATGAGCAAAACTTGAATGAGAAACGTCGTGGTATACACCGATGCTTGTATCAGCGTCCATTTTTCTTGTATGAAGTCGAAAAACGTATTTAGGATCATTTGATTGTAATTCGCAAAACCATGACGAGCAGAATACTCGAAATTATAGACTAAACAATAGCGCGCTTTTTAAACTGAATTTTGCATGCCGTAAAGTAATTTTGTACGCAAAATGCGTATTTAAATAAAAGCAGCTAAGTTGAAGAAGGTAACGTTATAGCCTCTCAATGCTTATTGGTAATGGTTACTGGTAATATCTTTTCTTGTTTGTGGTTGACAAAGTGGCGTGATGTTTATATATTTTGAGTTGAAGCTAACGCGACTAATGATGACGCGCTACTTTTAGACACCCGTATTAGTAAAAACAGATTTACTCAAATACAAACTCATACAAGAAAAGCAAAAATACTCTGAGTATCCTACTAAGTAACAGGCTTCGAAAGAAGCCTGTTTTGTTTGTGCTATACGTAAAAACGGTTTTCACCAAGGCAGGTGATTTATTTACTTAGATGAGAAATCGAATATAAGCCTCTTGTCTTATCCGTTTTCCGTTTAATCTCTTCTAACTCTCTCGCTTCACTAGCATCAAATAACGCGTTTATTAGACGATTAAAATGGCTGTGCATTGCTTTACGAGCGGCAGCAGTGTCTTTGTTGGCAATGGCGTTGAAAATTTCCGTATGTTCTTTTATTCGTTGTTCAATACCTTGAGAGCAGACATCGTTATAGGCAGCTACTATTTCGGGCGTTGAACGACGAAGTTCCCATAGATTTTCAACCGAAAGTTGCACTGCATGGTTATGTGTAGCTTGGGAAATAATATGGTGAAAACGCTGATCAGCTTCATCCGCAATATCTGGAGAGGCCATATCTGATAGGGCTTTCTTAAGCGCAGAAACCTCGTCATCGCTTATCGTGGATGCAGCCAGCGCGGCGGCTTCCCCTTCAATCAATGCTCTGGCTTGAGTAAGCTCGAAAGCACTAATAGTTTTTGCTGAATGTTGGGCATTCTTTTGCGCTAATACATAGACTCCTGACCCGGTTTTCACTTCCACTCGTTCGCGAACCTCTAATGCGATTATCGCCTCACGAATAGTAGGACGGCTCACATTGTAGGTCTGTGCTAGTTCTCGTTCCGCTGGCAGTCGACTCCCAGCTGGGCATATACCTTGATCGATTAAGTCTTCGAGTTTTTCTACAATACTCCAGAAAAGCCGGCGAGATTTCATGTTTTAACCTTATTTACATATATTGGTAACGTCGCTGTTACACAGATTGTAGCCTGAAAATGCGTCTATTCGCAAAGTGCGACAAATATCGTTGTGCTAATCACAGTTAAAAGTACGAATAAATGTCGAGATATTTACGCTTGGTAATAACTGAGTTGCTATCTGGTAAAGTAAATTGGTTGTATTTGGTCGTCCGATTGGTTAGATTGTGTTTTTCGTGTGACATTTCTTTTACACAAAATGAACATCGTAAATGGCTTATATGGCCATAGTTGGCGAGCAAAAAAGTGAAATCAGTATAGGTTCACTGTGATTAGGCTAGATAGCAACGATAATCCCATAAAAAAGGGGATTAGGTAAGCGAAGTCTATCTGGAATCAATATTTAGCTGGCCTTCGGATTAAACGGCTACTACGTTAAGTAGACAGTGCATATTAAATTGGAGTCTGTGTAGCATGAGAGTTGGTTTTATTGGCGAATGTATGTCAGAGCTTAGGGAAGCCGAGAACGGCTTACTCTCTCAAGGTTTCGCAGGTGACACATATAATTCAGCAGTTTATATGAAACGTACGTTTCCCCAACATGATGTTTATTACATCAGTGCAGTCGGCAAAGATGCGCTAAGTGATGAAATGGTCATGCATGCTGTCAATGAGGGGATAAATCCACGATTTATTGGCAGGCATGAAGAGAAGCACCTAGGCCTTTACCGTATATACACAGATGATACGGGTGAACGCTCATTTGTTTATTGGCGTTCGGATTCTGCAGCAAAAAGCATGATGCAAACGCTAGATAGCAACGATATTGCCGCAATGACTGCCTTCGACATGGTGTTGTTTAGTGGTATTAGCCTAGCGATAATAAACGAAGAAGACCTTTCGACGTATTTCTCTTTATTAACCGGATTAAAATCAGCTGGCGTTAAGTTAGTTTTTGATATCAACCACCGCCCTTCGTTGTGGAAAAGTAAAGACGATGCTAAGCGCCTTTACGCAAAAGCTTATGAGCTAGCAGATATTATTCTTCCCGGTATTGAAGATTTTAACTTCTTATATGGCATAGACACTATCGACGAAACACTGAAATTTTTGAGTGATTACACCTTCGACGAAGTGATTATAAAAAATGGCAGTGATGCCGTTACCGTTATTAACCAACAGGGCGATATCTCTCAAGTCCCGCTTACGCCAGTTAAGAATGTGGTAGATACAACCTCTGCAGGCGATGCCTTCAACGGCGTTTACCTTGGGGCACGACTAGATGATTCGTCACAAAAAGAAGCGGTCGAGAAAGCATCAAAAAGTGCGGGCTTTGTCATCCAGCACAAAGGCGCCATTGTGGATGCCACCGCTTATAGCCTCTTTAGTAAAAATTTAACCTGATCCTTACGCAAAATTACACAGAGAAAACTATGAATTCTATATCTTCAATTATGGGAGAGCAGAAGCTTTTACCTATTATCCAAGTCAATAACGCAGACGACGGTGTAGATATCGCAAAAGCGATGTATGAAGCGAACTTGCGCACAGTAGAAGTGGTACTTCGCTCAGAAAAATCTGCCGAAGCTATTACAGCGATAAAAGCCGCTCTACCTGAAATGATTGTAAGCGCGGGAACAATTATCGATGAAGCTTCTTTAAAAATTGCTAAAGACGCGGGCGCTGATTTCATAGTGACGCCAGCCGTCACCGAGCGCTTACTCACAGCTTTAACAGCCTGTGGCTTACCTGTGTTACCTGGCGTTTCCACCGTTGCTGATATTGTATTAGCAAGAGAACATGGCTTTCGTGAAATGAAGTTGTTCCCTGCATCTCTATCTGGCGGCGCAGCGTTTTTAAAAGCGGTAGGTGGACTATTTAAAGATACACGTTTTTGTCCAACCGGGGGTGTGTCAGAAAGTAACTACCAAGATTATTTATCCATGAGCAATATCTTTGCTGTGGGTGGAACTTGGGTGGCAAAACCTGAGTGGGTTGAAGCGAAAAACTGGCAAGCTATTACTGATGCATGCCTAAGGCCTGTTGATCTTTCGTGATTAGTTTTTGACCGGCATGGTAAAGAGTT